>JAJRQT010000220.1 GCA_024280115.1 Bacteroidota bacterium | reverse complement strand
GCGAATCTCTGACCGTTAATAGCCTGAATATCTGCATTTTAACTGAAAAAACCTAATAAATAGCGAAAAGATTCACATAAAAAATTGACCTTAATTTATTGATAATCTTTTAGTTACATGATTTAAAAGAGACACTAGATAGAAATATTGTAGCTCCATAGTTATATCTGTAATGATGATTCCCTATACCTGTTTCGTTAAACGAAAATAAATCAAGCTGATCCAATGCATTTTTAACTGTTGTATCAATAGTGAGATTTTGTCTAGCAATAAGTTCTGTATATGTATTAAAAAGTTCTAACCAACCAGGAAATTTCTCTGAAATTTCATTACCCACTTTATGATTAGGTAATGATCCGTCAGTTTCAAATGACATAAGAGCTTTTTCAACTAATGAATAACCATTAGGATACGATTGAGGTCTTCCCCAAAAAATCAGTTTGTCATCATTTTTCCAAGTTTTAGCCGCCTTTGGTGCTAACAATGGTTTATTTAAGGGATCTTTTTCATTATCCATCCATTCAGGTAAACCGGGGATTTCAAGAAAACCATTATGTTTTCCAAGGGAGATATTAAAACTATTTCCCAATACTTCTTTGTGACAATAAAGTGGTATGGGAAAATTAACAATACCATAAATGTATTCCATAGAAGCTATCCGATAATTATTAAATGTAATATATTAGTAAAGGTTAAAGTAAATATAATCTATCCAGCTATAACAGTAATACAATATTAAAACGACTCTCCAAAATTACAGAAATAGAATGTCTAGAACTTTCCACTCCCCGGTTTCTCATTCATAGACACCGAGATCCGACGCAGAAATCAACTTTCACCCACAAATCCTGCAATTGGGGGTTTTACTTATATCAATCATGTGGGTTGACATATCATGAAAATCTATCGTCCATAATTTACCTGCCAGTGTCTTGCCCAATCCCGAAATTAATTTAATCGCTTCCATGGCCCCCATGCAGCCAACGGTACCGCTCACTGCGCCAAAGACGGGAAAGCGTCGTTTCCAGGCTGAGGGTTTTCCCGGATATAAACATGCCAGGCAAGGGGTCTGCCCTGGAATGATGGTAGTTATCTGAGCCTCCAACTCGTACATGGCACAATCCACCATCGGTTTTTGTTGGGAAACGGCCTCCCGGTTCAAAAGAAACCTCTCCTCAAAAAGTGGTGCTGCATCTACGATTACATCTGCTTCGGCGACCAATCGGGCAACGTTGTGGTCATTGATATTTTCATTTATTGTAACGACCTCGAGACTTGGGTTTAGTTCTTTCAACCGTCGTTCTGCAGATTCTACTCTTGGCTTTCCAAGCCAATCATAGGTCATGAGCAATTGGCGGTTCAAATCACTTTCTTTCACATTTCCACCGTGGGCGATGATCAATTTTCCAATGCCGGCGGCAGCGAGTTCATAAGCAACGACACCTCCCAATCCGCCACAGCGGGAAACCAAAACTGAGGCATTCTTCAACTTCTCCTGACCGATTTCTCCAAATCCCGTGACATCCAATTGCCATTCGTATATTGCACGTTCCTCATCTGTAAGTTTTCTCATGGCTAACCTCCTGCAATTGGTGACATCATCATTAATTCATCTCCATCGTTCATCTTTGGGTTGTCGGCGTACCTTGTCATTTGGCTATTGACAACCAACATGACCGTATCCTGGTAAACCCCGGATTCATCAAAAAGCATATCCTTGATTCCACGATCACTTTCCGCGCTTAATTTTTCGATACAATCCTGCAAGGTCGCTCCATTTTCCAGCTCCAGCGCTTCCGATGATTTACCGGCTTTGCTCTTTATCTGAGCGAAATATTTAACATGTATTTACATATTTTAAACTATCTTACCGTCTTCAATTTTAATTATTTGATCAGCCAAAATTTTTGCGTCTTTTTTAGAATGGGTGACGTGTAACGCGGTAATATTCAGCTCCTTTTTTAATTTTAGAAGTAATTCATACATCTCGTCCCGGGTAGGTTCATCCAATGCGCTCAAAGGTTCATCGAGGCATAAAAATTCCGGATAAAATGCAAGTCCCCTCCCAAGGGCAATTCGTTGTCGCTCTCCGCCACTCAACCCGGAAATCTTCCTGCTGAGCAAATAATCAACTCCAAGCAAATCTGCCAGTTCAGAAACCCGGGCAGCAATTTGATCTTTTTTCCATTTGCGGATGCGGAGGGCAAAACCAAGATTAGACTGCACGTCCATGGAAGAAAAAAGTGCGCCATCTTGTGGTACATACCCAATCATTCTTTCCGATGGTTTCAATCTGCTGATATCTAACCCATTTAGTAATAGTTCTCCCGAATGGATTTTTCTCAGGCCCAATATCGCTTCCATAATCGTGGTTTTCCCGCAACCAGTTTTTCCCATCAGCACGACGTACTTGCCTTTTTCGATTTGGAAATTGATGTCGTGCAGATTAAAATCTCCCTGCCTGATCGATAAATTCTTAACTGCCAGCATTAGTCTATTGTTTTAAAAAATCCAATATTACCAAAGTAGCGAACCACCATCAGTACGCCAAATCCGGCGAATATCATAATAAGCGAAACGGCAACTGCAGCTTCGATATTTCCTACCGACATTTCAAGAAAAACCGTCGTGGGCAGTACTTCGGTACGCATTCTTGTGGCGCCAGAAAAAACAAGGATCGGGCCAAATTCTCCAAGTGCCCTTGCCCACGCCAGCGAACCGGCGGTAAGAATACCATTTTTGGTCTGAGGCAACAGGATCATCCAAAATGCCTGCCCCTTGCTGCACCCCAGCGTAAGGGCTACTTCTTCCTGGCGGGAGTTGATTTGCGAAAACGTCACATTCATAGTTCTGACTGCAAAAGCACAGGCCACCATAAATTGGGCAATAACGACGCTATACACGGTGTAGGTAATGCGCACATGACTCTCGATAAATTTTCCAGGGGCAGTTTGAAAAAGAATTAACAAGCTTAGGCCAATCACCAGGGGAGGAAGTATGATGGGAATATCAAGGATGGCATCTAATAATCGCTTTCCGGGGAAATCGTACCGCGTCATGATATAACCGGTAGGAATAGCAACGACAAGGCTCAGCAACATAGTGACCGTACACGTAATCAAACTCAATTTGGTCGCATATTGGATCTCTTCACTTTTTAATGCTTCCAGGATATGCCCAGGAGTAGTGAAGGTAAGATCGGCATACATCATTCCTACAATGAGCAAAATGTAGGTCGAAGATATAATGCCCATAACCAGTAAAAAAGGCCAGTTACGCTTAGGCCTGAACTTCCCTTTTTCTCTTTCCGGTAAATCTCCTTTATTCATAGTTAGCAGCGGCCTTATTCATTTATCAGGCTATCATTGACATACTCCCAGCCAAATCCATTGTCTAAAAAGACCTCCCTTGACGCATTTGACGTAATCGATTTTAGCAATCGTGTCAGCAACCAATAATGGGTAGTATTTTGCCCAATGCCATAATTTTGAAAAGCAATCGCCTTTGAATCATCAATGGGGATCACTGTTACTTTGTCTCTCACTTTGCTAATGTTAGCTTCATACACAATCACGGCATCGAGGGAACCGGTGCGCAACTGATTAACCAGCAAATCTGCGGTGGGCGTTTGCGAATAGACATTCGGCAACATCTGCTCCCAAATGCCTTTTTGTTCGAGCAGCCTTTTGGTCAATTCTCCCAAAGCACTTTGCTGTGGATTGCAAACCCCAATTCTCATATCTTCCTTCAAAAGGTCATTTAACCCAGCCACATTTTTTGGATTCCCCTGTTTAACTGCCATTAAAATTTTGGTATTTGAGACGTCAGTAATATCCTTAAACTTATCATGCACCATGTCCATAAATGAAATATCGCAAGTAAAGTAGGCATCGGGCCGCTGGCCGGCCTTAATCTGTGCCACTAAAATCCCGCAACCATTATACACGCGCTCAACAGTAACTCCTTCCCGTGACTCAAATTCCTGAATCGTACTTTCAATTGCAATGCGATTTACGCCTCCGCTAAAAAACAGGATGCTTGGTTTTTCTTCCCAAATATCTCCCTCCACAGGTTTGTATCCCAAGGTCTCAAAGGCCAGATTTCCAAATTCCCGTGAACTTAAATATCTTAAAAATCCAAGGGCTGCAGTAGGTTGTTCCGAAAAGGATAGCACACCTACGGTCACCTGTTTGGTAAATCCATCAAATAATTGTGTATGTACGAAATCTAATTCCTCATATTGGTTTACCGTTGCATCCCAGATAATCCCTGCGTCAACAGCGCCAATCCGGATATCATTGGCCACTTCGTTTACAGTTGGCTTGAATACGGTCGCTGCTTCTTTAACTGCTTCCCAGAGATCATGACTTTCAAGGATTTTTTTTGTGTATTTTCCAATGGAAGCTGCATCAGGATTGCCGAGAGAGAAAGAGATGTCTTCCTTCAGTAAATCTTCTATAGCCGCGATATTTTTTGGATTTCCCTTTTTTACCGCAATCACAGGCGACAGGTATGCCAATGGTTGGGTCTCAGCAATCAATCCCAATTTTGATGCTTCCTTCAAATAGCTTTCATCAGCCGCGAGGTAAAGATCTCCTGATTGTGCGATCCTCAACCCTGACAAAAGAGTCCCTGATCCACCATATTGAATTTCGACCTGTACTCCGGATATTTTTTCGTACTCCCGGGCCAGCTTTTCAACCGGGGGCTTTATCCCTGCAGCGCAGTACAGCACCAAGGATTTATTTTCCGAGGGTTGGTTACAGGAGATCATCCCACTTATGGAGAAAAACAATACTATTAGAATTGGTTTTATTTTTTTAATGGTAATCATTGTGTTATTTAAATGAAACTACGCACAGAATAAAAGTCTCTGTATAAATTGAAATTTATAATTATCTCTTTTTCTTCTCCGTGCTACTTTGAGTATCCTCTTCCACTTTGCGATACAGGTAGTGGTTCTTTGTGTAACAGCCATATCAGAAAGTTGTACAAAGATATGATAAATGTAATTTTATTAAGCAGAGATTAATTTATAATTCAGCGTCATTGTGCGACAGGCCATCTGTCTGCCGTTTGCAATAATCTCAGCCATGGATTTTCATGCTTTTACAGAGAAGAGATCATTTCAAATAGCAAGGAGATTGCTTCGTGCCTCGCAATGACGGATGAAGGGGAGGCCTGCGCAGCACGTCAGCGTCCTGATGTTTATAGTCGTCACGGGTTTGGGAAACCTGCGACAGGGAGATTGTTATTAATTGTATTTATTTCTGTAAAAAAAGAAAAGTCCGGTTGCCAATACCAACAAAGTAAAAATGAGCATCATGATCAAGCCCGGATTAAATATCGTTTTTGTTTCGGTCTCCGCATATTCAATTTCCGGTGCCTCGTCAAAGGCTGAATTTAGGTCGATAACCTCAATGCCATAACCAACGTCCCCTGCGATATCAGGGTTTGTTTCTTTCGCCAAAATACGACTCATTTCTGCTAATATCATCGGATTGTCCACATCAAATCCAACCTCATCGGCTAATTGCTGTCGACTTTCTGACGGCCATAATAGTGGAATTTGATTTCCCAACATCCATTTACGATCAAGGCCACATTCACAATCGGCGCCGATCATTGACATGTACGAATATATCCTGCCTTCTGAAATCTCAGTTGCGTTTACGGCGCCACCCATGATTCGGCCACGGCCGTACAATACGAATGCCACAGGCTCATCCGGGAGTTCATCAATACCAAGCGACCATAATAATACTTTTTCTGATTGAAAATCATTGGCAGAAATACGAACGGACACAGGGCCATTCCTGACTTGTTTGGGCATATAGGGCAGGATATTTTCAATCCGCTCAAAGTCACTTTCTATTTTACGTGCCACTGCCTCATTCTTAGTTTCATCCTTTCCGTCAACCATTAGGATAACTGAAAATACCTCTGTAAAATCTTTACCTAAGCTACTTCGGATAGGAGAGTTGAGCACACGATCAACCTCATTTGACAAATCATTTACTTTTAGCTTCAGCATCCTGCCATCAGGTGCAAATAAGACAAGCTCTGGTAAACTGAGTTTCCGATTTATAAGCTGTTTGACAAGCGGATGTTCACGATCTTTTACCGGATGCAAAACGGTTAGTTTAATGTTGGAATCATCCAGCTTACTTCTGATATTTTGCCATTTCGGATCTAACGCATTCGCATGCTGATCAATGACAACCAGGGTATAAATGTCATGTGCTAATGTAGAAAAGCCGATTTCCCTCACAGTGAAGCGACAGGCATTGGCATTTATATAAAAGCCTGTAATGAATAAAATTGCGATTAGTCCTTTTCGCATTAGATAATATCCTTGTCATGAAATAATAATTCAGCAGGCACAGCTTGCTTTTCAATTCCCGGCCCTTCAATTTCAACGGAGAAAGCCTGGCCCCTTTCATTTTGATAGTATAATACAGAAATGGAATGAAAACCGGCTTTCAGGGCGATGTTCTTTTTCATTTCCCTTGCACCGTGACTGCCATCATTATCGACCAATTTTTCATTGTTAAGCCAAATTACACTTCCATCGTCACTGGTGGTAGAAAATGTATAAACACCATCGACGAGAATCTTTACATAACCTGTAAACCGGAATCCATACCCGTAATCGCTTTTTCGTTGTGACACATCAAAAGCTGGATTTATCCCTTCTTTTATTGTCGTCAACGCATCAAAATCGGGTAGTTTCTTCCATGTTCCTTCGTAGTATTCAAAACGAATTCCAGGGTTCACCTCAGCGCTCATATTTTCCTTTAGTTCAGGAACATCAATTTCCTGGGTTACAACTTCACTTTGATATTCAACTCCATCCTCAATCCATATCGTCCGCGTCTTGATCAACGTCTTTTCGCTAATTGTCAATGCACTATTTCCTGAACTCGATTTCTTGTCAGGGATTGTGCCATCAGTCGTATAATAAACCGTTCCGGTGGTCCCTGTTTTTGGGAATGAAATCTGAAGTTTGCCATTTGATATTTCCCGGAGACTAATAATTGATGGCGCCGGGCGAAGTCTCACGAATGATTTGCTACGGACATACTTTCTGGTTTTTCCAGTATTATCGACGAAAATTGCTGCCTTCAACTCAACGCTGTTTTCTATTTCAAATGGCGCTGAATATAACTCGGAACTTTCTGTCGGTTCAGCTCCATCGAGTGTATATCGAACCGTTCCTTTCACCCCGGATTTCACATCGATCTCAACGCTTAACTTATCAATAAACTCATTGGGCAGGTACCGGTTTGTATAGTCACCCCAACTCTCTTTCCTGAAATCTGGTTTGGTGTCGCCAACAGTTTTTATCGTAATCGGCGCTCGCGAAAGGGGGGCCATAACCATGGATGTTTCCAGCCAATTTCCGCAACTGCACCCACCACCGGCTTCAGGCGAAAGAATCATTCCCTGTGCGGGAATCGTGCTGATCCAGCAATCGGGTCGCAAGCGTTCCCATCTGGAGAACTCGCGGGTATCAAAGTTAAACTGAGTGACACTGCCTCCCCGGTAAAAAATCGCCTGTTCAGTGAGTACATAACTTGCACACCCATGTCCTGATTTCGGAACATTATAGGTCTGCATTTCTCCTGTTCCTAAATTATATATTGCCGGCTTAACCACAAGGCGGTTATTGGCAATTGCCGGCCGTGACAGATGACCACCATGATCCCCATGGAACCACCGTTGCTCTTTTTGCCAGCTAAGTTTTCCATCACCGGCATCAAAGGCATAAATCTCATACTTCCAATTGTTTGAAGATACGATGACAAACTTACCATTTCCCGCAGCCATGGAATACATCGTTTTTCCGGGTATGGTCTTAATTCTTTTTTTCCATAATCGCTTTCCGGAATTCAAGTCCAGGGTAATGAGCCAGGTATTCTCAAAAAGGTCATCACCGCCACGACCGTCATTTGAAAGATTAACACCCCTGGATTCTACAAAACTAATGTGATCGTTATAGACCGTGATGGTCGGATTAATTATAACTCCTTTTGGTTTATACTTCCATAAATTGTTATCTCCGTTTTTGTCTTTGGCAAAGAGTAAATTGCTGACAACTTTATATGCCAGCGGTCCGCCTTTGGCATCGTACCATCCGGTTCCCCCGTGATAATCGGTATAATTGGAACCTTCCGGAATGGAGCTCCCAATAATCTTATCTTTATCTACAGAAATGAATCCCCAATCACTATTGTTATTATCATTCGAAATAATCCCCGTTATCTCCCCGGTTTTCTGATTGACCTTGACCAGGTCAGGGCCTATGGCGAGAAAGATGGATTCATGATCAGCGGCCCAGTTGGAGCAATCGCGGTGAATGTTCATACGTTTCAATCCATGAAAATCTTTCGACCAGAGAATGTTGCCATTATACACATCAACAGCCACAATCCGCTCATTGCCCTGTACGAACATCCGTCCATCTACGGCAAGTGGAGAAGGCTTACGTCCGCTTCTATCGGTTTGAAAACGCGGCCCCGGGCGGCCCATCCATTGAACTTCAAAGTCTTCGGACCTGGAGGATCCCCATAAACTTTCTCCTCCATACGCGCTATTGTCAGGGTTTGCGTATTGATGCGTCCAGTCTCCTGTATTTTCGAAGGGAAGCTTTTTTAATACCAGTCCCTTGTCATTAGATTTAAGCGTTTCAACCTGCCAGGAAAGATTTGAATCGTCAAGCCAGTTTTCAGGCACACCCTCAATAATCGCAATTCCCCGTGGAGCAATAAGGCGAATGATTTCATCTGCGTTTAAACCTGCACTTGTATTTACCCAAACGAGGTTTGCCAATTCAGAAGCCACTGGGACATTGTTCAGGTCATCGACCTGGAGCGCACTAATTTTCCGGCCATAGATTTCTTCCTTTTGCAATTTAATCCGCAGATCATTTATCCGGATTTCCGAATCATCCACTGCGATCACATCCAATTCAGGATCTTCAGCAAGTTCACCCGGAAGAGATTGATCCTCAAGCCCGATTACGAGACACAATCCTATCGGGGTTTCGAGTTCTTCCGCTAAGGCAGATAATTTATTTCTGATAACATTATCATTATTATGACCATCCCGGACAATGATCGTCTTTCGTTTATAATTAAAGAAATTATCATATTCATAAATCCCTCGCAGGCCATCATCCGTGACAATCTCATAGGTGTAAATAAAATCTTTTCGAATTGGTAAATTAATCATATAGTCCTGACCTTCAGGAAAAGAAAAGGGTTGCGTTTTTCCGCCTGAGGCTGTCCATAATATTTCAACTTTGCTTGGCGCTGTTGTCGTGAATGATATGCGTACCGAATCTTTAGATAATGCCTCCACAAAAGGACCTGATTTTAATTTCAGTGTATTTTGGGGTTCGGACGTTGTTGCCTTTTCTGGAGATTCATCAATACCGGAGGGTTTATTTAAGTTTTGCTCAAGCAATGGATTAGCTTTCCCTCCCGGCCTGAAACAAGTGATCTTGCCTTCATTGGTAGAGACAAAGAGTGCATCGTTTGCTGCGGCCAGTGCATATACTGTTCCTTCAACATTTCCTTTCCAGATTGGGAGCCCATTTTTCGGGCTTACTGCATAAACTGTATCTGTCGCTCCCACATAGAGTGCGTTGCCGCTCAAGATCAAGCGATGTGCGTGATAATTATTTCTGAGCCACAGTAATTTCTTACTTTTGCGATGATAGGCCGACAATGAATTGTCGGTCAGGATAAAGCTGGTGTCTCCTTTGATGACCATCTCTTTCCCACCTTTAAACGACATATATTCCGGTTCGGCGTCATCTACAAATTCACGAATACTTCCGTTTCGCGAATCCTGGGGGTGAACAATATGGTTTTCACCGGTGACCAACACAAAACAACCTCCTGTTCCCGGCAGGCTGCCTTTATGTTCCCCGGTAGTTTTATTGAAGAAAGCAGGTGCGATACGTCCCTGTGGCTGTATCAACAATTTCCCGGTCGAAGCCATAGCGCCCTCAAAGGTCATATCATCAATTTCTTTCACATAACATCCTTTCCCTTCCGGTAGGCCACTTCCTGATTTGATGGCGCAGAAATAGCTCTTTTTCCATGGCAATAAAGAAGCACCAAAATATACGATATCATTTTCAACTAAAACACCTGTTCGAATAGGCCAGAATGAAATCAGCCGGCCATTGTTCAACACAAGTCGATCCCTTTCGGGTACCGGGGAATACTTCCATTCCAGTTGCGCATCTTCCGCATCAATACAATACACGAAACCGTCATCGGATCCGAAATAGAGTTTTCCTTCGTTGTAAACCGGTGCAACATGTATTGGCCCATCAGTAGTGTACCTCCAAAGCTCTTCACCGCTTTTTGTATCGATGCAATGAACTGCATCATCGGCGCTGGAGGAATAATATAAGTTTTCGCCTACAATTACAGGATAGTAGGAGAGGTCATAATCGCGCATGGATGGCAAAGGGCCACTTTTAGCAAAAGCATCTTCCTTTGCCGGGCCATACCAGGCGGGCACAGGTTCCTGGGCAGCAATATAGGTCCAGGCCAAATCAAGGTTTTCAAGATCCAGGTCAGTGACAGAAGCCCCACTTCTATAATTGTCATTTTTAAATTGTGGCCAATCCCCGGGCGTAGATCTTCTGCTATTGCAAGCGGTGATTGCCACAATGAGGACTATAAAAAGAGCTTGAATTATATTTTTCATTAGTATAGAATAAAATTCACTTTTTTTCCGACTTCCGACTTCGGTCTTGTGACTTCCGACTTTCACCAATTCACCCTCCGTCAATAATTTTTCCCTGGCTCATTTTAATTTGCCTCGTGGCATAGGCATCTGCATCACTGCCATGGGTCACCATGACAACCGTTCCTCCCTGGGCTCGAAATTCGTGAAGGTAGCGAATTACTTCAGCAGCATTTTCCGGGTCAAGGTTTCCGGTTGGTTCATCGGCCAGGATTATTTCAGGCTGTACCACCAATGCCCGGGCCAAACTGGCACGTTGCTTTTCGCCCACTGACAACTCTGATGGCTTATGGTCCAGGCGGTGATGAATATTCAGCCTTTCCGCAATTTTTCTGATTGCATCCATACTCACATTGATACCATCTACCTTATTTAACAGTAAAATATTATCAGCAATCGATAAGTAAGGAATGAAGTAATAGGATTGGAAAACAAAGACAATTATTTGTGATCTGAAACTCAATCGTTGTTTTTCTGAAAGTGAATATATCTCCTGGCCGGAAATGCGTACTGCTCCGGCAGAGGGTGTCAAAAGTCCTCCCATTGCAAAGAGCAAGGTAGATTTGCCACATCCGCTGGGACCTTTGATCAACGCAAAATCACCTTTCTGAATTTTTAAATCTATATTATTAAGCGCAGTAACTTCTTTGCCTCCTGAGCGAAATATCTTATCGAGCCCTTTAATTTCTACCATCTCCATTAATCTTCTTTTAATATTTGTGCCGGTTGTTGACTTACCGCGTACATGATTGGGATAAATGCGGACATCGCTGCAAAAAACGGGGCGGCCAACAATGCCCACCAGAGGAGTTGGTAATTTGGCTTTATGGATTTGGCCGTCACCTTAAATATCTCTGCGCCGTATTCAAGTGAAATCCATGTGCCCAAAGCAAAGCCGACAAGCGCTCCAATTATTCCGGCTAATACTGCACGTTTAAAAAACAGCATGGATATTTTTAATGTCCCAAAACCAATGGCCCGCAACAGCCCGATTTCATTTCGTCGTTGCAGCACATTGATCATCGCCATGCCACCAATCCACAGGGCGCAAATAATAAAAACAATGGGAAGGAGCAACTCAAAATAACTATCCATCATTTTGCGCTGACGCTCCCTGGAAACGGCAATGGTACTATTCATAATTACTTTTGCCTCCGGTAGCGTTTTCTCAAGTTCGCCGCGCAAAGCCCCGAGCGGATCATCGCCCTCAGTGGAGCACATGCAATTTAAGGCCATAATCTCATTGATTCGTCCTTCCATTTTCACCAGCTTCTGTAGGCGGTTCAGGTCAAAATAAATGCGTACATCGTCATCGCTGCCTGATTCTGCCAGTGTTCTTTCTACCTCGAAAGAATTACCGAGCACATCAATATGATCTCCCTTCTTCAGTTTTAGGGATTTTGCCAGCTCAAACCCGACAAATACTTTTGAAGGATCAATCGCAAAGATCATTTTTGTTTTTACGGAACCTTTCGGCTCCAGTTCGTCAGGGGATATTCCTGTCAGGATCACCTCTTTTTCTTGCCAGATTATTTTTTTATGCAAGGTGGCAGTCAGGTGGGCATAGTAAATGGATTTCTCTTGGACGAGGCGGCTCACATAACTTTCCGGCATTGTCCGGTCAGAATATCCGGAAATCCAAAAGGTATTCATATCGGTCTCTTTGGGGACGATACGCAGATTGAAACCCATATCCCTTGTCAGCCGGCGGGTTTCATTCTGGGAAGCTTTGGTCATGGTAAAAAATACGATCAACAGTACGACTGCGGTAATCACACCGAGCAAACCGAGTAAAAAGTTAAATTTCCTGTAAAGTATTTCTTTCCAAAACATTACCAAAAATCATTATTTTCAATTTGCAAAAATAGAAAAATCTCATCGGAATATCTGTGCCATGCACCATTGTGGCAAATGATTAATTGTTCGAAGATAATTCATGGGTCATCTGGTTATTAAATATCGCCCATTTATTGATCCGTTAATCGATGAAAAAGATCCGGTAATTGTAATGGAATCGAGTTTGAGGTACTTGTTGGTGACAACCAACCTAGAGGCAGGCACCAACAAGGGCTAAAAGGCGTTTAAAATGTCGCTAAACCCAGGCCCAACCTATACTTTATCCGGCAACAAATATGGAGCTCTGTACATCTTAGTCAGATAAGTATCTGCCTCCGGGTCATTCACAAATCTCTCTGCATTTGGATTAAAATGAAGTGTTCTTTGCAAGCGGCTCGCAATATTCCCGAGGTGACAGAGCGAAGTTGACAAATGACCTTCCAATATATCCGCGTTTAGGTTTTGCCACTTTCTGGATCTGACACAATCAATAAAATTGGTAAAATGGTTGACCACCGAATTGGCGGTAGCGGGGTCATCATTATTAAACTCCGGGCCATCTTCCTCTTTGTAAGATGAAAATCCATCGGGTTTGATTTTAATATCGCTATAATGCACCTTGCTAAGACCATCATCTTCGTTACCCAGACTCATCCAGCCTTTTGATCCAAAGATCAGGTTTCCGACTCTGATTCCTGCTTCCGTATTTGTTCCTAACCCCCGTACCTCAAATTGAAGGATCGAACCATCTTCATATTCGAATTGTAGTTGCTGCATATTGGGGGTCTCCTGGTCGGAATCCCAGATGAAATAATTTCCGGTTCCCTGGATTCTTACAGGATGAGTATGTTTTCCCATTGCCCACCTTGCAATATCTGCCTGGTGAATTCCCTGGTTTCCAAAATCTCCATTGCCGGTATCCCAGAACCAGTGCCATTTATAGTGAAAACGATTTTCATTAAATGGTCTGTACGGCGCAGGTCCCAAAAAAGCATCCCAATTCACACCGTCGGGTATATTACTATTTTTCACATGACCGATACTCCCACGGGGCTTGAGACAAAGACCTCTGGCCATAAATATCTTTCCGAGTCCGTCTTTATTCATGAAATCCATTGCATCAATGGTGGCTGTTTGACTTCTCGACTGAGTTCCTGTCTGAACTACGCGATTATATTTCCTGGCAGCTTCCACAATTTTTCTGCCTTCTTCAACAGTATGAGATACGGGTTTTTCGACATATACATCTTTTCCTGCCTGACAGGCCCATATAGCCATTAGCGCATGCCAGTGATTTGGAGTGGCAATGGACACCGCATCAATATCTTTATTTTCAAGAATTTTCCTGTATTCAGTTTCCGTGGCCGGTTTGCTACCTGTCAATTTTTCTATCTCGGATACCGCTTCAGGAAGGAGCTGCTGGTCAATATCGCATATTGCAACAATATTGACATTCGGGACTTTTGCAAGAGCCCGGTAATGATCCTTTCCCCGGCTTCTGATGCCGATTACAGCTATATTTACTGTATCGCCGGCGGAGCTGTTGGCCATAGAATTATGAATCAAAGGAGTGCTCATCATCACACCTGCGGTTGCCACCGTTGATTTCTTTACAAATGTACGTCTGTCGATATTTTCCATGATTTTATAATTATATTCTAATGTAAGAATCTATTTTTTTAATCAATAACACAATTTGGATTTTTGTTAATTACTTGTAAAATCATAAAAATCATCTGTCAATAACTTTTTTGAGATTGTAAAAAATAACGATTATCAGCAAATTCTCACCACTCTAATATTTAGCAGTTTACCGAATTTGTCAATTTTATCCGCAATATGTCCTACGCCAATTGCGCAATGATGTGCGGGTCCCTGCTTCGACCAGGTATCGATAAATGTTTTGGCGCCAATAGAAAAACGATACCGGCTGTTGGTATTTCCTATTTGCAAGATTTCTCCAGGAACTGATTCACCCTCGGCAACAAGTAAAAAAACATCATTTTTGCTTTCCACAACGGACAAAAGGGTGACAGGCCCGTGTTTTACAGTCATCTGAATTGATAACCCTTTTCCGGGTTTACCATGATAAATGGGGAGCGGTACTAATTTCACCCTACCCTCAGCAATGGCAAAATGAGCAGGCCCATCGTGACCAAGCATCACTACCTCATCTTTGAAATCCATCAAATAGAACTCCGAAAAGGAACCTCCTGCCCCAAATTCTGACATGATCTTCATAGCTTGAGCATTTTTTACTTCGCACTCACCTGCTACAGGAATGTTTTTACCGGTGAGCAGGGTATTTCCAGCGATGACAGATGTCACAATATTTTCGTATTCGTTTCCAGATTCACCTTCGTAATAATACGCCAGCGCACCTAGTTTATGGTGATCTTCCAGTTTATCTAAAGCCACAGAAGTTTGTGCGGCTCTTTTTATCTCATCCTTATCACATTCAGAAACGACATCAAAAAAGGCATTGAATTCATCAATCTTATCGCTGATTTCGATTTCAGTTGCCTCATCACGGAGTCTTTTAAGTTCGCACATTTCCAACATCTCGAAATGAGTGCCAAATGTGGCGCTTTGTTTAGACAGGTCAGTATAGACATCGAGCATTCCACCATAGTAATGACCCAAAATTCCCATGCGGTTATTGTGTATAGCTGTGACCACCCGGGCTGCTTCAACCCACTTTTCAATTTCACGCCATGCTTCCTCATCCTGCAAATATCCTGTTACAATATCATAATTGATATCTGAGCGGTTAAAAACACCTGCTATTTCAGGGACTGAGCACGCCTGACAGTGCTCCAACCAGACGCCGGTCATTTTTCCGCGGTCGCCAAGTTCATTAAAAGATGTATAATCGAGTTGTGGAACGGGTTGCAGGTTTAAAATCACAAAAGGGGCGGGCACTTTTTGGGCGACAGGTAATACCGTCGAGGACAGAGCGTAAGTTGAAATATACAGGAATACGATTTCAACATCTTGCTTTTTCAGCAAATCGGCAGCTATCCTGGATTTTTCATAATTATCAACCATACCGGCATCAACTACCTCAACGCCAAAACTTTCAATTTTTGCTTTAATTTGATTCTGATAGGAACTCAGGTTATTGAGAAGACCATCGAACTGATCCCAGTAGGTGTCGAGACCTATACCGAACAAGCCAACTTTTATTTTAGAATTATGTGTCATTATATGATTAAAAAGTAATGAATTTAATTGATGGAATATATCATAATTCATCTAAATTGTGAAAATTTTTTGATGAAGATATAATAATAAATATGAACACGGTATTGGGAATATTTCTCCATGCAGTAGGAGGTTTTTGTGCGGCAAGCTTTTATTTACCGATAAAAAAAGTAAAACAGTGGGCGTGGGAGACCTATTGGCTGGTTCAGGGGTTTGCATCCTGGATCATTGCACCGTGGCTATTATCATGGATGACAGTGCCTGACGGCCAATTGTTGCACATTGTCATCAATGCGCCGGCTTCGAGCGCTTTTTGGTCATTTTTCTTTGGAGCCCTGTGGGGAATTGGCGGATTGATGTTTGGTTTGAGTCTCCGGTATCTTGGGATCTCCCTTGGTCAGTCTATTGCGCTGGGATTTTGTACGGCCTTCGGCACCATGGTCCCACCTATTTATCATGGAGAATTAGCCCAATTATTTGGAACAACTTCCGGGTTATTGACCATGTTTGGGGTTTCCGTTACACTGGCGGGAATCGCAGTGGTAGGATATGCGGGAACACTCAAAGAAAAGAATCTTACCGAGGAAGAGAAGAAAGCGGCGATTAAGGAATTTGCACTCAAAAAAGGGATTCTTATCGCTATATTTTCCGGGATCATGAGCTCTTGTATGGCATTTGCCATTAGTGCCGGAGAGCCCATAAGAGATCTCGCAGTAGAAGTTGGCACTCCGGGTATTTACAGCAACAATCCTGTTTATATATTTATTATGGCCGGAGGTTTTATTTCAAATTTCCTTTGGTGCATTTATCTAGGAATCCAAAATAAGACCTTAAGCGACTATACTAATTTCAAAGGATCATTTTTTGGGAAAAACCTAATATATTCCTGGATCGGAGGATTCACCTGGTACTTTCAATTCTTTTTTTATGGTATGGGAGAACGACAGCTTGGAGACAATTTCTCCTTTGCGAGCTGGAGCATTCACATGGCATTTATCATAGCCTTCAGCAATATGTGGGGATTGATACTGAAAGAGTGGAAAGGGTCTAACATTAAAATTTATACTTACCTATTAATAGGGATAATTATATTAATCGGCTCCACATTTATAATTGGTTGGGGTACATATATCGCAAATTAAATCAGCAACATTAAATCGATAAAAAATGAAAAAGGAAGAATTGGTAATTAAAGCCTTTGAAATCGCCAAACAACAATATGAAGCCATCGGAGTAAATGTAAACGCCGTATTACAGAAATTCGAAAATATCAGTTTGTCAGTTCACTGTTGGCAAACCGATGATGTTTCCGGTTTTGAAGACACTTCCGGGAGTTTGGGAGGGGGTCTGGCTGTTACAGGTAATTACCCAGGAAAAGCTTCTAATATTCATGAGATGCGGACAGACCTGGAGAAGGTATATAGCCTTGTGCCTGGTAAGCACCGCTTAAACCTGCATGCTATTTACGGAGAGTTTGAAGGCAAGAAAGTAGATCGCGATGAGATAGAAATCAGCCATTTCAAAGGATGGTCTGATTGGGGCAAACAGCATAATATTGGATTGGATTTTAATTCTACACTTTTTTCCCATCCAAGGGCAAATGATGGATTTACACTTTCGAGCAAAAATGAAAGCGACAGAAAGTTCTGGATAGAGCACGTGAAAAGATGCCGGGAGATCAGCGCATGGTTTGGGGCAGAGCAGGGAACTCCATGTATCCACAATACCTGGATACCGGATGGCATGAAGGATACAACAATTGACAGGTACGGTTACAGGGAATTATTAAAAGCATCGCTCGATGAAGCCTTAGCTAAAAAATATCCAAAAACCGAAATGAAAGACGCTGTTGAAAGCAAGCTTTTTGGGATAGGCAGCGAATCTTTTGTGGTAGGGTCACATGAGTTTTATTTGGGTTATGCGATCACCAGGGATATTTTACTTTGCATCGATGCCGGACATTTTCATCCAACAGAGGTAGTGGGCGACAAATTAAGTTCTGTTTTTCAGTATGTCGATGAATTGTTACTGCATTTAACAAGAGGCGTACGTTGGGACAGTGATCATGTGATTACGATGAATGATGAAACTGTGTTGATCGCCCAGGAGCTGAACCGGATGGATGCTTTTGGGAAAGTGAATATTGGCTTGGATTTTTTCGATGCCAGTATCAATCGTATCGGAGCTTATGTATCAGGAACCCGGTCAGCGCAGAAGAGCATTTTGTACGCTTTGCTGGAACCGACTTCTCAACTATTATCATTTGAAGAAAAAGGTCGATGGTTTGAGCGACTGGCTATGCTGGAAGAAGCTAGGGCAAAACCTTTCGGGGCTGTATGGGATTATTACTGTTTGGAGCATGAGGTCCCTGTGGCAGAGGATTATATTTCAGAAGTGGTTGATTATGAAGATAAAGTGCTTTCGAAGAGAGTGTAGAATACAATGAATTTTTAAATGGTATAATGTGAAATCGCCGACGGGATCGGTCGCAATTATATTGCGACTGAAATCTTAATAAACATGGTCAGATCAGGGATTTACTATCTCTTACCACTTTTGGACAAAGACCAACCTCCTCCTTTGTCTTGTGTTTTCGAAGATAAAATACAAAATTTGGTTTAATGGCTGGTGAGTTGACCGGCTGTGGATAAAGTCATAATATTTAAACATTTACCGGAAGACTGAAAAATACATAAAAATCGCTCTTTTAATCTTTCCAAAATGGGTTAAGATTTTATTTTAAATTTTTTTTATTCCCGGTAAATTAATTCATAAAACGAAACAAATCTTTCCGATTTGTGTTGTACTTTTGCGCTTGTTTATAATAAATCTAAATAACAATAAGGTTGAAATGGGTAAGGATGATCAAATATTAGAAGAGTTAACTTCCTCCGACTATAAATACGGTTTTGAGACCTTAATTGAAAATGATTCTGCTCCAAAAGGGCTCAATGAGGATATTGTCAGGTTTATTTCTGCAAAGAAGAATGAGCCTGAATGGCTGTTGGAGTGGAGGTTGAAAGCCTATCGACATTGGCTGACACTTGAAGAGCCTAAGTGGCCAAATGTGAAATACCCTAAAATAGATTTTCAGGATATTATTTTTTATTCGGCTCCAAAGCCGAACAAAGAATTGCAAAGTCTTGATGAAGTTGATCCGGAATTGCTGGAAACTTTCAAAAAACTTGGCATATCACTAGAAGAGCAAAAACGCTTATCCGGCGTTGCTGTAGATGCTGTAATTGACAGTGTATCCGTGAAAACGACATTTAAAGAAACTCTGGGGGAATTGGGCATTATCTTTTGTTCATTAAGCGAAGCGGTACACGAGCATCCCGAACTTATAAAAAAATACCTGGGTTCTGTAGTTCCAATGACGGATAACTATTATGCGGCTTTGAATTCTGCGGTTTTCAGCGATGGCTCTTTTTGTTATATACCAAAAGGATCCCGTTGTCCTATGGAATTATCTACATATTTCAGAATAAATGCATCCGGTACCGGGCAGTTCGAAAGAACTTTAATTGTGGCAGACGAAGACGCTTATGTAAGTTACCTAGAAGGCTGCACTGCTCCGCAAAGGGATGAAAATCAATTGCATGCCGCTGTTGTCGAGATCTATGCTGAAACCAATGCCGAAGTAAAATATTCCACTGTGCAAAACTGGTATCCCGGAAATAAAGAAGGGGTCGGTGGCATTTATAATTTCGTAACCAAAAGAGGCCTTTGCAAAGGAAATAACTCAAAAATATCATGGACCCAGGTAGAAACCGGATCGGCAATAACCTGGAAATACCCAAGTTGTATTTTGAAGGGCGACAATTCTGTTGGAGAATTTTATTCAGTTGCTGTCACCAACAATTATCAGCAAGCAGACACTGGAAGTAAGATGATCCATCTTGGGAAAAACACAAAAAGTACCATTATCTCCAAAGGAATATCTGCTGGTAAAAGTCAGAACAGTTACCGTGGGCTTGTGAAGGTTCATAAAAATGCGACAAATGCCAGGAATTTCTCGCAATGTGATTCGCTCCTGATGGGTAACAAATGTGGCGCTCATACATTTCCATATATAGAAATCAACAATAGTACGGCAAAGGTAGAGCATGAAGCAACAACTTCTAAAATCGGTGAAGACCAGATCTTTTATTGCAATCAGCGCGGTATAGATACGGAAAATGCCATTGCCTTGATCGTGAATGGTTTTGCAAAAAAAGTATTAAATAAATTACCAATGGAATTTGCAGTGGAAGCTCAGAAGCTTTTGGCGCTGACGTTGGAAGAAAGTGTAGGATAGAATTTTATTATTAGGAATATTGATGTTAAAGATAAAAAATTTACATGCTGGAATAGAAGGTCAGCAAATATTGAAAGGGATAAACCTCGAGGTGAAAGCAGGAGAAATCCACGCTATCATGGGGCCAAATGGTTCAGGTAAAAGTACATTAGCTTCAGTACTTGCCGGAAGGGAAGAGTATGAAGTCACTGAAGGCGAAGTTGAGTTTTTGGGAAAGAATATTCTAGATATGGCCCCTGAAGACCGTGCACGGGAAGGTTTATTTCTCGCGTTTCAGTACCCCGTTGAAATCCCGGGGGTCAGCTCCAATAATTTTCTAAAAACTGCTGTAAACCAGGTGAGGACATATCGTGGTTTAGAGCCATTAGACGCCGTTCATTTTCTAAAACTCATGAAAGAGAAAATGGCTATGGTTGAAATTGAGCAGAAGCTTATCAACAGGTCTCTAAATGAAGGGTTTTCCGGGGGGGAGAAAAAGAAGAATGAAATATTCCAAATGGCTATTTTAGAACCAAAGCTTTCAATCCTCGATGAAACAGATTCCGGTTTGGATATCGATGCGCTTAGAGTAGTTGCAAATGGAGTAAATAAATTAAAATCTGAAGATAATGCCACTATTGTTGTCACACACTACCAGCGGCTATTAGATTATATTGTTCCTAATTTTGTGCATGTTCTTTATAATGGAAGAATTGTAAAATCTGGAGATAAATCATTGGCGTTTGAGCTCGAAGAGAAGGGTTATGACTGGATTAAAGAAGAAGTTGATAGTGTTGCTTAAACAGTTTAACTATTAGATATGGCTAAAGCGGAAAATTTAATGGTTGAGCAGTTAAAGAATAATTTCAAAGCCTTTGAAGCTCGGTTAAACGGAATAAGTAAAAACCAGTGGCATCAAATGAGAAAAGAGGCCATTGATGCTTTCACTTCCAATGGTTTTCCAGGTGTAAAAGATGAAGAATATAGATATACCCCCATCGGGAAGGCAATTGAAAAAAACTTTGATCTTTCTATGCTTGGTATCGAAACTCCTGAAACTGGCACATTTGTACCTGTTTTTTCAAAAGAGCATGCTATTCATATATTTATTAGAAACGGGAAAATTGACCATGAAAATCTAAACGATATTTCCGAAGCAGGAGTGGAAGTGTGCTCGCTGAAGGATGCATTGGTGCAATATCCTAAAGAGATCGAATCTCATTTAGGGAAATATGCCAATGTTCATAAAGATTCGTTTGCGGCTTTAAATATGGCTTTTTCTAATGATGGAGTTTTTATAAAAATTCCGAGAAACACCCAATTGGAAAAGCCCCTCATTGTACATTATATCACAGAAGGTAAAGGTGAAGAAAAGATATTTCAAACCAGGAACCTGATCATTGCGGAAGAAGGGTCAAATGCGAAGATCATTGAGTCCTACACCAATTCTGACAATATCCGCCAGTTTTCAAACCATGTTACTGAAATTGTTGTAAAAGCGAATGCAAATTTCAACTTCTACAAACTTCAAAACCAGGGGAATCAAGCATATCATATCGATAGTACCTACATTTCACAATTGAGAGACAGCACGCTGCAATCTTATGTACTGACGCTAGAAGGCAAAATAATACGCAACAATCTGAATATTATATTGGACGGAGAGAATTGTGAGGCTCATATGTTTGGGCTGTACGTGATTCATGAAGACAGCCATATAGATAATCATACAAGTGTTGATCACAAGGCACCAAATTGCTACAGCAATGAGGTTTACAAAGGTATTCTCGATAATAATTCTAAAGGAGTATTTAACGGAAAAGTATTCGTAAGACAAGATGCCCAAAAGACCAACGCATATCAGTCCAATAAAAATATTTTATTAACCGATACCGCAACAATCAATACGAAACCACAGTTAGAGATTTGGGCAGATGATGTAAGCTGCTCACATGGTTGCACTACAGGGCAACTCGATGAAGAACAACTGTTTTATTTAAGATCACGGGGAATTGGTAAATCTAGTGCCAGAGCGATGCTCCTGCATGCATTTGTCAACGATGTATTGGATAAAATAGAGATTGATTTTCTTCATGATTACTTCAACAGTGAAATGTATAACAGGCTCGATTGGGAATCATGACTCAGGTAGTAGAAAATATTGATTATAAATTCGATGTCGGCAGTTTGCGGAACAGATTCCCTGTGCTCGACCAGCATGTCAATGGGAAAAAGTTAGTTTATTTTGATAATGCCGCAACAACACAAAAACCAGATATTGTCATCGATGCCATTGCCGAATATTATAAAAAATATAATGCAAATATCCACCGTGGCTTGCATGCATTAGCAGAAAAAGCTACAGCGGCATATGAAGAAACCAGAATAGCAGTTCAGAATTTTATCAATGCAAATGAAGTTGAGGAAGTTATTTTCACGTCAGGCACCACTGAAAGTATAAATCTTGTCGCTTCCGCTTATGGCAGAAAATTCCTGCAAAAAGGTGACCAGGTAATCATTTCCGAATTAGAGCACCATTCCAATATTGTTCCATGGCAATTGATATGTGAAGAAAAGGAGGCGGAGTTGAAAGTGATTCCAATTGATGAAAATGGAGACCTCGATATTCAATCATTCGAATCAATCATTGGCGACAAAACGAAAATTGTTTCCATCAATCATGTATCCAATGCGTTAGGAACTATAAACCCGGTTGAGGAGGTTGTGCAAATAGCTCATGAGTATGGAGCTGTTGTGATGATAGATGGTGCACAGGCATCTGCACATGTTGATATTGATGTACAAAAATTAGATTGTGATTTCTATGCTTTTTCTGCGCACAAACTCTATGGGCCGACCGGGGTAGGGGTACTTTATGGAAAAAGAGCGCTTTTAGAATCCATGTCACCCTATAAAGGTGGAGGAGAGATGATCAAAGAAGTGACTTTTGAAAAAACAACTTTCAATGATATACCTTATAAATTTGAAGCCGGCACTCCAAACATTGCTGATGTCATTGCGTTTAAAGTTGCCTTAAGTTTTGTGGAGGACCTTGGCGACAAGAAGGACATATTGAGCTATGAGCAATCGCTGCTAAGCGCGGCAACGGAACAATTAAAGGATATTCCAGGGTTGAAAATCATCGGAGAAGCGAAACATAAAATAGGCGTGATCTCATTCGTTATCGAAGGCTTACATCATTTCGATATTGGAATGATGCTGGACGCTAAAGGAATTGCAGTGCGAACCGGACATCATTGTACGCAGCCATTAATGAGCAAATTTGGAATTGAGGGAACTGTAAGGATTTCATTTTCTGTTTATAATACCCTGGAAGAGGTTTCGGTTTTTATAGAAAGTTTAAAACAAATTGTTGAAAAATGGAGATAAAGGAAAATCTTCCGGCTTCCATGACGGATATTCAAAATGAAATCATCGAAGAGTTTTCATTTTTGGGAGATGATCGTGAGAGTACGATTTTTTACATTATGGAATTGGGGCAGAAATTGCCCGAGCTTGATGGGAAATATAAAATTGAAGAAAACATTATAAAAGGGTGTCAATCAAAAGTCTGGCTTACTGCTGATCTTGATGGGGATAGAATCATATTTAACGCGGATAGCAATACTGATATAACAAAAGGCCTGATTAGTTTGTTAATTAAAGTGTTATCCGGACAGAGGTTGGAGGATATCCTCAAGGCAGATTTATACTTTATAGAAAAAATTGGCATGGGCCAAATCATAGGATCTCAGCGATCCAATGGCCTCGTTGCGATGATCAAACAAATGAAATTGTATGCATTGGCTTATAAGAGTAAACTGAGTTAATAATATGGAGACAAAGCAAGTTGAAGAAACGTTGAAAGAAAGGGTTTTAGATGCAATTAAAACTGTTTATGATCCGGAAATACCGGTTGATGTTTATGAATTGGGATTGATATATGAAATATCTGTCTTTCCCATTAATAATATTTATGTTAAAATGACGCTAACTTCACCTGCTTGCCCTGCTGCTGAAACCATTCCGAGTGAAGTAGAAACAAAAATCAAACAGCTCAGGGATGTGAATGATGTGCAGGTCGAAGTTACATTTGACCCTCCGTACAGTCCGGATATGATGTCTGAGGCTGCTAAGTTAGAATTAGGATTTATTTAATGGAAACCATTTAATAGTTAGGTTCGATAGGTAGAAAACCTAAGGATAAACATACTAAACCTTGAACCTTGAATTTGAAACCAAAAATAGTTTAATTATAAAATTGTTGTATCGTTATGTATCCAGAAGAACTAGTAAGCCCTATGCGGGCTGAATTAACCAGTATTGGTTTTGATGAATTGAAAAGCGCCAAGGCGGTAGAAAGCCATTTGAAAGAGAAGGAAGGTACTACTTTGATGGTAATCAATTCTGTTTGCGGTTGTGCCGCCGGCACTGCAAGGCCTGGTGTGGCCATGGCATTGCAAAATTCGGATAAGAAGCCGAAAAATTTGGCAACTGTCTTTGCAGGAGTAGATATGGAAGCAACTGCAAAAGTAAGAGAACATACGTTGCCTTTCCCTCCATCATCCCCATCTATTGCACTGTTCAAAGATGGTGAATTGGTTCATTTTGTCGAGAGGCATCATATTGAAGGCAGGCCCGCTGAAATAATCAGCGAGCATCTTTCAGGCGTGTTCAAAGAGTATTGTTAATCAATAATTCTTTAATCGAAAAAAGGCCGGTAAATTCACGATTTACCAGCCTTTTTTATTCTGAAAACTAAATAAATATAATTGCCGGTTACACTAGTCTAGCCTAATAGTTATAATAATTTTTTTTATACCTCTAATAAGCTAGATTACAGGACATTGAAAACATGCAAATTTCTTTTTTATCTTCGTAAAGTAGAACTATAAATACTTTTTAATTTCATCATTCAGTAGATCAAATATAGTAGCAGAGTTGCCACCAAACTGTGAAAATCTAACTATTCCTTTCTTATCTACAATTATATGAGTGGGTAAGCCGAAAGCATTAAAAATTTGGACTAATAAATGGGCATCTGGAACTACATTGTATTTAAAATCCTTTTTAGATAAAAAGTTCTTAATCTTACTTTGGTCTGAGTCATTCAGAGGTGCGAAAAAAATCACATCTTTATTTGAATAAGATTCAGCAAGTCTATTTAGTTCTGGAATTTCAGCAATACAAGGAGCGCATGATGTTGCCCAAAAATTATATACAATGACTTTACTTTCAAAATCGCTCTGAGTATATAAATTTCCCTCCAAATCAATTATTGAATCAACTTGAATAGTTTTATTAACGATCAATTGTGAAATACTATCATGTGTAATTTCAACATCACTAAATTTCCTATCGTCTAAATAATAGAAAATAGTATCGTCAGTAATCTTCACAACATATTTAAAAGCATTATTATGCCATCCAACAACGCCTTGAATATCATATTTACCATACTTCTGACCAGTCTCTCTATCAATATATATAATAACTTTATCATTTAAAGACTGTTGAGCCAATAAATTAAAAAATTGAAATCCTAGGCCAATTAATAGAATTGAAGATCTCATTTAGATAACGGTTTAGTTAATTTTTTTTGTAAAGATTATATCTGAAGAGATAACTTTATCATTTATAAAGACAATGTTTTTGAATATTCATAAGATCAATATTATATTAATAATATGCAATTTATATAGATACATTTTAGATTATCCAAATCAAAAGCTAAGTTCATAATCAACATGTGAAATGTTACAGGAACAGTTACATAAATCATTGCATTCAATCCAACTGCCTGTTTTTTAGCCTTTTGAGAATAAGACATTAGTATTGTAAGAAAACTTTTGATAGCAAACCTAATCATTCAATATATGCATACGGTTGATACTACCTTTAGAATTACTTACTCTCAGAAGCAATACAATCATTCGAAAAAATATGTAGAAGACATGAAGAAACACCGAGACCGGATTTATTGGCTTGGCAAGGATAACATTCCTGACAAGGAATTGATACTTTCCCATATTGTTCATCGGATTCTTTCCGGATTTTATAATTCCTATGAAGATTGGTATGGGGCGAGCGTCATTCTAAATATGACAAATAAGATAGCCAATCGTCGATCATAATTATCCTTTATTCAATGTCGTTTAATTAAGAAGATAATTGTCTTACCTCTCCCTTCACCCTCTCCAGAGAGGGATAATAGGAGCTTAACTAAACGACATTGATTCTTCATTGCAAATGTATTTGTAAATGAATCACATAAAATGCACACTTATGAAAACCCGAAACCCCAAACCCTGAAACCCCGAAACCGTAATATTTTGAACCCTGAACTTTAAACCCTAAACCTGAATTTAATAACTCTCCACATGCACATTTTTTACAGCCCTGCCCGAAGGATCATTTGCATTTTGCAAACTCTCATCCCATGCCAAAGCTTCTGGTGTGCTACACGCTACCGAAGGCACTGAAGGTACGCATGCTGCCGCAGAATCAGATGGAAAATGTTCTTCAAAAATGGTTCTGTAATAGTACTCCTCCTTAGACATTGGAGGATTGATTGGGAACCTGTATTTGGCATTGGCCATTTCATCATCGGATATCTGTTTGTTGGTAAGTTCTTTCAATGTATCAATCCAGCTATAGCCAACTCCATCTGAGAATTGTTCTTTTTGCCTCCAGGCGACTTCTTTTGGAAGATAGTCCTCAAACGCTTTTCGGACCACCCATTTTTCAATTCTGCCATTTTGAATGAGCTTATCTTCAGGGTTCAATCTCATGGCTACATCGATAAATTCCTTGTCAAGAAACGGAACCCGTCCTTCTACTCCCCATGAAGCAAGTGATTTGTTGGCTCGTAAACAGTCATACATATGGAGTTTACTCAACTTTCTATTGGTTTCTTCATGGAATGCCTGTGCATTTGGAGCTTTGTGGAAGTATAAATATCCACCAAATAACTCGTCAGCCCCTTCACCGGAAAGCACCATTTTCACGCCCATCGATTTGATGACTCTGGCCAGCAAATACATTGGGGTGGATGCTCTCACTGTAGTGACATCGTATGTTTCAAGATGGTATATTACGTCTCTGAGTGCATCTATTCCTTCCTGTACTGTAAAATTTACCTCGTGATGAACAGTATTGATGTGATCAGCAACTTTTCGCGCTGCTGCAAGGTCGGGAGATCCTATCAATCCAACAGCAAAAGAATGCAACTGCGGCCACCACGCAGCACTTTGATCATGAGTTTCAACCCGTTTTGCAGCATATTTTTTTGCAATGGCAGAAATTACGGAAGAATCAAGACCGCCGGATAGCAATACGCCATAAGGTACATCTGACATCATTTGCCGGTGTACGGCTGCTTCCAGGGCATCTTTTAAATCTTCAATATTGGTCTCATTATTTTTTACTGCATCAAATGTCTCCCAGTCACGACTATACCAACGAATCAATTCACCTGGTTTATCGCTGGTCATATAATGACCCGGCAAGAATTCCTGGATTTTATTACAATAACCCTCAAGCGCTTTCAATTCTGAGGCTACATAGAAGTTTCCAAATTGATCCCAGCCCATATACAGTGGTATGATGCCAATATGATCCCTGGCGATCATGTAGAAATCTTTTTCTTCATCGTATAATGCAAAGGCAAAAATTCCGTTCAGGTCTTCTAAAAAGTCAATGCCTTTTTTCATGTAGAGTGGCAAAATAACCTCACAATCAGAATGCGTCTGGAATTCATAGGAACCATTGAGTTCATTTCTTAATTCTTCGTGATTATATATCTCGCCATTAACAGCTAAGATATGTTTTTTGTCTTTGCTGTATAATGGTTGATTTCCGGATTGCACATCAACAATAGAAAGTCGTTCATGGGCCAAAACTGCTTTTTTACCACAGTAAATTCCAGACCAGTCAGGCCCTCTATGACGAAGCCTTTTAGACATTTTCAAAACCTGGGGTCTCAATTTTTGAGACTTAACTTTTAAATCAAAAACTCCTACAATTCCACACATATTATATTTTTTTAGAGGTAGTTGCGAATAATATTTTATAGAAAAATTATTAATTTCTATAAATCAACACTTACAAAATTGTTATTAAATGATTGTTTTATTGAAAATCAGACACAAAAGTAAGACAATAATTTAAATATTATAAATAATTCAGTGAATTTGATGTAATATTTTTAAATTATATTTTTAAATTATAAAATTTGTAAATATTAGATAACCATTTTGCCTAATTGATAATATTGCAAGATGCACGAGCTAAATATTGCCTAATTATCAATCGGGTTTTTAGTGGAATTTATCAGGTACAGCATTATTAGGAGTCAATTATTGATAGACTCCTTGGTTGGTCTTGCGACCAATAAATAATAGATACTGATTCTATGTTTAAAATTGGTTTCTGGATAAAATCTTGTTGGTGACAACCTGCCTACTGCAGGCATGCACCAACAAGGGTGGTACCCAACTAAAAATAAGACAAAACTGTCCTGCAATCTTTGAAATACATTTTTCCGGAATCAATATTTTCCAGATCTGTAATTCATGGTTTTTTTGTAATTTCACCTTTAGTAAACGCACTAAATACTATTAACAATTGTCACTATGAAAATCTTATGCTTTTTGAGCTTCTTCGCAATGCTCTTTACTTCCTGTGAAAATTCAAAAAAAGAAACTATGGAGAAAGAAACACCTAAAGAACCCTTTCAATTTATGACCCTGGATCCAGGGCACTTTCACGCAGCGCTCGTACAAAAAAAAGCACTTAATGGCGTTGATCCTACCGTATATGTATATGCTCCGGAAGGTTCGGATGTTCAGGATCATTTAAACAGAATTCGAGGTTACAATACAAGAGTTGAAGATCCAACACACTGGATTGAAGAAGTTTATACCGGGCCCGACTTTTTTGAGAAAATGATTCAGGATAAACCCGGGAATATCATGGTTGTTTCCGGGAACAATGCAAAGAAAACAGAATACATTAAAAAGACAGTTGAAGCCGGAATTAATGTTTTGGCAGATAAGCCCATGGTGATTGAATGCAATGAATTCGAAATGCTGAAAGAAGCCTTTGATCTGGCAAAAAAGAACAATGTTTTGCTTTATGATATTATGACCGAGCGTCATGAGATAACCACCGTTCTTCAAAAGGAATTATCGCATGTGCCGGAGGTTTTTGGAACTCTGGAAAAAGGGACCATTGATAATCCGGCTGTAACCAAAGAATCTGTACATCACTTTTTTAAATACGTTTCCGGGAATCCTATAAAAAGACCTGCATGGTTTTTCGATGTTTCTCAGCAAGGAGAAGGGATTGTGGATGTAACTACACATTTGGTGGATATGATTCAATGGGCATGCTTTCCCGGACAGATCATCGATTACACCAAAGATATTGAAGTGTT
>JAJRQT010000219.1 GCA_024280115.1 Bacteroidota bacterium | reverse complement strand
GATGCCTTTGTCCCAAACTTAGTTTTGAAGGCTTCTCTGTCCAATTCTTTTAGTAATTTCATATGCAATATCTTTTCTATAAGATACAAATTAATTACCTGGTTAACAAGCGTTTGAGACTTAAATGGGTAACCCTATAAATAAATTCAGTTATTATACAGTATTGTCATGAAACTAATTTTAGAAAGTAAGAAGTTCAGGTTTCAGAAGAATGCTTCTGTATTGAGTCGATTTTCAATATTTACATCATTTTTTTTAATAATAGGTATATCAACTGCTTATTCTCAGGAAAATGAAATCCTTATCGTTGAAGCCATCGAATATCCAGGGGAAGATCCCGTAATGTGGGACGGCTTGTATGCGGCGAGTGATGGCAAAGTCTATTCCGCACTTATAAGCGAAGGAACAAGTGCTCATTTTTATATGTTCGATCCTAAAAAAAATGAGAACACCCTTCTTGTGGATATGGCTGACTTCCTCGATGAGCGGGGGAAGGGAATCAGAACTACGAGTAAATTACATAACAAGCCAGTGGAAGACGATGAAGGAAATATTTATTATGTTTCCATGAATAATGGAAGTGGCCCACTATCTATTGATTACACAAGTTGGCAAGGAGGTCATTGGATGAAATATGATCCGAATAATAATAAAACAGAGGATATGGGATTGGTTGACAAGGGAATAGGAAACTACCCACTCGCGATTGACAAAAAAAACGGATATCTTTTCGGCATCGGCTTTACAGGATATTTTTACCGTTTTGACCTCAAAACCCGTGTCACTAAAAATTTGGGACGTGTGAGCAATTGGGATATTTGCAGAAAAATATTCTGCGATGATGAAGGTAATGTGTATATGAGTTTCCCAACTGCCAGGGTGGCAAAGTACGATGCGGAAAAGGGAAAAGTATATGAAACCTCACTTCGAATTCCCTACGACCCTACTATTTATCCAACACAATTGAAAAATCCCATGATTGACAGGTCTTATGATTGGCGAGCTGTTGAATGGGATCCTGTTGATAAAGTAGCTTACGGAATTACATGTGGTAGTGGATCCATCTTATTTCGTTTTGATCCCCATAAAGGTTTGGAAGGGGAAATAACACCTCTAACAAGAATGTGTGATAGTAAATTTTTAAAAGGAGATCAAAAAAACATACCTTATTCCACATTGGCCTTTGCCATCGATTACAGGGATAAGAAAGTCTTTTTTGCCCCTTCAGCAAGAAGTTTCGACATTCAGGGATATGCAGAGACTTTCGGAAGTGCTGAAGGTCATCATCTGATTATGTACGATTTAAAGTCAGATAAACGAGTTGATCTGGGTGTAATGAAAACGGAAGATGGACGTAAAATCTTTGGGAGCGAAGGAGCTTCTGTAGCTCCTGATGGCACCCTGTATATTTGCGGGCAGGTTGAAGTTAAAGATAAAAACAAAGCAACAAGTATGATAGGCGATATTCCTGTTGCCTTACATCTGATTGTTTATAAACCTCAATAACCCACCTCTTAACATTGAAAATATCAAAAGAATAAAGTCAAATGAACATCTATAACATAAAAAAAATTGCCAAATTCATTTTATTGCTTCAGACTTTGTTGCTTTCAAATTATCTGAATGCTCAGGACTGGATTACCCATGTCATGAAAAATCAGCATCGTGTAGATTTGAGAGACCTTGGATATCCCGACATCAATGAAATCCCAGTCAACAGCAGTGCAATTACCTCTTTGATAACAGGAAGAGACGGAATAATTTATGGCTGTACAAGTGGAGAAGAAGCCTATTTGTTCTTGTTCAATCCAAAAACAAATAAGGTTAAACATCTTGGTAAAATCCCTGGACATTCAGGCGTCCACCATGCTTTGGCAGAAGACAAGGATGGCAATATTTATATTGGCTCAGGTAAAAATATGTTCGAAGATTTTTCTTTATCAAAGTGGGGTGAAGAAGGTGACAGATTTGATGTGACTTTATGGAAAGATATAAAAATGCATTTCAGTGATTATCCCGGAGGTCATTTGTTTCGATACAATCCAGCTGAAAGTAACGCTAAAGTCAAACTTGCCAATACGAATACCGAATTGGAGGATTTAGGTATGCCTTTGGCTAATAATTCCATTTATGCACTTACCATAAATCCGGCTGGAGATGAGATATATGGACTTACATACCCAGATGGTCATTTCTTTATTTTTAATATAGCGACTAATAAAATTACTGAACTGGGAGAAATCGATCCTTATAAAGTTTATCATGGACCTGAGCGGCGATGGAGGACACTTTCAAGAGCCTTGATTTGTGATGATTCGGGCAGGGTTTTCTTTTCCGGAACCAAAGGGATGTTAAACTATTATGATCCGGAGGAAGGAGATATAGTTTCTACGAATATTGAAATACCGGGAGATTATTACTATTTACATTCCTCTAAGGACTACACCACTGTCGAATATTTTGCTAAAGATAAAAACGGTTTGATTTACGGAGGAACAACTGATGGATACCTTTTCTCTTTCGATGCTGAAAATATGGAATTGATTAATCTGGGTAAAGTAAGGGAATCGCGAAGACTTAGATGTTTAACTGTTGGTAAAAATGGAAATGTATTTATCATGGCCGGAGAGCAGTCTGCTTCCAGGCCTTGTCAATTTTATATGTACAATCCGCAAACCCACGGATTTGAAAACCTGGGGATGTTAGCTGTTGACCGAAGTCCATATTACTATTGGCGTGGCCAGCAATTCGATAGTATGACAACCGGCTTGGATGGAACTATATATTTGGGTGAGAGCGAACGCAAATCTCATTTATTCCTCTTTTTCCCATGACTTTTATAATTTCAATAGTTCATTACATCTTTAGAAGTCATTTAAAATGAGAATTTTCCAAAAGCTGTATGTTAGACTTTTTCTTATGGTTATCATTTAGATAGATTTAAGTAATGAAAACTTTTTGAAAGTTTACCGAAGCATTGCGATTTGTGATATAATTTTTTATCATATTTTCCTGCAACCTATAGAGAAATTTGAAACTATAGCTATTGAAGGAATGCGATCTGATCGCTTTTATGTAGCCACTCCAATTTGTTCACTCATTTTGTTGATTTTTTAAAAGACCTATCCATTTCGATAGAACCATCTTCAAATAAGAGTAAATCAAAATAGGAGTACGAAAAATTATCAGCCGTATTTCTGTGGCAATCATTTTCCAAATATTCAACTTTTAGAAGTTCTGTCTGAACTGGAATTCTGACTGGATTATCTTTTGTCGGTTTTCTGGTAAGTTGCATTTGAGCGGAAAGAATTGCCCTCCCGGTGTTATATCGATGTTGCTTTATCTCTTCAACAGTAATATCGGGATTGTCTTTTCCATTAATTGGAATAGTGGGATGCCAGGTGCCTATGTCCAAAGAGTCAAATGCAACCGGAGGTTGAATCCAAATTGAGAAAATCTCTCCCACCTCTGCTTTGCCGTTACCATTGCCCGATCCTTCATGAATGTTGCCGGAAGACAAGGGATTATCCCATTCACGCCATCCATATTTATACAAAGACATATCTTCAGATTTTCCGTCAAAAATTTTTATTCTAAAAGCATCAGGCAATGGGTCTTGTTTTTTGACAGTTATCTGGATAATGTGTTCTCTATCCTGAACAATTCCGTCAATTGAAGAAGAAATTTTTATATAACCTGTATTTTGATAATCAGGCATATATGTTCCTATACATGCAATAAATGAATCTATACTAATTTTACTTAATCCAGGGATGACCACTTGCTTTGGTTGATTTATAATCTTTAGTAATTCAACATTCTCAGTAGAAACCATAAAATCAATAGTTTGAGAAGAAGTTGATAAATTGATAATATCAAATGATAGCGGAGTTTTAGTATTTTCAGTAAGATAAATATTTTCATTAATTGTATCTGTCAGAATGAACACGGGGGGTTGGAGTTCACTTCCGGTTATGCCTATTTCTTCTCCCTCTCCGCCTGATGAGTTAATTGTTAATTTACCGTCAATGTCAGCTATTAGGTTTTCACTGCTAAACATTTGATCGCGATAAGAATATCTCGAAAGTGTATAGTTTCCTTTTGGCTTATAGATGGCGGGCGTTGTTACGGAAATATCAAATTCTGGTAGATTTTCACCCCAGGGAAGTTGTTTTCTTGTGTAGATTCCCAAGCCGTTTTTAGTCACATCATGAAGATATATCCATCCATTGCCGGTTTTTAAACTCGATACATTATATCCCCAAATTTCGAATTCCGGGTAAAGATTTATGAAGGAAAAGCACGAGACTTTTTCTTTGGGTTTTGAAAAGTGATCTATATGAAAACCAAATTGCAAATCGATTCTGGCAGCATAGTGTTTACAAAAATCAGCGAGATAATTTTCATTTTCAAAACCTGCGCCAGAAAAGGTTCCATACAATTGGGTCGTGTAATATCTAAGATAATCCCTGTCAGCCGTAGTATGTCTGAAAGGCAGACCCCGTAAATTTCTCCATAATTGTTGAACATCAATAGTTGTTTGGTAAGCAGGTTCGCCCACATCATAAAAGTTTGGTGAATGACAAAATTCTGAAGCGCTGCTGAACAGATGAGGGTTCGTGGCAGCAACCCAAATGGCCATTAGTCCACCCATAGAAAGACCGCTAATGGCTCGGAATTGTGACCCTTTTTTTGTATTGTACCGCGAATCAACAACATCAATCAGCTCCCGGATATAGGCAGAAAAATTGTAGTAATTCCCTTCCCAGGATTCGGCTTGAGAAGGAAAATAAACTTTGCAACCTTCCGGCATTCCCTCTATTTTACCATCGATGCTGACAATGATTACGTCATTATGGTAGGTTACATTCTCAAATTCAGCATTGTTAGGATATCCATAATCCGGGTCGTACGATTTGCCGATTGCAATAGGTTCATCTAAACCATAATCGGAATAGCTATATCTTCCACTGCCTCTATAGCTCCCTCCACAACCATGGAAATAATAAATCACGGGATATTTTTTAGAGGTATCTAACCGGTCATAATCCGGGGGTGTGAAAACCCTGAAAAATCTTTTGGTTCCGAATGTTTTACTAAAATGACTTTCGTCTGTAAATGAGTAAGTTATGAGAGGAAGAAAGATTAGAAAAAATGCTATTTTAAGTGGTGTCATTTTAAAGAGACTTATAAAAGTGATATTAATTTCTTGCTTTCGATCCGGATATTGAAAACAGTTTAACGAAGATAAAAGATATTACTATATAATACTTTTATTTTTCGAGCGAATGATCATCTACATGTTACAATCAGGATAATCGGGTTAAAAGCCGAATCACTTTTCCATGAAATCTGGTAAAATAGTTGCCCCGGATCTTGTTTAAATACTCAGTTCTTTCCTTATCTTATGGTTCTACTATTATTTTAAATAAAATGCCTGCGGCAGGCTTGTTCTTCAGTACTGTAAGCATTTCAATAAGCATCCTTCGAATAATTAGAGTTTTGCTCATGCAAGCGTCATTATTAATATTGAACAAATATTCAGAGCTACAAATAAACTGGCTATTTGAATAGTAATTTATAACCTGAAATGAAGTATAATAAGCAAATCGTTATAAATTTATTACATGAAAAATTTACTTAAAATCTGGATCATAATCATCACTTTTCAGTTTGCATTGATAAGCTGTAACCAGGAGCAAAATTCAAATTTAGATTATGTAGATATGGACATTGGGTCGGTTGGACACTTGCTTCAACCTACACGCCCAACAACTCAACTCCCCAATCAAATGGTGCGCATGTATCCGATAAGAGCAGATTATCTGGATGATCAGATATCCTGGTTTCCCATGAGCACAATTTCTCATCGGCAGGGAGAATTATTTGGTATCAAGCCTGTCAATGGCAAAGTTGATGAAGATAAATGGGATTATAGATTGACTTACGATTACGATTTGGAAGTTAAAAAGCCGTGGCACTATTCGGCCTGGCTATTGGACGATGAAATACAGATAGACTATACTCCCGGAGCAAAATCAGGAATGTTTAGGTTCACCTTTAATAGTGATGTTTCCACAATTTTATTTAAAATATTGCAATCGGGAAATCTCGCCGTGAAAGACAACAAAACCATTGCAGGAACCGAAGAATTTCATGGGATGAAAGCATATATCTATGGAGTTTTTGATCAGGAGGGTGAATTAAGTATTGCTGGAGACGTCTCAGAGAAAAGTAGTCGGGCATGGTTTTCATCTACAAATTCTGATGGGAAAAACCTCTCTTTCAAATACGGGTTTTCATTTATTAGCATAGAAAAAGCAAAGGAAAATCTGGAAGCCGAGATTCCGGATTGGAACTTTGACGCATTTAAGTCTAAAGGTAAAAAAGCTTGGGAAAGTAAGATGGGCCAGATTAATGTAAAGGGTGGCACTGATGCACAGCGCAGAACATTTTACACATCGCTCTACCGTACCTATGAGCGCATGATCGACACCAAAGAAGGAAGTCAGAATTATTCGGCCTATGATCACCAGGTGCATGATGCGGAAAGACCCTTTTATGTCGATGACTGGGTTTGGGATACTTATTTGGCACACCATCCGTTGCGAATGATTTTAGATCCGGATCAGGAAGCGGATATGCTACAATCATACGTCCTGATGTACCAGCAAGGCGGTTGGATGCCTCAGTTCCCGTTGACTTTTAAGGACAATCCTGCGATGAACGGATTTCATTCGACCATCGTTTTTTTAGATGCATGGCGCAAGGGAATTCGTAATTTTGATCATGAATCTGCCTATGAAGGGATGAGAAAAAATGCTGTATCTGCAACTATGCTACCATGGAGAAATGGCCCTAATTGCAGCCTGGATACTTTTTACTATGAAAATGGATACTATCCGGCCTTGCATCCAGGAGAGGAAGAAACTGTCAAGGAGGTACATTCTTTTGAGAAACGCCAGGCAGTTGCCATTACGCTGGGGCACAGTTACGATGATTGGGCACTGGCACAAATGGCAAAGGAATTGGGAAAAGAAAACGATTATGAATTATTCCTGCCGAAATCACAAAACTATCGCAATCTCTATAATGCGAAAGAAAAACTGATGTGGCCAAAAGATGCCGATGGCAACTGGATAGACATAGATCCTAAATTTGATGGCGGCCCCGGGGGGAGAGATTATTACGATGAGAACAACGGATGGACATTTGCGTGGCAGGTGCAGCACGATGTGCCGGGACTCATTGACCTGATGGGAGGGAGGCAAGATTTTGAAGCAAATCTCGATCAGTTGTTCAGGGAAGACCTTGGCAGAAAGAAATATCAGTTTTGGGCAAAATTCCCTGATGCCACAGGAATTGTTGGCCAGTTCAATATGGGAAATGAACCGAGTTTCCATTTACCCTATCTCTATAATTTTACAGATTCACCATGGAAGACGCAGCGGCGTATTCGCTTCCTGCTCGATGTTTGGTATAGAGACAATGTATTCGGCATCCCCGGCGATGAGGATGGCGGCGGTATGACTGCCTTTGTTGCTTTTTCCATGATGGGATTTTATCCGGTAACACCTGGTCTCCCATGGTACACTGTTGGCAGCCCTGTTTTTGAAGAGGTTACGATTGATTTGCAAAACGACAACAAATTTACGGTGATTGCACAGAATTCCTCGGACCTTAACAAGTATATCCAGTCGGCTCAATTCAATGGAAAAGACATGGAAATTCCATGGTTTTCTCATGAAGATCTGATCAATGGAGGTACTCTTAGTTTAGTTATGGGGCCAAAGCCAAATAAGGAATTGTGGAAAGATGCTGATGTTGGTTTTTTGTATGAGTAGGAGATTAGGATTTTAGTTGTGCATTCAAAACGTGATAGAAAGTTTTCAGTCTCAATCGAATTGCAACCGGGCAGGTAACAACAATCGAAAAAAATCGTAATTTTAAACATGGAAAATTGGAGAACCTACATAGTGTCTGAAAAAGATGTGCTTTTAGGAAAACCAACAATCAAGGGTACACGTTTATCTGTCGAGCATATAATTGGATTGTTGGCCCAAGGTTGGACTGAAAGGCAACTTCTTGAAAACTACCCGCGTTTGAGCATTGAATCATTGCATGCTGTTTTCTCATATATTCAGGATTGCATAAAAGATGGGTTGCTATTTTCGCCACCTAAGAAAACTGCCTGAGTTTATGAAATTGCTTGCAAATGAAAATTTTCCGCAGACAAGTGCAATATATTTGCAAAATGCAGGCTTTGATATTACTTCGATAGGAACTGACCATCCAGGGATAACTGATGAACAAGTAATGGAAATTGCTATTAAAGAAGAACGGACAATTCTTACTTTTGATAGTGATTATGGTGAATTGATATTTAAATACGAATATCAACCCAGTGCTGGCGTAATATTCATTCGTACCTTACCAAGCACACCGGAAGAAGCGGGAAGACTGATAGAACAAATTATAAATTCTGATGAGTTTGAGTTTAGAAAAACATTAACAGTTATTGATACCAACGGAATTAGACAACGAAGATATTAGCGTGGTTTCAAAGGCAAGTAGAAATAACTCCAATTGGTTCAGCTCATTAGCAAAGACATGGAAATTCCATGGTTTTCGCATGAAAACCTGATGAATGGAGGAATACTTAGTTTGGTCATGGGACCGAAGCCAAAGAAGGAATTGTGGAAAGATGCTGATGTTGGTTTTTTGTATGAGTAGCGTTGTATTGTTAGTCGTACCAATAATTACTTTCTTTCCACGGTGAGTTATTGCATTATAGATGCTATTTAAGACTTCAATAGTAATGGTAACGTTCAGAATCATTGATAAGAAAATATTTTGAAAATTAAAGATTCTGAACTTATCATTGACCCCTTGTATTTTCCTAAATAGGTATAATAATTATTTAAGGGAACATATTTTCAACATCTAATTTTCCAAAAAAACGATTAGGAAATTCATCACCCATGAAGTCAATCGCATCGTAGTATTCGCCAACTATGAGGGCATATTTTCTATATTTCATAAAACCCACATTCACTTTTACATTCATCATCATTGCATAAGGCATTATGCCGTTTGCGGTTAATTTGCATTCTTCGGCAAAGATTTTTGCATTTAGTTGCTGCATTGCACTAAGTCCTTCATTCACACCAACTAATCTCTCAGATTTTCGGTTTACACGCTCATACATTTCTTTCAATTTGTTGAAATACGTCATAAACTCTTTGATCTGTTTGGCCATTTCAACAGTTTTAGTAATTACTTCTTTTGATACCATCATAATAAGAATTTGAGTTAAACATAATAACTTACCCATCTCCAGAAACAATCAGGGAAATAATACAAAATGGGTTTTAGTTGCAAGTTTTGATTTCTAAATCAGCTTCAGTATACATAGGTTGTATATTTTTAACGTAAATACTGTCGGGGTCGCCGTTCCATATAATCGTTGATTCATTAAATCTGTAATTATATACAAGTAAGTTGCTATTTGACTTTTATACCAATTATGCCTTAATATTTGTTTATTATCAATATCATAAATTACTAAAGGGTAAGATGGACCATACTTAGAGTGCTATAAAAAATTACAAAAAAACTCTTTGGTTTCCTGAATCTCTTTTGAATTACCCGGTTTAACCTCATCAACCAAGCAGCAATAAACAAATAATCCGACCACAACCAACAACATAAAAATTAAATTTGCTTTTCTAAAAGCTATAAAAATTAAAATCTCATTTTTGGGAACCACTTAAAATATTCTAAAAATGGATCTACTTAAAATATGAGTAATTAATTATAGTAGATCTAAAAACTGCAAACTTAACAGTAATGTTAAAATGTAATTACTTATATAAATTGAAAAATAAATTCTTATAATATGAAATAAAATTTATATATATTTTCGGCATTTGAACTAACTACATGCTAACACCCTTAATATAATACTGAGAAATCGAAATATGTACCACCCCAACCCCTATAAAAGATTGAGTTACTTCTAAAACTGAAATAATATGAACAAATAAGCTTGCTTTATAAAATTATGCTAATTAAAAGTTCTATTGTAACAAGTTACTCAAAAATGTGGGGGTAAAGCCAAAAAAAGAAAAGCCCAAAAAAAATACTTATTGCGCTAAACAAGTCAAAGTCAATAAGAACTCTTAGATTAAAGTTAATGCTTTTTGAATTCTCTATTTAACCATCTCCATTCAATATATTTAGATAAACCTTGTAAATCTTGAAAAACTGAAAAATAACTGAACCCATATCGATGGAGTTCAAATTTCAATTTTTTTCTATATTTTCTACCAATCACAATTTTCTCAAGAGTGCCTCCTTTTACAAAAGAATTTGAAAAAGGTTTGGGATGCACTGTGAATGATCCCTGCTGAGCTATTATTCTCTTTGTTATTGCTTTTGGTTTAAAGAAGGTGACAGTTTTTAAGTCGAATGGTTTTTTGCTTTGGTCTGCTAGATCTTTAGGTTTGAATTTATAAACTGAAGCATCTAAATCTTCATCCTTGACAACTGCAAAAAATGTTGCAATTAGAGGGTTTAGAGTCCAATCTAACAGTCGAGTTGGAATCCCATTATGCTGAGCAAGTGCAAGCCAATCCCAGTCATTTTCTGGAATGATATCAAGGAAAGGAATCGAATTATTTTTGAAATAATCCAAAGCAGTTTTATCATTTATTTCATCATATGGTTTTCTTCCTGCCTTGGGGATTAGTTCCCAATTAGAATCAGACTGGCCTCGATAAATAATATCCTTTTCAGAATTCTCGAAAAGGTCATGCAAATCACTAAAGCTATTTACCGTATATTCTTTCATAACATTAAAGCTAACAATTTGGAAGACAGTATTGTTATTATCATTCCCAAAAATCTTAAGAAAATTTAATGGATTTTAAATCAAATTGAAATAGATAATTTTCATTCCCTTGGTATCCCGGATGATGAGCGCTTATAACTCTTCAGACCAAAATAAGTACATCCAATCAAAGGTAAAAGCAGGAAAATTCCACGGTTTTCGTATGAAGATCTGATCAATGAGGGACACTTAGTTTGGTCATGGGGCCCGAGCTAAAAAAAGAATTGTGGAAAGATGTTGATGTTGGTTTTTTGTATGAGTAGGAGATTAGGATTTTAGTTGTGCTTTCGAACTGCTATAGAAAGATTTTGGTCGCATTAAGGACCCAATTCAGGGCAATTGGGTTTAGAAAAATTTAACATCTCGTGCCTTGGTCTGTGGCTCAAAGACCGAAAAATTTGATTGTTAAATGGTCTGTGGCTCACAGACCATGGTATTTTTTATTAATTTGCTTTAAACCCGATTGCCATAGATCTTGGTTCTTTTATATCAGCAGGCACGGGTATTTTTTGTAACTTTAAATGAATTTTTATGAGATGGGCATTATTTTTTATTTTTTCATTTATTGCCACATTGGCCATTTGTAAAGAAGCATCAGATAGCACAAAATCTCCTATTGCTATATCTGGTGCGGTAAGTCTGAATTCCAATGGTATAGCACCCATACCCTCTTTTACGTATAGAAAACCTGTCATCACTGCAAATTTTTCTCTCAGGAAAAATCGCTTCAGCTATGACCCACAGCTCTCTTACGGTCTTGATCTGAGACCCTGGACTATCGATAACTGGTTTCATTACAAATTGATAGACAGGCCTAAATTCGAATTGAGAACAGGACTTAATGCAGCCATGTTTTTCAGCGAATATAAAGCCCCTGACGACACAATCTGGCAGGGTCAAAGATATATAACTTTTGAATTGGCAGGAACATATAAACCAACCCGGACCAGTTCTATTGGCCTGACGGTCTGGTACGATAAAGGGCGCGATCATGGAACAATAACTGGTTATTTCATCAACTTGGTCGCAGACAAGTCAGATATCGGTTTAGGTAAGCACATATTGATGGCAATCAACGTACAGACCTTTTATGTTGATTATACAGATTATAATGATGGTCTGTTTATTTCTTCAAAGATTTCATTCTCATCCGCGGATATACCGGCTTTTGTCTTTTTCCAGGGAATACAGCCATTAATCAGTAATATTTCCCCTGATCCAGTGTTCCAATGGAATGTCGGAATAGGTTATTCGTTTTAGTGGACCTATTCTATGAAGAAACTCTGATCCTCATACATTGGATCCTTTTAGAGTTTACCAAATACTCTTCTGACCTAAACAAGTATATCCAATCTGCTAATTTCAATGGAAAAAGCCACCTACAGACAGATAGGCATGTAAAATCCATGATTTTGAGGATTTGATGTGTTTTACAACATCTTTATCGCAGCGCCTAAAGCGTCAAGCCCGATTGACTGACAAACCCCAAATTTATTTTGCTCCTTCATTTTGTCGATATCCCACTTGCGGATATCATCTGCCAGTCCCCAGAGCTTTCTGAACTGTTCAATATAGAGTTTGTCATTTTCAGCACTTGTAAATTCAGGTTGAAACTGGTTATTTGAAGCATTACGCGTCTGCCAGATTGCTTGTGCAGTTGCTTTTATTTGTTCACTCAAATCAACTCCAAGAAGCGCTTTTTCTTCGCTGTTTCCAATGTAGCGCATCATAATACCGCGCCCGGCCAGATAATCATTTCCATGAACAGGTCCAAAACTTGATGCGCATGGTGCTTCACGAATAATACCGTCTTTTTCGCTGATCAATGCGGCTTTAATGCCACCACCGATCATTGCAATCAGATGACGAACTTTCTTTTCAAAAGCAACCACATCGAAGCCAGGATTTATATTGTTGCTGGCAATCCAGGCGGCCAACTCATTTTTTATTGCCAGCATATCTGTAAGTGCGCCAACCAACATGCCCTGATCACCGGTCCACACCCAGCCTTCAGCCCACGGTGGATGCTCTTTTTTCTGATAATCAGAGCCTTCAAAAAATGCCATTGGGCGCTCTTGTACCAAGGCCCCGGTTGGCGATATTTTTTTCAAATATTCATATTCATCGAGGCTAAACCAATGTTCGAACCATAACCATTGACGATAGGCCATATCAAGGTATTTATCGTTATCAGTGATATTCTCTGCTAATGTCATGCGGTATAAACGAGAGGAGAGCAGAAATAACAAAACATTGGTCACCGTATTTTTAACCCCTTTGCTTTGGCCATTGGCATCTCCATTGCTGCAGCCATGCGGAACAGGTTTCGCAGTTATTGAATGGTCATAAGCTGTCTTCTTTTTGTATTCCCAACACAAATCCGTTGAGAGGATCAGAAACTTATCAGCCAGGTCCTTTTCTCCCATTTTTAGAAGATGCTTCCGCGCATTAAGCGCCATTAGGCCCCACCAGCCAAAATCATCTGCCCACAGGCCACCTGGATCAAAACCATTAAAAAAGGCGAGATTTTCCACTAGCATATTTCTAACAGTGACCTGAATTTTTTGAACATCAGAATCCTGTGGCCATCGTTGCTCCATGGCATCTACAAAGGTTAGACAGGCGTCAAACGTATTGCCTCTTTTCCAGAAGTCATTAAAATTCCAAATATCTTCAAAGCGCTTGAAAGCCGCTATTGCCCTTGTTTTCAGTTGATTTTCATGATCGCCTTTTATTAACTTATTGCAAGCTAATAGCGTACCTGCGCTTGTTATTATTGCAGCGCTGCTCCCAGCAACTTGTATGAATTTTCTTCTATCCATTTTTTATAACTTTTAGGTGTGGAATACTTTAATTTCAGTTTTTCCGAATTCACATGCTATACCCTCATGATGAGTCGCATTTGCATTTTCACTGAAATCTAAGACTGTATTTGCAATGAATTAAATTTATAAAAGATTTATTCACAAAGTGCTTTCTTCTCAATAAAAATCCACGATTTCGACCACATTTCCATAGTGATTGAGATTTTTTTTTCATGCAATCTTTAAACCTTTTTGATTGCCGCTTCTCTAAGGACAAAACAATCTTAAATATATAATCATGGAAAAGTTAAATTTTTTGTATTCATTAACCAACAAAGTATTCCTGGGATTAGGAATAGCTGCTCTTGTATTCTCCACGGCTTGCAACAATGATGTTGAACAACCGGTCGCGGAAATTGATGACGCCACATATGAGGCTGAATCTATCGCACAGTCAGATTTTGAAGATATTGACGATATAACCTCCAATATTATGGGTATTGCCGAGGGTAATACCGGAGGTAGAATCGCCAATGTTGAAGATGACAGGTGTCGTTGTGCTGAAGTTACGCACGACAAGGAAAACAACACGATTACCATCGATTTTGGCGATGGTTGTAAAGGCCCGAATGGCGTTGTGCGCAGTGGAATTATTTTCATTACCTATCATGGTCGCCGGTTTGTGCCAGGTTCCTATTGGACTGTTACTTTTCGCAATTATTATGTTAACAGACGACATATTGAGGGTCTGAGAACAGTCACCAATGTTTCTGAATCTCTGGAGGCAATGCCAACTTTCCATATTGTACTGGAAGATGGTAAAATCACATGGCCTGATGAAACTTTCGCCACGCGAAGAGTTGACAAAACACGTGTATGGGTTAGAGCGATGAATCCATTGATGGATGAATTCCATATTCTGACAGGGAGCGTAAGTTCGGGTGTTAACAGGAAAAGTGTTGCTTTTAAGACAGAGGTTCTTACGGATCTTATTTATAAGAGGAACTGTCGAAATGACAAACGAGTGCGAATACCAGTAGAGGGGACCAAGCGAATAGTGACAAGAAAAAGAAATTGTGTCATTGATTTTGGTGATGGTGAATGTGATGCTGATTTCGAAGTAATGTGTGCTGATCAAACGGATACTTTGGAGCTGACAGATGCCTCGTAAATAAAAGATTAAATTCAGAAAACGGACGCATTTCAATTGAGTTAGTCCTGTCAACTATCGGGTATTCCGTAGTTGACAGGATTTTTTTATGATATGGCAGACAGGTGGTGGTAAGACGAGAAAAAGAACGAGCCAAAATGCCAAGTTATTATTGAGCGATCCCTAAAACCAAGGCTGGAATTTCGCATTTTTTAACATTCGGTCCTGAATAGGAGACCTTTAAATACATGCCTCCCCCAGCTTGAAAATATGTAAGTTTAATAGGATGAATCCCTTCACTCAGCTGGATCAGGCCACTTTTTTCTTCATCCGCTCCATGTAACCCACTATTGTCAACAACAAGTTTATTGTTTATAAATAATTTGCTCCCATCATTGGAAGCTACGTAAAATGTATATTTACCTGCTTCTTGGATTTCAATAAAACCTGAATATACAACTCCAAATTCATCAGCATTGGGGTTGATATTTTCTAACCTGAACTGAAATGTCTTATCTGATTTCGCCGATTGTAACTTATTAAAATCCGGAAGTGCAGTCCACTTACCTTCATAATAGTTGAAAATCAAGCCATTCTTATTCGGGTCCAAAAAATTTATAACCGAGGTTGTTGTGAAGCTGGGTTCTGAATTCTCAAGAAATGTTTTTGCTTTAATGATGACGTTTTCTTTCAGATAGAAAGGTTGGGTAAAGACATTTGATGAAACGTCAGGTTCTTTTCCATCTAGCGTAAAATGCACAATTGCATCAGAGTAATCTGTTTTTATATTCACAAGAGCGGAATCACCTTTCATGGCAAAGGTATCTCCCGGAGAAATGATTGGGGATTGAGGAACCGGCACCTGAAGCAGATCCAGAATGTTGGGCGAACTGAATGAATATTTACCGGATCCTATTTCGAAAACCGCTAATTGCCCTTTATAGTACAACATTTTTATATTTGAATTTGATGAAATGCTCTTCCCACTTTCCTTTACCTGATCAGCATTTTTAGTAGGAATAAAGACGGTGGCACTTGTATTGTGAGGAATCGTGACATTCAATATAAACCCGTCATTTTCTATATGCCAATCAGAAATTATTTCACCGTAAGGAGACATGTATGTTGATTTAGCATAATTCAAGCTGAACACCGGTTGTGGTTTAATAATTATGTGTTTAAAACCCGGATTTTGTGGGTCTGGTTGGATCCCGGCCAAATATTTGTAAAACCATTGAGTGACACTGCCAAACATCGGATGGCTGTGAGATTGTTCTCCTAACCACGTTTCCCAGATAGTAGTGGCATTATTTTCCAGCATATAACCAAAACCGGGGAAATCCCGCTGGTTCATCATCGTATAAGCGAGATCAATTCGTCCGAATTCTGTCAGCACTTCGAGCAGGAGGGGAGTTGCCAAAATACCGGTGTCAAAATGGATTTTCGTGTCTATTGTATGGTTGACAAGATGTTGAAAAATATGTTGTTTTTCCGAGTTGGGTACAATCCCAAAACCAAGAGGAAAAACGCCAGCTCCCTGACGACCTGTAGAGTACCTGGATTTTCCTTTATTTAAAAAAGTGTTATTGATCACCTTTTTTGTTTGATCATTCAACTCAAGGAAATATTTTCTGTCTTCTTCCCGGCCAAGAACTGCTGCAATTTTTGTCATTAGCGAAGTGCAGTAAAAATAGTAACATGTATTCACAAAGGATGGTGGTAATTCCACTTTTTCAGGAGGTACCCATTCGCCAAGTCCCTGATTGACTAATATGCCATCCTGATCCAACTCACCTTGCAAGTAGCTTATCCACTGCTTCATGCCTTTATAGTGTTCTGACAGAATCTTTTTATCCCCGTAGTACAAATACATATTCCATGGAATAATGATATATGCCGATCCCCATGCGGTACCACCTCCGCCATCCTGGTAAGGTGATGTGTTGGGTACGTATCCTGTCTCGCTGTTTTGTGCCTCTCTGATATCTTCCAGCCATTTTGTATAAAACTGCGCCATATCAAAATTATAAATGGCAGAAACACAGGAAATTTGCCCATCGCCTGTATAGCCCCTTCGCTCCCTGTGCGGGCAATCGCTCGGAATACCCCCATGCATATTTCCCAATTGTGTCCATTGATAATTTTTCAATATTTGATTAAATAATTTGTTTGAACTGGTAAAAGTCCCGGCGTCCTTCACATCTGTATTGACTACGACACCTTCAATGTTTTCAATTTTCAAAGGTTCCGAAGCGCCGATGACATCAACATATCTGAATGCATGCCATGTGAATCTCGGCTCCCAGGTTTCGATTCCACCACCTTTCAAAATGTAGGTATCTCTTTGCCCATAGGTAGGTCCCAATTCTTCCATGAACCGCATTTTGATGGTAGTGCCTTTCGGGCCGCTTATTTTTAATCGTGCCCATCCGGAAATCATTTGCCCCAAATCATACCGATAGATGCCACTTTCCGGCGTAGAAATACTTATTGGAATAATCCTTTTAGTTGCTCTGTCAGGCGGCGAGATTTGTGATTTTAATCTGCCCTTAGGAGCCCGGACCTCGATGGCATTTTTCCATGAGTTGTCATCATATTCCGGAAGGTTCCAGCCTTCAATTTCTAATCTCGCATCATAAATTTCGCCGCTATGCAACCCGTTGTAAAGGATGGGACTGCCTGTGGTTTTCCATGATTTATCTGTGATTATAATTTGCTTTTCACCGTCTTCGTACTCGATTTCCAATTGGGCTATAGCTCTTGGAGTATCGTACCAAAGTGAAGCTTCATTCAGCCGGTCAGCCTGTATATACCATCCGTTTCCCAGTAGAATTCCGGCTGTATTTTCACCTTCGTTCAGATAGGGTGTAATGTCAAAGGTCTCGTATAATACCGAAGTTCTCATATTGCCAACTCTGGGCTCGCCCCATTTTTCCAGTTTCCTCCTGTCATAATTTGTTTGATTTGGCGATAGTAGATGATCGCCGATCTTTTTTCCATTTAGATAAAATTCATAATAACCCAGGCCGGTCACATAAACTCTGGCTTTTTTTACTTTTTTTTGAATATTGATGTCTTTTCTGAAATAGGGAGCTCTGAGATTGTAAGATGCTCCATGTTTATAATCTTCAGTACTTATCCATTTTGCCTCCCAATCCGAATCATTCATTAAGCTCATTTCCCAAAAGGCCACCTGGCTCCAGTTAGTTGGTTGATTGCTTCCATCCCAAATCCGGACTTTCCAATAAATCCTTTGGCCTGATTTCAATTTTTCTCCCTCATACGATATTTGAATGGATTGATCGGTTGGCACCTTCCCGGTGTTCCAGAGGTCAGAGGTGTCTTTTTCTAATATTCCTTGATTTGTAGCGGCCAATATCTGGTAGGCTGATTGTTTAATACTTTTTCCTTCAGACTTCAATATCCATCTCAGTCGGGGAGAATTAATATCCAAACCGATTGGATTTTGGAGGTATTCACAGGAGAGGTTCGAAATGAAAACGCTGTGATCTTTTGGTTGAGAACAACCGGATGCTGTTAAAAGTATTAGTGCGTATAATAGGAATTTAAAATGAATTTTCATGTGTTTTAGCACTTTTGAGATTAAAATATTAAAAATTATTTAAATGTAATTTTTTTTGGCCTCAAATTTGCAAAGCAATAATTGTTTTAAATCCAGCCCCATCGTTTTTTATTTTATGAATTAAATTTAAAGATTACCACTATGAAAAAAGTAATGAAAAAAACATCATTTTTAACCGCAGGTTTCATGCTTGTTATGTTGTTTGGGATGTCTGATTTAAAGGCTCAAAAAGGATTGTATTTTGGGGGAAGCGTTGGCCCGTCTTTCATTAATAAAAGCTTCATGGACCTTGATTTTGATGATGTAAAGATCGATGGCAACGATGTGGCCTATAAAGTTTATGCTGGTTATAAATTACCTGCTTTCCTCGCAATTGAAGGAGGTTATAGAAATCTTGGTAGTGTCAGTCAGAATTTAGCCGAGCATAATAGTTCCGGCTGGGACCTTAATGCAAAAGGGAGTATTTCGTTGGGTCCGCTTGAGATTTTTGCTAAAGGAGGTGCATTTTTCAATAACGTGAAAGTGACCTTCGATGATCCCCTGCATCCGGATATCAACAAAAATAACACAAAATTCATGTTTGGATTTGGAGCGGGATTGAATATCAGCAGGCTTGGAATCCGGGCGGAATGGGAGTCGCTTGACATGAGCAAAGACAGTAAAGTTTCCATGCTGACAGCAGGATTAACGTATCGGTTAGCTGGGGGAAATTAATCCAACTGAAAATTTAGTGATTCGTAAAAGCGATAAACACGACTGAAATTTAATACTCATATTTGTTGATTGGGCCTTCCTTTTAATTGGGGAGGCCCTTTTTTATATTGGTAATTATTGCATTCAATTTTTTAAATTTCCTACAACATTATAAATTCACGGTTTGTTTTAATTATAGATTCTTCCTTAAGCTCTGATTGATTAATCGTTTGCCCTGAGATTTTAAGAAGAGAGGTTGCATGACTGCGATGATAAATTGAAATATGATGAACCATAAGACGCCATTGATTGTTCAAATTCTTTTTGGGACTTTATTTGTAGTACTTCTGAGTGTCCCCTTAGTTAAAGGTATTGAAAAAAGGCCCAAAATATCAAAGGAGACAAATGAGCAAGCCAAAGCTTCTGCTCTGGATTTATTTGGATTTTATCTGGAAGAAGTCAATGATCAGGTTGGGGTTGATTTTTTCCATCAGTCACCAAAATTGGATGCAAGACTCAATCATATATTGCCCCAGATTGCTTCTGTTGGCGCATCCGTTTCAGTTTGCGATTTCAACAATGACGGTTGGAATGATTTTTATCTTACGACCAGCAAGTACGGAGCGAGCAATGCATTATATAAGAACCTGGCTAATGGGACATTCGAAAATGTTGCGCTTGATTTTGGGATTGGGGATATTAATCAGCAGGGGACCGGAGTCTCGATGGGTTCTGTCTGGGCGGATTTTAACAATGATGGGTTTGAAGACCTCTTTGTGTATAAATGGGGAAAGCCTGAATTGTTTTTGAACCGGGAGGGCCTTGGATTTGAAAATATCAGTTTAAGTGCTGGATTACCTGCGTGGATTAATTCTAATTCAGCTATCTGGTTTGACTATAACAATGATGGAAATATCGATCTGTTAATTGGAGGTTATTACAAGGCGCAAATAAATCTCTGGAATCTTGAAAATACCCTGATTATGCCAGAGAGTTTTGAATACGCGAACAATGGTGGAAAGAATTATTTGCTGGAGAACCAGGGAGATGGAAGCTTCAAAGATGTTACTTCTGAAAAGGGTCTTGAAAGTACTAAATGGACGCTGGCAATAGGGGCTATGGATTTTGACAGTAATGGTTTTCAGGACCTTTTTATTGCCAATGACTATAGTGTCGATGAGTTGTATTTGAATGTTGATGGGAAAAATTTCAAAGAAATAGGCAAGGAATCTAAAATTGGTTATGCCCCCAAGAGCGGAATGAACGTATCCATGGCCGATGTAAAAAATGATGGAAAATTCAGCATTTATGTTTCAAATATTACCGAGATGGGGATCCTTCTACAGGGGAACAATCTCTGGCAACCCACAGGTAGTGCCGATCAGATTGAGTTTAAAAATAACGCGAGAATTCTGGGCGTAGAACTTGGCGGATGGAGCTACGGGTCGCAGTTTGGCGATTTAAATAATGATGGATTTCAGGATCTTTACCTGGCGAATGGTTTCATTTCAGGGACAAAAAATAATTCTTACTGGTATGATTATTCAAAAATCACCGGCGGTAATAAATTCATAATCTCAGATGCTACTAACTGGCCCGCCATGGAAGGTAGAAGTCAATCAGGGTATCAGCTCAATAAAGTTTGGGTGAATAGCGAGGGGGGTACATTTGCGGATGTGACCGATTATGTGTCTGAATTGCCGCCCTTTGACAGCCGGGCAGTAGCAATGGTAGACCTTTGGAACAGAGGTGTGTTGGATGTGATCGTTGCCAATCAAAATGATAAAGTATCGATATTGAAAAATAGTGTTTCCGAAGGGAACAACTGGGTAGTCGTTAAGCTTGAAGGAACCAAAAGCAATAAGAGTGGCATTGGTGCCAGGATCACCTTGGTTTGGAACAATCAATCACAATCACAGGTTGTGTCGGGGGGCATTGGCTTCAGTTCTCAAAATCAACGTGCTATTCACTTTGGATTAGGCAATACTTCAAAAATTGATAAGCTGATAATCAATTGGCCTTCCGGGGCAGAACAGATAATTGAGTTATTGGAAGTTAATAAAATTCATAAAATAAAGGAGGGAAATGAAATCAGCTGATAAAGCAATAGCTCAGGAGAAACTACCGGTTATCAAAAGGGTAGGAGGCTTTTTGTCGAGATACATGCCCCAACTGTTCATTACATTGATATTGTTGGCGGGGCACCTTTCTTTTGGAATATTGGAAGGTTACGAAACGGTTTTGATTACGGTTGGAGTGAGCATTTTGATTGATCTATTTGTCGGAAGACTTTACACAGGTAAATGGAAAAACCCTGTCAGCGGCTACATCTCCGGCATTAGTGTCAGTATATTGATTCGTTCAACGCTTTACTGGCCATATGCGCTAACCGCTGCGATTTCTATTCTTTCAAAATATGTATTGCGATATAAAGGCAGGCATATTTGGAATCCTTCCAACTTCGGGATTTCCTGGATGCTTTTTACTGCACCGCTTTTCGTAGCCGGCTTAAGTGTTCAATGGGGAAATAACCTTTTGCCCATGCTGGTCATCTGGATGCTTGGAATGGTCATCGTTTACAGGGCAAAGAGATTTCATGTTACCATTACTTATGTGATCAGCTTTACAATATTTGCGTTTATCAGGAGTCTGATTACTCAGGATCCATTTCTCGCTGAGATTGCACCGCTTACTGGCCCCATGTATCAATTGTTTATATTCTTTATGATCACAGATCCACCGACAAATGTCAGGAGTAAGAAAGGGCAAATGTTGGTCGTGTTTATAGTTGCGCTGGTGGAATTTATATTGAGATTGAATCAATTTGTCTATGCTCCTTTTTATGCCTTGACTATTGTTGGTCCGATTGCAAAATTCATTGATCTGAAATATTTCAGTCCTAAAAGTTGATAGTGTTTCCTCATTAAAGTATAAATTTAAAGCTCTTTTTTGTTAAAAGATTTTATTAGAATTATACATGTATAATGTTAATTTTAGCTGTCAATGTTAAATTGTCATGCGTAATTTGTAATACTGTAAATGATTAAACCATTAAATCTATAAAAATGCTATGATCGTCACATTTGTACACGTCTGGGTGAAGCCCGATAATATTAATGATTTCATATTGGCTTCGACAGAAAACCATCAAAGCTCCATCGAGGAGGCGGGAAACCTCAGGTTTGATTTGTTGCAAGACGCTAATGATCCGGCAAAGTTTGTAATTTATGAAGCCTATGAATCTGATGCTGCCGCTGCCGCTCATAAAGAAACTGCTCATTATAATAAATGGCGGGCCACAGTCGCAGATTGGATGGCAAAACCCCGTATAGGAGAAAAACATATAATTATTGCACCAACCGAGAAGTCACAATGGTAAACACATTTAATTTTGCCTCAACACCCAAAATATATTTTGGATCCGGAAAACTAAAATTACTTCCAAAACTCATTGAACCCTATGGAAGCTCAGTACTTTTAGTTACAGGGAGCAAGTCATTTGTTGGGTCTGAGTTTTGGGAAAAATTACTTATCGGTTTCGAAGATTCAAATATCAATTGGAAATATTTTGTCATTGACCGTGAACCGACGCCTGTGATGATCGATCAATGTGTTTCTAGTGTTTCTAAAAAAAGAATAAATTGTGTGGTGGCAATCGGGGGTGGAAGTGTAATTGACGCTGGGAAAGCGATTTCCGCCATGCTGACTGAGAAAGGGTCTATTGTCAACTACCTGGAAGGCGTAGGGAATAAGCAGCCATCGGGAAAGAAAATTCCTTTTATTGCCATTCCAACCACCTCGGGCACGGGAAGTGAAACAACTAAAAATGCCGTAATCTCCGAGATTGGCGAAAATGGATTTAAAAAGTCATTACGGCACGATAATTACGTGCCTGATATCGCAATTGTTGATCCGAAATTGACTGTTAGTTGTCCGCTAGATATCACCGTTCAGGGTGGAATGGATGCTTTTACCCAGCTATTGGAATCTTATGTTTCAACAAAATCAAATCCAATGACCGATTCCCTGGTGGTGGAGGGGATTCGCAAGATCAGGGATGGTTTGCAGGCAGTTGTAGCGGACGGTTTCAATTTATTGGCAAGGGAAAAAATGGCATACGCTTCCATGACTTCTGGCATCACGCTGGCGAATGCAGGACTGGGAACCATTCATGGTTTTGCCTCGTCCATCGGTGGATTTTTTGACATCCCTCATGGGCTGATTTGTGCGCGGTTAATGGGACCTGTAAACAAATTGACGGTTGAGAAATTAATGACCGAAAACCCGGGTAGTATTGGATTATTAAAATATGCAAGAATCGGAAAGCTTTTCAGTAAGGATAAAAATAATTCAGATGCTTATTATGTAGAAACACTGCTAAATGTAATTGAGAGATATACGGAAGAATTTAAACTGAAAAAGCTTTCAGATTTCGGAATAGAGGAAACTGATTTTCAGAAGATCATTGATGCGACGGGGAATAAATATAACCCTATCGATCTCGATTGTAGGGAACTGGAATATGTACTGAAACAGGCCCTATAACCTTATTCGTTGTACTCATAGCGATATCGACGATGTGATATAAGAGAAACTGAAATTGCCATGTATAAAATTGCCAGGATCAAAGGGTGTATGGAAAAAAGGATGAGTATAATTGTAATCACAACCATCCAGAAAATGGAGGTCATAAACTGGCTCAATTCTACTTGCCTGATCAATAGTAAACTATAGGGAACCTCTAATAATTGATTCTGAGTTTTTCACTTTTGTTCCAAATTTTGAAAGCAGTCAAATGAAATTGAAATATTTTATTATGCTTTTATTCTAATTTTTTCAATCTATTGAT
>JAJRQT010000218.1 GCA_024280115.1 Bacteroidota bacterium | reverse complement strand
TTTATCGGGTTGCGTGCTTTTAAGGACAAAAACCTGAAATTACAAGAGAAACACTGGAAAGCCGCCCTAAACACCCTAAAATCACTAACGGAAAATCCCAATGCAAATTATTAAGCAATTTCGTGGGGATACCTCAGGCTCAGGTCACTTAACAACTGGCTTCTTTTTACCCATATCCTGTCCTTATTTATCTAAAAAGACAATATGCATCAGATAAATGACGGAAAACAGGTGGGGGTAACGCATCGCTTACGTTCTTCCCTTGACGGGAAGACACCTCATGAGGTTTACTCAAATTCACAGGATATGGGGAATTCCCCATATCCTGTGAAGCAGAAACAGGCAGCATAAATGATAACAGGATACACCTTAACTTCGCTGCCAAACTGTTCAGACAATCAGGACCACTTCACAAAGCCGCTTGATCTGGTTATCCAATTGAAAAGTTACTCCATGAAAAAGCAAGTGATAGGCCCGCCCATACGAACCGGACTATTTTAACTTAATCATTATTTTTTAAGAATATCGATTAAATCACGCTTACTTAACGGAACAGGGTGGTTACCTAAACGTTCTAAATTTACAGAATCGACTAAAAACTGCATTTCATCCAGTTGGGTTATTCCAAATTCAAATATATTATTTTTCAAATTTAAATCGTTTAATAAAGAAATAAAAATATCCCGTGCTTCAATTGCACTTTGCACACCTAACAATTTATGCAGCTCTTTCTGGCGGAGCCTAACATCCTCATTTGGCGCATGCTCCCAATTATATTGAAAAAACTGTGGTAAAGTAAGAGCAACGGCATGACCATGTGGAATTCCGAAGCGTTCGGTAATAGCATACGACAATGCATGAGGAGCTGTGGTCTTTGCAATATTAATTGCACGTCCAGCAGAATTTGCTCCTTGGCTCATTTTTGCTAAGGCATCGTAATTACCCTCAACTACAGCAGAATAAATGTTCGGTAAAATAGTTGTTATTGCTTTTTCTGAATAAGATCGGCTTTCCTTTGTACTCCCTTTTGCCCAGTATGATTCTATAGCCTGACATAGTGCATCGAGTCCGACGCATGCGTTTAAATACGTGGAGCCGGATTCTGCTAGTTTAGGATCCAGTATATAATATTCAGGCAAGGCATAGGGGGTGGCAAAGGAATATTTTTTGGTACCAATATACCCGACAGCGAAATGTGTACTTTCACTCCCGGTACCAAAAGTAGTAGGAATGCAAACTAACGAAGCTCCAGAATTTACAGTCTTCAGGTTTCCAGATAACAACTTTCCTGGATTTACAACCGGTTGGTGAGACATAACATTTATCATTTTTGCCATATCCATGACGCTGCCACCACCGACAGCGATATAGAAGTCTTTCTCAACCTCGCCCAACTTCGCTATACAGTTTTCCAAGTCTTGTAGTTTTGGGTTCTTATCAAAGTCCGAAATATGTAAAATATTATATTCAGTCAAAAGAGGAAGCAGCCTTTGCTCTGCACCGCAAGTTTTAAATGACTTTTTCCCAGTTACAAGAACAATGCGTTCCGGACAAAATTCTTTTAAAATTTCTTGGAGTTGATCGTACTCAATCTCCTGATTTTTCGTATTCATTGAGCATGGCTCGAATTCAAAAAGGTCATAAAGTCCAACTTATTTTCTTGCGGTGTCTTTGTTGGACGCCCTAAGTCATTTCGATGCCCTGCCTTGATTTTGACTTCCAAAAACGTTGGACCTTCGATCGTTAGATGTTCCCTAATAGTATCAACCATGGCCTCAGATGTTTTAACACTGGCAAATTTAGCATACCCAGCAGCCTGTGCCACTTTTATGAAATCCATATTCATTCCAGCGGTTGGCTGCCCCCCAACAGATTCATGTGCTGAATTATTTAATAGAATATGGCAATAATTTTTAGGAGCTATCTGTCCAATTAAGGACATTCCACCAAGGTGCATTATGGCCGCGCCATCTCCATCAAGGCACACAATTGTACGATCTTTCTGTTGAACGGCAATCCCCAAAGCAATTTGACTCGCATGCCCCATTCCTCCTACCGTTAGAAAGTCGCGTTCATGCCCCTGTTTCTTGTTAGATCGAAATTCAAATAATTCACGTGACGCCATACCAGTCGTTGAAACCACCGCTGCATCATTGGGTAAAATGTCTACTATTTTTATTATAGCATCTTCACGGCACATCTCATAGGCCTCTGAAGTAGCAGGAGAATATGAATAACTATCAAAAGCACCCTTATCTACCACGAGCGCAACCGGGGATATGTTTTCTTTGGCGTATGCTATCGCCGCAGACAAAGCTTCTGTGGCGCTGGCAAGGTTATCACTAATATTAAAATGTTTGATTTCCATAGCATCCAAAGTTGCCAACATGACACGACCTTGTTTTACATGTTGTGGTTCATCTTTGACGCCGGGCTTACCCCGCCACCCGATCATCAGCAACATAGGGGTTCCATATACGTCAGCATCAGCAAGGGACATTAGCGGATTTACAATATTACCTAGCCCGGAGTTTTGGAGATACACCAGGGGCAATTGACCTGTCGCCAGATAATACCCCATCGCAAGACCAACTGCATTTCCTTCGTTCGCCGCAATAACATGACTTTGTTCGGGTAACTCTGCTGACAGACACCCACAAAAACTTTTCAACAACGAGTCAGGAACACCGGTAAAATAATTTACGCCAACGTCGAGCATCAACTCGAGGAAACTCTTAGGACTGATCATTACACCGTTCCTGGAATTAGTTCGAGTATTTCCTTGATTTTGAGACACTGCGGTTCGCATTCCAACGAACGACTATTTTCAAGAATTGATTCCGCCACGCCCATCATGCTTGGGTACGCAGCCCGCAAAAGGTGATTTGCATAAATAATGACATTTACGCCAGCTTCCTGAAGCTCACTTTCATAAATTGCGTTATAGCTAGAGGGAACAACGACCAAAGGCTTTCTATTCGAAAATTTATTATAGCGTGTACAAAATTCCAAAATTTCAGCGGGGTCTTTTAACCGACTATGGATCATAACACCGTCTGCGCCAGCATCACAAACGGATTGCGCACGGGCAATAGCATCATCCATACCCTGTTCCAGGATAAGGCTCTCAAGACGCGCGATCACCATAAATTCGTCTGTAATCTGGGCCTTCTTACCCACTCTAATTTTATGGCAAAATTCTTCAATCGTAGCTTGATTCTGTTCGACGTCGTTCCCCAATAGGGAGTTCTTCTTCAAGCCAACTTTATCTTCAATAATCACCGCAGAAACGCCAAGGCGCTCTAGTGACCGCACGGTAAAAGCGAAATGCTCTGGGATACCACCAGTGTCACCATCAAAGATCAAAGGCTTGGTGGTAACTTCAAAAATTTCGTTCAATGTCTGCAGTCGGCTAGAGATATCGACGGCTTCGATATCTGGCTTACCTTTAACCGTCGATTCAGTTAGGCTACTTGACCACATCGCATCAAATTCAACGTTCACACCATTCTTTGTTACTTTGGCATGCTCTACAATCAGGCCTGACAGGCCATTGTGGACTTCCAAAACTCGAATATAGGTTTTAGCATTCAACAGTCGACGCAAAGTATTACGACGCACATCCGCAGTTGTTCCTATTTCTTTCAAAGAATTATTCAACTGCGTAGACGAAATGCCCTGTGTATAAGGAAACTCTATCAATTCTCCTCCCCACTCATTTAGGACATCAATTACTTTGTTACGTACGTTTGCTTGCACACCTTCTTTCCAATCATCACCATGCACAACTACATCTGGTCTTTCACTACGGAGATTAGGTTCATAGTCCAGTGAATCCTGCATTACGACTTTAACAACGCCTTTTATATTTTCAACAATATGTTTTCGCTGTTCATAAGATAGAAATGGTAACCTCTTATAACTTGCAATAGCCTTGTCTGACAACACGCCGATTGTTAAGTCCCCCAATTCGGCTGCTTTTTGAATGATATTGATATGGCCAGAATGCAACAGGTCAGCGCTCATCCCCATATAAATTTTCTTTGTCATTTAACTCTATCTTTCTATAATAATACATTTGTCTATTCAGATATTTTCCCGCCTTCTCGCGCGGACTATATTTAATAATTATTTTTACGGTGCGATAAATACCAAGGCATAGCCTTTTTTAGGCCAGATTTGATGTCATGTACAGGATCATAGCCCAACATATTTTTTGCTTTGGAAATATCCGCCTGAGAATGGCGAACATCTCCTGCCCGAAACTCACCATACTGCACCTTAGGTGCTGCAATATGGGGAACTAGGTCTTGCAAATAATTATAAATTAGATCTTTTAGTTCGTTTAGTGATGTGCGGGCATTAAATGCAACATTATAGACTTCACCCGATGCCTCATCAGAGGCTACGGCAGCCAAAATATTCATTTGTACTACATTATCGATATAACAGAAATCCCGGCTTGTCTCGCCATCGCCATTAATTACTATCGTTTCATTTTGAATGGTTGCGTTCGCCCATTTTGGGATAACTGCGGCATATGCTCCATCTGGATCCTGACGTGGCCCAAAAACATTAAAATATCTAAGGCCTATGGCCTTAAAGCCGTAAGCTCTGTAAAATACGGAAGCATATAATTCATTCACAAATTTTGTCACCGCATAAGGAGAAAGAGGAGATCCAATAACATTTTCAACTTTTGGCAACCCCGGATGGTCCCCATATGTAGAACTGGATGCAGCATAAACCATTGACTTAACACCGGCATCCTTGGCAGCAACAAGCACATTGAGCATGCCGGAAATATTAACATCATTGCTAGTGATCGGATCTTTTAGGGATCGAGGAACGGACCCCAGTGCGGCTTGATGCAATATGTAATCAGCTCCCTCTATTGCCCTCTGACAATCTGTCATATTTCGAATATCACCATTGATGAATTCAAAGTTATTCCATTGTTCCTCAGAAACCACAGCCTGTACTTCATCAAGGTTTCTTTGGTGGCCGGTTGCGAAATTGTCAAGACCGACAACATGTTGGCCAAACATCAACAAATTTTCTAAAAGGTTAGAGCCAATGAAGCCGGCGACTCCTGACACCATCCATTTTTTCGGGGAGGACTTTAAGTCCTCTAAAATATCATTATAAACGTCGGTCACTTGAATACTTCCGTTGTTATGAGCCTTCAACACAGTTGTCAGTGCTGCCTGTTATGCCATACAGAAAGCGGTCACTCTAAATTATGCTCTCATAACCCATATCGGTTTATCGGTAAAGTCCTAATGATTTGGCCGCGAAATCAACTCGCACCTGGTATCTTTTCGGTACCGCCCTGAACGCCTCTGAAAACTCCAAAGTAGTAATACATAATCAATATTATGCTATTGGAAACACCCAGGCTAATTAAGGCGCCATCAAGCTGGTAGAGTGGAATAAACACCAAATAGCTAATGATCAGGATGATAAATGCTCCCACTAATACCCAAACCCTGATGTGTTGGCTCACTAGAATTGAAACAATACTACCAGGAATGATTTGTAGATATTTTATGAATACAATTGCACATATAACATATGAATACCGGACAATAGATATATATTTATCCCCAAACACCACCGAAATCAACCAGGCATCAAGAATCAGGAACGTACCTATTGCCAATACAGCAAATCCAACCGCAGCCAGAAAGAATTTCTTTATTGTTGCCTTCAGCAATGGTTTCTCTCTTTGAGATTTTGCAATTTTCTGGGGAGCCAAAACGGATAGGACCGACACAAAAAAACAAAGACCATAGAGCACCCGAGATATGACCAAATATTCCGACAGTATTTCACGGTCCAAATATGCTTCAATGAAGAATAAGTCTATATATCCAAAACCTAAACTCAAGATAACCTGTAATGAAAATGGAAACCCTTTAACCGACAATTCCTTCAGGGGAATTTTTTTCAAATTAGGTTCGTTTTTCTCAAAATCATAAATTCGAAAGTAAAGAAATTTCGCCACAAAGTATGTGAATAATGCGGCTCCGAATATCCCCAACATGAAACCGACCTTGGACGGGGCGATCAACAATAATCCGCAAATAATCACGGCCAGCAGCGTAAAGACCCCATTTATCCATACTTCAAGACGATAATCATCAAGTACATTTGAAACGAAGGCATATGAATTTGCAAAACTAAGTAGGCTGCCACTAAAAAGAGCCAGAAGCAGCATTAAAATCTCTTCTTTTGGGTAATCTAGCAGAAAGCCCCAAATCAGAACTACACACAAAAGGGTCGCTGTCACAATTACCTTAAGCGGTTTCCAATGTTGGATGTATCTGTGGCATTCTTCTGGAAGAGCTGAAATAGCTTCAGAAATAATAAATAATCGCCCGCCAAAATCGACTAGGTTCATAAAAATGATCGTGCTTGAGAAACACAATGCAACAAAACCAAAATCTTCTTTGCCAAAAATATTAGCCAAAAGAACGAAGATCAATAAATTTTGCAGAAGTTTGAAACTAAAAGTTCCTGTCACAAGAGAAAAATGCTTAACCATATAAGATGCTTACCAAGCTATTATGAGTATCAGTCAAGATCCCAGAATGTATGAATAGTCCCTAGTTTCTTAGGCACCTTAGAACGTTCATTTTTTTTGCCGTTTAAATCCGATCGGTGACAACATAGCGTTAGTAACATGTTTTCTTTTTGGATTATAGAAAAATTCGATACATTCAAGCACACCCCGGCGATCGTGCCTTCGGGCTTCATGATTTTTCCGCCCGCCACGATCTCGTTTGAAAATCTGAGAATTTAATTCTTTAAGGCTTGTTAGAGGCTTTGTTTTGTTGAGGTTGCAGGCTGTGCCAGGGGGGGCATCCCGTGAGAATTCTTCATTGTAACGTAGACCCGACATCATCTCCAGCCCCTTGCGGCTTGTTACACAGCGATGGGTCTACAAATCCAGGGGCAGCTTAATTCTTGGAAAAATGGGCTGACACCGCCTTCTTGCCATTTCGAACAAAGGTCACACTTCTGATATCATCCGTTGGAGATTGATATATTTTTTAACTGCGGCAACCGAATACGCCAATACTGAAATACTTACATGAGCCAAAAAGAGTTCTTTGGCAAAAGGAGTATACATATAAATTACGGAAAACACAGCGACTATTACCTTTTGGGGAAATAAGTATGCTACCTTCTTCAATAGCCCGCCTGTCGCAATAAGAGACACACTGGCATGCTCATTCCTTGTAGATTTAAATTGGAATAACTTTTGACCTGCACCATCCCGTATCCACATCATGACACTTACAAACAAGTAGGCCACATCTGTTGCCAACACAATCATGATCATTCGAAAATCCAAAAAACCTAACTGATAAGCCCCTATTAGTGTAACAGTTGAAGTCAAAAACCAGCTAAACCAAAGTCCGGTATCCATAAAATACCCCCAGAGGCTGGTTTTTTTTCGAAGTCTGGCAACTTCCCCATCGACAACATCCAGGAAATAAAGCCATATATAAATGGCGCACCCCGCTAAAATCAGAGCTTTACCCGACAAGAATAAGATAACTAGCGGAGGCAGGACAAAGGATGAATACAGCATTAAAGCTGTTATCGCATTTGCAGAAATAGATGTAAATCTGACAACAAGTAAAGAAACGTAAATTGAGAACGGGCGCAAAAAAAACACAGCGAATAAATCTTCTTTATTTAGTGGTTTTTGTATTTGTTGGCGCAGCGCTCTTATTTTTTTTGTCTCAAATGGTAAAAAAGGATAAATTTTGCTTTGATCCATAATAGGGGTTCTCGTTGGTTTCGTGACAATTTTCAACTAAATTTGACAGCCACTGATTTTGAGGGTTTCTAAAGTTATTTTACGTATACATGTATTTTCTCTGAAATGAAGATAAATATTCAACCCAAACATTGCCATAACTATTCCCTGTAGTCGAGGACAAATGATATGGCACTGCCGGTTAAACTGTGAGAGCATAGCCAAGGAATTAGATGGGGCTGACGGGTCTTAGGGTGACTATTGGAAAACAAGATATCGAGACTTAAAGCTTCTTCCTCATCCCTTAAACCTCAAGTGCTGATCGGCTATGTATTTTTACCAGTTTGTGAGAATGAATAGCTTTTACAAGTAAAGAATTTTCGGATTTCCCGAACTACGGTTTCAGGTTGTTTTCTCATTCAGGTTAGTATAATTTCATTGGACGATTTCAATGGAAATTTTGGTTAATATTTATACATGAGCAATGTTTTAACTTTGCGGTCACTCTGGATCATTTGGCTAGTCACAGCCTTAACCCTCACTACCGCAACGCAATTAAGAATGCCCGGCATGCCCCTTGGGCCGGGTGAATTCATGCTTTTCTCGTGGGTGGGGTTGAGTATTTTTCTCAACTGGACAGGGCACATCTCATTTTATTTGTCTTCCCTGTCAAAAATACTATTGTTATTTTGGGGAATTTCATTCATCTGTATGGTGATAGGCCTGCTTAGCACTCTCGTATTTGAAGTGCCCACATTCGAAAACACCCGTAACGGCATCGCTTTTGCATTTGCCGCCTGTGTTTCACTTCTATTGGCCTTTCAGTTTCCCAGCCATCATTGGCTGAAAATAGGGTTGGCATTCTTTCTTGTATCAAGCTTCTTTCTGCTTATTCAGATTCTTTTGTATCTAACCGGAATTCAACTGGGATTTGATCCTTCTTATGCCGTCATTAGAATGCGAGGTTGGAGCCTCAACCCCAACCAGCTTGCCCTTTGGGTTGTGCCGTTGCCATTTCTTGGCCTGCATATTTTGACAACGCTAAACCCTAGGGGTTTTTGGTATTTCATATTTATACTGTCCTTTTTGCCTGTTTTTATAGCAGGACTTCTCAGTCTTTCAGATGCTTTAGTATTATCTTGGGTCGGGAGTTTTGCTTTTTTAGCTTGTATCTGGGTCGCTACTCAGTTCTTTCAACCAAGCCACACATTACTGAAAGCAGCTATAATCAAGTTCATTATACCGGTCTTTATTTTAACAATATCTTCTTTCGTTCTGACTACGGTATATAAGGCAGCTATAGATTCCGCAACGGACGTCTATTCTGATGGAGGGCAGGGAAGTGACAGGCTTATGGTTTGGGGCAATGGGGTTAAAGCCATAAAACAATTTCCAGTTTTTGGCGCTGGCCCGGCCTCTCATTCAGGCAATACTGGGCCCTTTCAGGGAAGGGAAGCCCACAATACTTATATTGACTGGGGGATGTCTACAGGACTATTAGGTTTGATTAGTTTTTTGGGCTTGCTATTTTTCTGTTTCCGGTGCACAAATAATAAAAATTCGAGGATATTAACTGCTACCCTTATTAGTTTATGCCTGTTCGGCATGTTCCATTTTGTTCTTAGGCAGCCTGTTTTCTGGTTTTATCTAGTCTGTATATATTAGCTAGGCCGACACAGTTTGGAAGGGGTGAATAAAAACCAACACACAAGCAACAGCCAAAATCCAGAAAGACATAAAGTGAGCTTATTTCATGCAGCCTGAAGCATTCTATTTATCTGATATTTTTACCGCTCTAAAACAATATCGCTTGAAAATTATCCTTCATATTTTACTGGGTGGACTTGCATTATTTCTAGCAGGAACTTTGGTTGAAAATAAATATATTGCTCGAACCTCCCTCATGCCTGGAGAGGCTTCTCAAAATTCTCAAAATGGAAGTTTCTCAACTACAAGTAAATTGAGTAAATTAATAGGCGGTGGTGGCGGTACGACAAGCTCAGGCTCAGTACAAGAAACACTTGCTATTATACAATCCCGGGATTTCATTGTCGAATTTAGCAAAGCTCATCAGTTGGAAAAGATTTGGTTCTCAGACCTTTGGGACAACGACAAGAAACAATGGAAGAATTCGACAACATGGCAAAAAATTAAAAAAACTCTTTCACGAAAATATCAGGGCGCTGAAATTGGCGATAACTCACCTAAAGCGGATGAGATTGAAAAACGTTTTAAGAAAATTTTCTCCGTGAATATGGACGATGAGACAGGCCTGATTTATATAACTTCAAAATGGACAAATCCTGATTTAGCCACAAGATGGTTAGATGACCTTGTGAAGTTCATAAATACTTACGTAAGGAATCGGGTTGAAGAACGGGCACAGCGGAATGTTCACTATTTAAGTACAGTCAGCAGTGATACTCAAAACCTGAAATTGAAAAATAATTTAACAGCCTTGCTTCTTGAGGAGCAGAGAAAAATTATGCTGACATCTGCTCAGCCTCAATATGCCTTTTTGACAATCAGTTCAGCCAATACAGATAATTACCCAACATCCCCACCCTTGGTTTTACTGTTTATATTAGGATGTCTATTGGGTGGTTTTTTCGCCATAGTCAAAGTAACCATAAATATTGACAATTCTAGCAAGAGGTTTGCTGAATAATCAATTCCTGCCATTTTAATTACTGATTGGAACAAATATGTGTGGTTTTGCTGGTTTTATAAACTGGTCGAATTCTCTTGCAAAGGATGCATTGTCACAAATTTGCACTGAGATGAACCGGAGGATCAGTCACAGGGGCCCCGACAGTTCTGGTGTATGGTCATGTCAAGAATCTGGTGTTTCAATAGGACACAGGCGTCTTGCTATTCAGGACATTTCAGAACATGGGCACCAACCTATGCACTCTAAATGCACACGCTTTGTATTGGCTTTTAATGGTGAAATATATAATCACCTTGATATGCGCCTACAACTTGGGTGTGATGCTCGTGATTTCAAAGGACATTCGGATACTGAAACTTTGCTCGCCTATATTGTGAAATTTGGTTTAAAACGTACGGTCCAAGAAGCTCGGGGTATGTTTTCTATCGCATTATGGGATAGAAAAGAGCGGAAACTTCAGCTTGCCACTGATCGATTGGGGAAAAAACCACTTTATTTCGGCTGGATGGGTCAGAACTTCATGTTTGGCTCAGAAATAAAAGCTTTCAAGGCACACCCCGGCTGGAAACCGACCCTTAATCCCGATGCTTTGCAGCTTTATCTGCGGTATTCGTATATTCCTTGCCCATTATCAATATATCAAGGCATCGAAAAACTAGAGTCGGGTACAATTATGACCCTCTCCAATAACGCTCGCGCCATTAATAAGGAACTTTATTGGGACCCGTGGAAATCTATACAGCAGTCTCTGAACAATCCACTAGAATTAAGCGATGAGCAAGCCGCAATTGAGATGGAAAGGGAATTAAGGGAAGCTATCAAGCTGAGAACAATTTCAGATGTTCCCTTGGGTGCCTTCTTATCGGGTGGTTATGATTCCACAACTATTGTGGCACTGCTTCAATCTTTATCCAGTAATCCTGTCAAAACCTTTACAATTGGATTTGAGGAGAGTTCATACAATGAAGCCCCCTTTGCCAAAAATATCGCCCGTCATTTAGGAACAGATCATTGCGAAGTTTACGTAGGCCCTTCTGATATCCAAAATGTTATCCCGAAATTATCGAAGATGTATGATGAGCCATTCGCGGATTCGTCTCAGCTACCGACATTTCTGGTTTCTCAAATTGCGCGACAGCATGTTACCGTGGTCTTGAGCGGTGATGGAAATGATGAAATATTGGGCGGATATAATCGACATATATGGGCCCCGAAAATCTGGGATAAAACTCAACGCATACCGTATTCAATTCGCAAAGGCATGGCCCGCGCCCTAGAAGCTTTTCCTCCCCGGACCTATGACTCTATTGAAAGAATGAGAGCCCAATTTTTGTCGCAAGCACCAATTAATGGGCTTGGGGAGAAGATTTATAAAATTAGCAATGCCCTGAGAGCGTCAACTACTGGCGACCTGTATCGATCAATTTGCTCCAATATTGCCATGCCACAGACTTTGCTAACTCACTCAAATCCAGAGCCATATTTGAAGCGATTTGACATATCGCAGGCCCCGACTGATGATTTTGCGAGCCAAATGATGTTCTGTGATATGCTGTCCTATATGCATGGCGATATTTTAACTAAAGTTGACCGTGCAAGCATGGCAACAAGCTTGGAAGTCAGGAGCCCTTTCATTGATCAAAAATTTATTGAATTCTGCTGGCGGCTTCCCCAGAATCAAAAAATTCGCAATGGCCAGAGCAAATGGCTCACTCGCCAAGTTTTGAATAAATATGTTCCACAAGAATTGATGGAAAGACCAAAAGCTGGCTTTGGTGTTCCTATATCGGCCTGGCTTCGCAACGACCTTAAGCAATGGATGTTGGATATTTTGGATCCCTCCTCACTAAAACAGCAAGGAATTTTTAATGCCGCTGAAGTTGAAAAATTGATTGAGAGCCACCTAAGTGGGCGGCGCAATCAACAGCACGCATTATGGAGTATTCTCATGTTTCAGGAATGGGCTTCAGAAAATGCCTTCTAAAAGAGCCATGGCTAAGACGACGATTAACGTTCAAAAACTCCATTTACAATAAAATTACACGAGATATTAAATGAAAAAGACAATTGTTGTATTTGGCAGCCTTGCAGGTTCACTAATTAACTTTAGGTATAGTCTATTGCAAGCATTGGTTAATTCAGGATACAATGTGATAGCAAGCGCGCCAGATGCTGACGAAGAAATTGTTCGAAAACTAAATGCGATTAAAGTTGAATATCGGAATATTCCACTTTGCCGAACAGGCATGAACCCGATTCGGGATATCTTAAATTTACTTAGAATACAGAAAATTTTTAAGGATATCAAACCAGACATTTTGTTAAGCTACACAATTAAACCTGTCATATACGGTTCAATAGCTGCTTATTTTGCCGGAGTAAAAAATATTTATTCCATGATCACCGGACTTGGTTATAGCTTTACCAGCAAAGGATTAAAGTCTAGAATTGTTAACGGAATAGTCCGTTTATTATTGAAACTCTCATTGACCACGAATGAACTGGTTTTTTTTCAAAATCCAGATGACATGTCTATCTTTATTGAAAAAAATTACTCAGAAACAAGGAGCAAGCTTATATAATTAACGGCTCTGGTGTTGACTTAAATCATTATACGCATACATCTTTACCAGAAAAATGTTCTTTTTTACTTATCGCACGTTTAATCAGAGACAAGGGTATAATTGAATATATAGAAGCGGCAAAACTGGTAAAACTAAAATATCCGGATACTAAATTTTATCTGGCTGGATGGATAGATACAAATCCTACTGCTATAAAGCAGCAAGAACTGGACCAATGGATTGATGAAGGCGTTATCAAATTCCTTGGCAAACTTGACGACGTTCGACCTGCTATTGCAAATTGTTCAGTATATGTTTTACCTTCCTATCGTGAAGGTACGCCTCGAACTGTACTCGAAGCGATGGCGATGGGTAGGGCTATAATTACAACAGATGCTCCTGGCTGCCGGGAAACGGTTGTTGATGGAGAAGGTGGTTATTTGGTGCCCATTCAATCTATCGAACCTTTAGTTAAAAAGATGGTTCATTTAATTGAAAATCCGGATAGTTTAGAAATAATGGCCCAAAAATCCTATAAAATGGCTCAAAATAAATATAATGTGCACAATGTGAATAAAGATATTTATAATGCGATGAATCTGTAATTGATACAGGAGAAAAAAATGAAAATTGCTATTTTTGGCGCATCTGGGCAAGGGCGTGAATTAGCCGATATTTGTTCTGAAATTGGGTACACCGATATCGTATTTCTAGTTTCAAGCAATACCGAAACATGTATTTATCCCAATGAAGTAATTGTTGATACGGTGCAAAATATAGAAGCTCTTGAGAAAGAGGGTTACGTTTTTGGAATTGGGGTTGGATCACCCAATATCCGTAAAAGAATTTCTGAGAAATATAACTACCTTAGCTACCCTAATATTATTCACCCCTCAGCATCCTTTGGTCTCTACCAAAGAGATGCCCTTAATCAATCAGTGGGCAATATTGTTACGGCGGGCGTAAGGTTTACCAATAATATTAAATGCGGAAACTTTGGCCTATATAATTTAAATGCGACGATTGCCCATGACAGCATTATAGATGACTTCGTATCAGTCATGGCCGATGTCAATATCTCCGGAAATATTCATATTTGCCAGAATGTATATTTGGGTGTGAATGCAACCATACTTCATGGTGACAATAATAAAAAACTAACAATAGGCAAGAATTCTACAGTTGGCGCGAGCGCTCTTGTTACCAAAGATGTGCCCCCAAATGTTACAGTTGTAGGGGTTCCCGCAACAATTATTCAAAAATAATAGACTTTCTTCAAAATATCCAATTCATTTGTCCTGCGTTGTTAATTGGCATGCAAAAGTGACCCACTTATGTGGGTAATTGGCATTTAAAATTGACCCACCTAATTTATTAATATCCGCGTATTTTCACGCGGAGGATAAAGAGGTGATATTAATGGAAACAGCAGCCAAGATACGTC
>JAJRQT010000217.1 GCA_024280115.1 Bacteroidota bacterium | reverse complement strand
GATGTCGATTTTATGCTACATGCAGGAGATTTGATCAACCGTCATGACCGGGATGAAGAATGGGGAGAATGGTTTTACTCCGGTTCGTTCATTCATGCCATGGTGCCCAGTGTGATGACTCCTGGAAACCATGAATATAAAAATGTAGTTTTATCTCCCCAATGGAGGCCACAGTTCAATTTACCATTAAATGGGCCAAAGGGATTGGAGGAGACTTGTTATGAGGTCAATTATCCGAATATAAAAATTGTATCCCTGGATGCCGAACAAATCGATGAATCGGAAATGTATAAAATTGCTCAACGGAATTGGCTGGATTCAATACTCACCAACAATCCGAGAAAATGGACTATAATTACCTTTCACTATCCTATATTTTCCACAAAGCCAAACAGGGACAATATTGAATTTCGGTCCATGTTTAAACCGATTTTTGACAAGCATAAAGTAGATATTATTCTGCAGGGCCATGATCATGCTTATGGGCGGGGAATGGTCAATAATGTGCCTACCGGGTATAGCGTGAAGGAATCTACCTCGGGAACAATGTATGTGGTCTCAGTCAGTGGTCCGAAACAGTACGATGTTTCCGATGATCCCTGGATGGATCGAAGGGCTGCAAATACCCAGCTTTTTCAGATAATATCCATAGAAGGTGATAAATTGTCTTACGGAGCCTATACGGCGACAGGGGAATTATACGATGCGTTTGATTTGATTAAATCTGATAATGCACCGAATAAACTGATCAATAAAATCCCTGATATTCCGGAAAGATTGAAGGGGAAAGATTGAAATAAGTGAATGATCCATCAAACATATTCAATATAAAACGTTTGCCGATTCAAGCATTCAAGCATTCAAGCATTCAAGCATTCAAGCATTAACATATATAATAAAGCAAAATTCAAATTTTAGAAAAGAGCATATGAAAAGAGTATTTAGCATTTTTTTATTTTTTATCTACTTTACGACATCATTTGCGCAGGAGACTGTAGATCAAATCCGGAAAGATTTTTTAGATGCAAATTCAAAAATGGTTCTTGTGGCTGCGCATCGGGGTGCGCATAACAATCACCCTGAGAATTCGTTGCCGGGCATTCTGGAAACGATAGATTTGGGAGTTGATATTGTTGAACTGGATGTAAAAGTCACCAAAGACGGAGTGGCAGTTTTGATGCATGACGGAACGATTGACCGGACGACCACCGGTTCTGGAAAACCGTCAGAATATACTTTGGAAGAATTGAAAAAATTTAGACTTATTCATAAAAAAGATACGACCGAAAATCAAATTCCAACTTTTGCAGAAGCTCTTAAATTAATTAAGAACAATATAATGGTGGACATTGATATAAAAACGGATAGATTAGATCCAATGATTGCAGCCATTAAAAATTGCGGTTGTGAAGATCAGGTATTCTTTTTTGATAACGATTATGAAGCGCTTCAATATGTAAGGAAAGCCGACCCGAAATTTATGCTGATGCCCAGGGCTTATTCATACGAAATGGCAGACTCCGCAATTGCGCGGTTCAATCCGGAAGTTGTGCATATTGACTTCAAATTTTACACTGCTGAAGTTGTCCATTTGATCAAATCTAATAATTCACGGATTTGGATCAATGCACTGGGTCTTCCGGATATGGCATTTGGAACAAAAAATGAAGATCAGGCCTTGGATAAAATATTGAAATATGGCGCTAATATTATCCAGACAGATCAACCAAAATTGCTGTTGGAAGCATTAATAAAAAGGAATTTACACCGATAAAAAATAATAATTCTATGTTGATTTGCATGGAAAAACATAATGCCACAGATTCTCAGATTAATTTTATGAAAAATGTAAAACCCGGAGCCTGTCCGCACGCATAGCGGCGAGAGAGGGTAGGCGGTCATATTCATTTACAAAAAGAAAGCTGATGAATTATTGGATAATGCGTGGAAGTCCATCGTATTTTAGGCAAATGTTTATCGGAAATAGTAAATAAAGAGTCCATAATATGAGGTTAGAAAGAAGAAAATATTTTATAAACATGAGGGAAAAAGATAATATTATAATCTGCGAATCTGTGGCAATTTTAATAAAAGACCACATTTCAAATAGGGCCAAAATAATTATGTTTAAAGCTAGAAATGGATTTTTAATAATTGCCTCAATACTTTTATTTATCTCCTGTTCGGATTCTCAAACTACAAAGCAGAATTTGTCCGTAAAAAATGTGATGGATGATGTGATCACGAGGTTATACAAGGAAGTGCCACCTGACAAGTACAAATCAATTGATGATGATTTTATGCTCAGTTTTCTAACAGAAGATGAAAAGACTGTGCTTGCAACCAAGTATCAGTATTTCAAAGTAAATGTGCCGGTAACGGTTTCATTGATGAGAAATACGAAACAGCCGAAAATACCATTTTGGCTTGAAGATTCCGGTTTTAAAAAAATTGACGGAAAAGTAATAAATATGGTCAATGAATACGAAATCTGGCAAAAGGATTTTGAGCCGGGTTGGGTAAACCTGGGAATTAACGGTTTTGATATGCACCGTGCGGTTTACTTTATATGTGTTGGACCTAAAAATCCGGGAGATGATATGAAGATTACAGACCGCTATCCGGAAAAATATTCTTTGGAGACCATGAAGAAGGGTGCTTTCACCTATCATGACTGGTCAGATTTGGTGATTGATGAATTGCCTGAAATTTTGGTAGGTCAGGTTTTATTTACAACTGTAAGGGGCAGGGCGCGTGAAGCTCATGTGGAAGGTGCGTTTAGAACGACTAAATTTCCATCTTCAAATAATCCTGACCAGGTCACACTTACATGGAGTGCAAATCCGGTAAATTCCATTGATATTCAGTGGAGAACAAACACAACTGTAGAAGATGGTTTTGTGAAATACTGGAAAAAAAATGAGTCTGATACATTGATTGCCAAAGCTAGTCTTTTTATGATGGAGGACAGGATGCTTTATAACGATCGTTATATAAATAGATTTACCGCGCATCTCGATAAATTGCAGGATGGATCGGAATACAATTATATTGTCGGTTCTGAGAAGAGCAATAAATGGTCAGATGTCCGCAATTTTAAAACTGAGAAAAAGGATCAAAATAATTTCTCTTTCATCTGGTTTGGAGATACGCACCGTGCACAGAATTGGGGTGAGTTGTTGCAGCAGGCCAATGAGCGGCATAAAGAAACAGCCTTTTATTCGATTGTTGGCGATGTAGTAAGTACAGGGCTTTATCGAAGCGATTGGGATGATTTTTTTGGTTATGCTAAAGATGTGTTTTCTTATAAACCGCTCATGCCGATTCCCGGTAATCACGATCGACAAGATGGGTTGGGAAGCTGGATGTATTATGAGATATTTGCATTGCCGAAAAATGGTCCTGAAAAAGTGCATCCCGAGAGTACCTACACTTTTGAATACGGGAATGCTCTATTTCTCATGATCGACTCCACCCATCCCAATGAAGCACAAACCGGGTGGATTGAAGAAAAACTTAAAAACACAAAGGCTGTATGGAAATTTGTCATGCTCCATTTCCCTCCATATAATTTTGAAGAACCATATCTTGATATCCAGGAAGAATGGGGTGGCATTTTTGATAAATATCATGTTGATATGGTGATGTCAGGGCATATTCACTATTATATGCGTTCTAAACCCATCAATAATGGAAAAGTTGTCAATTCGTTCAAGGAGGGTACTGTATATACGGTTTCAATCGGAACAAACGGCAATCATGATGATATCGGGGAAGAACCATACGCTGCAAAAAGATATAAGGATGGCCAGTTTTATCAGCACTTGAAAATTGAAAATAATGTTTTAAAATATACTTCCTATAATAAAGAAGGCGATATTGCGGATCAATTTTCAATAGTGAAATGAGAGAATGGGAAAAGAGATTGATCGGGAAAGATTGATGGAAAAAGATTGAAAGAAAAAGATTGCTTGTCCACCGAAGTTTTACCGCGTTCGCTAAAAGCTTTTGCGGTTGCGAAGCGTAGGTGGGATAAAAGATTGAAAAAAATGATAAATCATCCATCTTGAACAAGGAAATACGTTTCCTCATTATAGCATTATAGCATTATAGCATTATAGCATTATAGCATTATAGCATTATAGCATTATAACATTACTACCAATATAAATTAGTATTCATATGAAAACCCGAATTCAAGTTTCTTCCCTGATAATTTCATTACTATTTATCATTTCAATTCCAACGTTTGGCCAGGATATTGAAGTGTTCAATACCGATGTAAATACCGACATAAAACCATGGACAAATCTCGATTTTTATAATGATCCATCTAATTTTCAGTTTGCCATAGTTAGCGACAATGCCGGAGGTACACGTCAGGGGATATTTGACCTTGCCGTAAAAAAGCTAAATATGATGATGCCGGAATTTGTGTTAAGTGTTGGTGACCTGATCCAGGGATATACAGAAGATACAAGCAGCATCAAGGTGCAGTGGGATGATTTTAATCAAAAAGTAGATAAGCTCAAAATGCCTTTCTTTTATCTCCCGGGAAACCATGACATCACCAACCTTGTGATGCAGAAAGAATGGGAAAAGCGCTATGGCCGGCGTTATTATCAGTTTACCTACAAAGGTGTATTGTTCATTATCCTGGATTCTAATGACGATGAAGATCATAACCTCACGGAAGCGCAAACCACCTTTGCACTTAATGCGCTTGAGGAAAATCCCGAGGCGAGATGGACTTTCGTTTTGATGCATCACCCAATCTGGAAATATGATACGGGTGGTAGATTTGAAAAAATTGAAGACAAACTGAGCAATCGCAAGCATACTGTAATTGCCGGACATGAGCATCATTATCAATACATTGAGCGCAAAAATTCGAATTATTATGTGTTGGCCACCACCGGCGGCGGGAGCGGCTTGGTTGGGAACAGGTTTGGATCATTTGATCATTTCGTTTGGATGACAATGACCGACAATGGACCTGTTATGGCAAACCTGAGGCTCGATGGTATTTTAGCGCACGACATCTCCAATGCAACAACTGAAAAAATGGCCAGGACAATGCTTTCTAATACAAATTTCAAATTCCTCGTTTTAACAAATCAGGATAAAAAATTCAAGGATGGTACTGCTTATCTACATTTTAATAATACCGCCGATGTCCCATTAAATGTCGATTTGTCCTTTTATCATCACCATCAGGTTGATATCAATCCCTCATCAGAGAAAATTAAACTGATGCCAGGGGAAGAAAAAGTAGTAGAAATAGCTTTGAATGCCCATGAGCCGGTCACCTACGAAGAGCTTGGATTTCTACGATATTATTGGAAACTGAGTTACGATGGTGCTGAGTATAAAGATTTTTACCTTGACGGGAATGCTGATTTTGCCATAACTCCAGGTGCGCCCGACTATTACAAACCCGTTACACCGCAGTTTGTGGAAGCTGCTGATATTACCTTCAATCAGCCTTTTGTATTGCTTGATTTGCAGTTAAAAATAAATGACCAAAACACCGAATCAGAATCCTTTCCTAAGACTTTGCGTATCGATGAATCGACAAGTCTGGAGGTTGTTTTAAAAAATGATAAAAATCAAAGTACTGCTCCAGCGATCAAATCGTATGAAAAATTATCTTATTTAAAAGGGAAGAAAGTTAAAAAGGCAATTCCTGGTTTGTCCTTTTCCTATTATGAAGGCAACTGGTCAGGCATTCCTGATTTTGATAAGTTAACTCCTGAAAAAGAAGGCGTCACCGATGATTTTGATGTGGGAGATATTGCAGATAGTAAAGAGAATTTTGGAATACGATTTACCGGTTACATAGAGGTTCCTGAAGAGGGCATGTATTATTTCAGGTGCAGAGCAGACGAGGCTGCATCATTGAAAATTCACGATAAATTGATTTGCGTAGATGGAACGGGCACTGCATTTATCGAGCATGAAAAGCAGGCCGGTTCTACGGGGGCAATTGCTTTATCTGAGGGAATGCATCCTGTAGAAATTGATTACTATGAAAACCTGGGCAACGAAAGGCTTAGATTTTATTATAAAACGAGCGAAGAGGCTGATTGGAACTTTATGGAATTAGAGGATCAGTTTAGAACAACAAAAAAGAAGTAATAATAATTTTTAAATAATAAATAGTAAAGAGATATGAATATTAGGGCATTTTTTTCAATTATAGTTGTGACAACTTTAATATTAAACTCATGCTGTCAACAAAACAAATCTACTGTGAGTGAAGAGCATCAACCGGCCAATTGGGCCGAAAAACTCGGTTATCCTGAGGGTAAGAAAATAATTATTCTGCATGCAGACGATGCGGGGATGTGCGAAGAAGCAAATATTGCCACAAAAAAATATTTACTGGACGGGCATATCCAATCTGCTGCGGCGATGCCTCCTTGCCCTCAATTTGAGGTTATGATTGAGTGGGCAAAGGAAAATCCACAAATTGATGTTGGTCTCCATCTCACGCTAACTAGTGAATGGAAAAAATACCGGTGGCCTTCTGTGCTTCCTGTCGATGATGTACCGAGCCTTATTGACGAAGAAGGAATGCTTTGGCATGAGGTTCCTGATGTTGTGCAGCATGCAACTGCCGAAGATGTGGAGAAAGAACTCCGAGCCCAGATTGATAAATCGATAGCTATGGGTTACAGACCCGATCATATTGACACGCATATGGGAACACTTTATGGCCATCCTGAATATACTAAAGCTTTCTTAAAGGCAGCGATGGATTATAATATTCCGGCCAATGCGATTGATATGTCAGACTCTTTGGTGGTTGCACATTTCAAGGCTTCCGGCTATCCCATCACTGACGAAATGATCGAGTATATGAATGATTATACATTACCAAAAGTGGATAATTTCACCAGCGCACCAAAAGCTGATACATATGAAGAAAAAGTGGGAGCTTTCAAGGATTTGATCAAATCTTTACAGCCAGGCTTAACGGAGATTATTTTCCATCCTGCGGTAGAATCAGCCCAACTAAAGAGTATTACAGGTTCATGGCAGCAACGCGTCTGGGAAGCAAAAATGTTTGCCGATCCGGAATTAATTCAATTCTTTAAAGATGAAGGAATCATATTCACCAACTGGAAAGAAATCATGGAAAGGTTTGAGGAGAAGAAATCTTAATGATGTAATGCGATAATGAAATAAAATGAAAATAAATGATTGAAGGAAAAAGATTGCTTGCCAGCCGAAGCTTTAGCGTAGGTTGGATGGGAGATTGATAGAAAAAGATTGATAGGGAGAAGATTGAAGGAAAGAGATTGATAGAAAAAGATTGATAAAGAGATTGCTTGTCCACTGAAGCTTTTGCGTAGGTGGTATGAAAGCTGATAGTTCGCTCTATACCCTCCTCAGATGTCTCCTGCAAGGGACTCTGAGGTAATACAAGACATGAGGATTTTATAGAGGTGATTGATAAAGAAGATTGCTTGTCCACCGAAGCTTTTGCGTAGGTGGGATAAAAGATTGAAAAAATAGGAAAATTCATGTTACATAAAGCTATAAAATCGTTTTTTGGAATTGTAGGAATAATCATTGCTTTATGGGCTTGTGAAAGCAGACCTGGAGGTAATGATGTCAATTTTGAATATGGAGAAAATATTATTTTTCCATTGCAAAATGAGCATGTCCATGGACCTACGATTGTAGAGCTACCCAATGGTGATTTGTTATCCGCGTGGTTTCAGGGATCAGGAGAAAGATGGGCGGATGATGTGAAAATCATGGGTTCAAGGTTGGTTAAAGGAGATACAGCCTGGTCAGCAACTTTTTTAATGGCTGATACTCCCGGATTCCCAGACGTTAATCCAATGATGTTTATGGATACGAAAGCCAGGCTTTGGCTGATGTGGTATCCTGTGTTGGCGAATCAATGGGATTCTTCTCTCCCAAAGTATCGGATAAGTGAAGATTTCGAGAAGCCCGGAGCGCCGGTTTGGTCATGGCAGGATATTCTTTTGGTAAAACCAGGCGATAAAACGGAAAGAGGAATTCAGCCCGGAGACCGGTTTGTGAGAGAGGTAGCACAACAACTGGAAGCATACGAGGCTTATCTCAAAGATGAATTAATTCAGAAAATTCCGGAAGAAAAACAGGAATATCTAATGATGCGTTGGGAAGGATACAAGGCTGAAATTGACAGCTTGGCCAAAGGTAAAAATATGGTGCGAAATGGAAGGTTGAAAGAAGGAGATAAGGAGGTGAATGCTAAATTGGGTTACCCGTTATCGAGGAGGATTGGCTGGCAGACTAAGAATAAACCATTAATTGTCAGTGGCCGCATCATCGTTCCTTTCTATTCCGATGGTTTTAATTGTTCGCTTTTTGCCATTACCGATGATCTGGGCAAAACATGGAAATTCAGCAATCCAGTCATTGGTGGTATAGGTATTCAGCCAACGATAGCCATTGCGAGAGATGGTTCGCTGGCGGCTTATTTGCGTGACAATGGTCCTCCGCCACAACGTATGCAACGGACAAATTCTGATGATGGAGGGATGACATGGAGCATCGCCAAAGATACTGAACTTCCGAATCCGGGGGCAGGATTTGATATGGTCACACTGACTTCCGGCGAATGGCTGATCGTATTTAATAATACGGAAGATGGCCGACATGACCTGACCGTGGCAATCTCAGACAATGACGGAGAAAGCTGGAAATGGAAAAAGAGGATAGAATATGATGACCGTGGAGATTTAGCCACGGCAAGTCACTACCCGGCAGTGATCCAGGGGGCCAATGGCACAATACACACGGTATATAGTTATCATCATAAGGACAGGGATGGCGGACCTCATAAGACCATAAAATACGCATCTTTTTCAGTGAGTTGGGTGAAGGATTAATTGACGTCACTCTGAGCGTAGCGAAGAGTCTGGTGACGGTTCGCGAGATCATGGCAGAAAGCAACCGACTCATTCTGGCTTCGCCCTCAGAGTGACGGCACTTTGCTGGCGGTCTTCTGCCAGGTCGCAATGCGAACGAAATTTTCGTTGGGGCGCTCTTGCAAAGCGTGTCTGATATTAATTTGAAAGACTGAGGCAGAGATTTGCAATCCCGTATAATTTTCGAATATGCACATACAGGCATCCGAAATTTCGAAAACATCTGATGTCTTCATCCTTGAGATTAATCGTATTACAAATTACGAATAGATGGTGCACTTTGTAAATTTATCTGCTAAAGGCATGAAGTGAACCAGTTGGTAAATTTTTATCAGAGAATTAAGTCCATTACTTAAAAATAATCTTGAATAATTTTATCTAATTTTTCGGAGAATTCTTTAAAATTATTTGATAGGTCAGAAAATAACGATTTGAAAGTTTTTATTGAATGATTAATATTTTTAAATGCATGTAGGGCATCTAAAACATTATTATTTAATATTATACTTATTCTTTGATTACTTTTTTCGTTCAATTCCTTAATAGGTAATAATAATTTTTTCCTTTGTATTGTTATTTTTCCTGAGTCAGGATTTTTCAGATATTCGCTAACAATTTTATCTAATTCCATGAGATATTCTTCCAATGATGGGTTGTCTTTAATGCCGCTATTTTCGAATGATAAAGTAGCACAAGTATCTCTAAGCTTATGAACACTTGTATTAAAGGCATTAAGATTTGAATTAAAGGATGAACTAAAAGTATTTAAATAATCACCAATTTGTTTCTCATAAAATCTAATTTTTTCCAATATTTTAAAGCATTTATTAAATGATTTAATTCTTTCATCTGAATTTAAATAATACCAAAACCTGAACCAGATATTGTATAAATCACTAAAATTCAATTTATCGATGGTTCGTAAATGACCAAATGATTCTGTATTTAGATTAAAGTTATCATCGTGGTCAATATCTAATGAATCTGAATATTTTATTAATGCCTCATATTGCTTTTTACAATCAAGCGTAATATCCTCTAAAATGATTTTGACGGCTTTTTTTGTCCGGTTTCTTTTAATGAATTCACGAATCCAAGCAATAAATAAATTGAATAGAATTCCTGAAATAAATACAGCGATAGTTATAATAACTGGTATTAATATTGTCGCAGAGGATTTATCATCAATATTGAAAATGCATTTAAGGTATTCATTTAGAAAATTCATAAAAAGGTTTTAAACTTTACATAAAAAAAATACAAATACAATATCGTGAAAGAATATCTTATATAACAGTAGATTGAATTAAAGGGGTATGGTATTACCTTGAAAGGCAAAGGCAGAGATTAGTAATCCCATATATATCCCGAATATATGCATACAACCCGGTATTTCAAAAACACCTGATGTCTTCATCCTTGAAGTATATCGGCGTACAGATGCCAGGTAGATGATACTCTTTACAAAAGAGTACCAGATGGGGAGATCCCATTTAGTTAAAGAGTTTTTGTGCGAACAAAAAAAATAAATTAACCATGAATTATCAGAGGCTTCCTTTAACTTCACAGAATGGCAAAACATTTTTAGAATAAAACATATTTTGTGCCTATGAGATATTTAAAAGAAGCCAGGATAATTATCATCTTTTTTGCCATCTCCTTTTCTGTGAATGCCAAAGAATACATTGTGCTCGATTATGGCGCAAAAGGAGATGGGTCTTCCATAGAGACCAAAGCCATTCAAAAAGCAATTAACGCGTGCAGCAAAACAGGAGGGATCGTTGTTTTCCCGGCGGGAAAATATCTTTCCGGCACCATTTATTTAAAAAGTAATGTGACGATTTACCTTCAGAAAGGAGCGACAATACTTGGCAGTACAGCTATGGAAGATTATCCTGAGAACCAACCGGATTATACTTTTTATAGAAAGGGAAAAATTTTACGTTCCCTAATTTATGCTGAAAAGTGTGAAAATATAGCCATAAAGGGGGAAGGAACAATTGACGGTCAGGGAGATAAGATTGTGCTTGCCAATGGGAAAATGGCGAGTTCTTATGGTGAAAGACCACATATTATCTGGATGATCCAATGTAAAGGCATCAACGTAGAAGGGATTAAGCTTCAGAACTCGGCCATGTGGATGCAGCATTATATGGCTTGTGAAAATCTGTATATCCATGATGTTGAGGTATATAACCACTGCAACAAAAACAATGATATGATAGATATCAATGGGTGTAAAGACGTGATAATCTCAGATTTTCGTGGCGATTCCGATGATGATGGGATTACACTGAAAAGTACTCATGCCATGCCAAATGAAAATATTACGATTACAAATTGCATTCTGAGCAGTCATTGCAATGCCATTAAATGCGGAACAGAATCCAATACCGGGTTTAAAAATATTATCATCTCCAATATCGTCATCCGACCGTCAAAGGACAGGGAAGTAATATATGGAAAACCAGATGGCATAAGTGGAATATCATTGGAAGTGGTCGATGGCGCAGAGATGAATGGCATAAATATTTCTAATATCGTAATGGATGGTCCGGCAGTTCCATTGTTTATCAGGCTGGGAAACAGGGCGCGTGGATATGACCAAAATCTTCCAAAACCTGAAATTGGCAGCATTGAAAATATTACCATCACCAATATCACAGCATTCAACACCGGACCTCAAGGGTCAAGCATTACTGGTATTCCAGGTCATTTGGTAAAAAATATCACGCTGGATAATATTCGCGTATTTTACAAAGGTGGAGGTAATGAAGATGATGCCAAAAATATTATTCCTGAAAAGGAGGATGGTTATCCGGAAGCTACAATGTTTGGCGTATTACCAAGCTACGGCATGTTTATTCGTCATGCTGAAAATATCACACTAAAGAACATTGAGTTCTATTTCCAAATGGATGATAGGAGGCCAGCTCTATACCTGGATGATATTAAAAATGGAAAATTCTTAAATATACAGGCGGATATTAATTCAGCCAGTACCTTTATTCAAGGTAATAATGTAAGAGATATATTCATTAATAATCCGCAACCCGGGGATTCCTGTCAGAGTGTTATTGACATTATAGGATCGAAATCAAAATCCATTCGATTGACTGATATTGATGCGCAGAGATTTAGTGAAATTTTTAGGGTTTCAAGTGAGGCGGCTGAAAATATCATCAAGACTGGAAATATTTTCTGATACACGTTAACAAAGGAGTTACTTTTCTTTTTCACACATTTTCATTCATATTGATGAGATGATTATTTAGTTTTAGGTTATAAAATAGACAAATATGGATATTCGATTCGACGACAAAGTAGTCATTGTTACCGGTGCCAGTTCCGGGATTGGAAAAGCCACCGCCTTAGAATTCGCAAAATCAGGCGCCAGGGTTATTGTTCACTATAATACCAATAAATCAAGCGCGGATGAAGTTGTTGAACAAATCAAAGAAATGGACGCTGAAGCTGTTTCAATTGGCGGAGATTTAACAATTAGTAAAAATGTTGATTTATTAATTCAGAAGACATTAAATAGTTTTGGAACAATTGACATTCTCATCAACAATGCAGGTTCTCTCGTTGAACGGCAATCTATAGAATCTATGGATAATGAGCTATGGGAAAGGGTGATGGATGTTAATCTTACTAGTGTTTATTTGTGTAGTAAAGCCGTAATCCCAACGATGAAGGAAAAGGGTTATGGAAGAATCATTAATCTCACTTCCGTGGCTGCACGAAATGGCGGAGGCCCGGGAGCAGGACATTATTCTACTGCAAAGGCCGGAGTGTTGACATTCTCAAAAAGCCTGGCTAAAGAATTGGCAAGCACCGGAATATTGGTGAATGCGGTTTCTCCGGGAGTGATCACTACCCCATACCACGATAGGTTTTCGACTCCTGAAGCGCGGAAAATGTATGCAAATAATACACCGCTTAAAAGAGAAGGTACTGCTGAAGAAGTAACCTATGGCATCTTGTTTTTGGCTTCCGGATTTGCATCGTTTATTCTCGGTGAAACCATGGAGATTAATGGTGGATTGTTGTTGGATTAAATTGGTACTACCGTGAGCCTGCCTACAGCAGGTGCGTTTAAAGAATCATGGATTAATGCTATAATGCAATAATGATGAAATGCTATAATAAAAAAGAGAGAAGTGAGATTTTATAAAATGTAAATTGAACGGAAGTAACTTAAAACCTAAAACAAACATGTCAAATGAAGAAACATTATTTAAAAAAGATACTTATGGAATTAATTGAAATTAAGGTCACTGTGAAATAATAGACTTATAGAATTAGAAATAATCATTTTAGCATTGTCACATTAAATCATCATCAAAATCACAAGTTTCCACAGTAATATCAGTCGAACCACTAATTTAAATTTTTAAGATATTATGCAAGCTCCATCAACGGTATTTATGGTTAAACCTGACCATTTTGGATACAATGCCGAAACTGCCCAATCCAATGCTTTTCAAAAGGAAATTTTAATTTGTAAACATGATGATTGCCGGCGACAAGCGCTGGAAGAATTTCATTTGTTTGTGGAGTTATTGAAATCGCACAAAATCGATGTTCTTGTTTTTGATTCTCCAAGAGGAAAACATGCTCCTGATGCTGTTTTTCCTAATAATTGGGTTTCTTTCCATCAAGACGGTAAGGTAGTCCTCTATCCCATGTTGACGGAAAACAGGAGAGTAGAGCGGAGGGTTGAAATTGTAAATGAGATTGGTAAAAGATTCCAGGTAAATGAAATTATCGACCTTTCAACTGAGGAGGAAAATGGAAGAATCCTGGAAGGTACAGGGAGCATGGTTTTTGATCTCATCAATAAAATTGCCTATGCCAATGAATCGACCAGAACCAATAAGCATCTTTTCTATGATGTTTGCCAAATGTTGGGATATGAGGGCATATTTTTCAGAGCATTTGATGATAACGGCCTGGATATATACCACACCAATGTACTACTAACCATTGGTGAAGGTTTTGCTATAATTTGCAAGGCTGTCCTTGATAGTAATGATTCAGCAAATGTGATCAACAGTTTGCAGGGCTCCGGGCTTGAAGTCATCAATATTTCATATGAACAGATGAAACATTTTGCAGGAAATATGATTCAATTGAAAAACAAGGAAGGTCATAGTTACCTTGTGATGTCAAAGTCTGCTCATGATATCCTGGAAGAAAAACAAAAAAACCCACTTTCTAAATATGCAAACCTCATTTACTCAGATCTTAAAACAATTGAGACAATTGGAGGTGGGAGCGCCCGATGTATGATTGCAGGAATATATCTTCCCTTGCGATCCATCACCATTTCATGACAATTATTCACGGTGGTTTTATCAGGATCCGGGTTTCCCCACGATTGATCTATTTTATACTTAAAATTTCCATGACCGATTACCTGATTGGTGTTCAGAGCTTTTTCTTTTAGTAGGTTAAATGGTGAAATAATGGCAGTTCCGAATATCTCTAACGTTGAGGTGATAAAATGTCTCCTGGTTGTTTGTTGATTTTTATTCATTCTTAGAGGTATAATTGAAGTTTTTCAACAACTCACTTCGTCTCATGGTATAACTTGAAAAATAAGAAAACTTTCATAAAGATGAAACCTCCAAAACCTTTATTAATTATATTAGATTTTATTATTATTAAGAATTGAAAATAATTGTCCATAATATGTTTAGGTATTATGCCTTCATTTATGATTTGAAAATTTTTAAAACCCAACCCGATGAGAGAAGAATCATTTACAAATTCAAAATTATTTAAACTTACCATTTTTCTAATAGCTGCGTTTCTGATTGTCACGATTTTCATTCTCGGGAAACCATTTTTAGTTCCTTTTGCATGGAGTCTGTTGATCGCACTTGCTTCTGTCAGGATGCTCGATAAAATTGAACATAAACTAAGATTAAAAAGAATAGCAGTCACCATTTCGTTTGTACTGATTGTGATTATATTGTTCATTTCGCTTTTTTACTTTTTCTATGTAGAAATTAGGATGATTGTATCCAGCATGCCAGATTTTGCTAAAAAGATCGCTACAATTCTGCAGAAACTTTCTACAACTATGCAGAGTTATGGAATATCTATTCCAGATCATATTGCCCCTAATGCCATTCATAATTATGTCTCGGGGCATACAAATATTATTACAGGTATTTTGGCCGGCTTCGGTCAGGGCATAGGTAAAATATTCCTGGTAGGCATCTATCTATTTTTTCTGATCTACTACCGCGACAATTATCTTTATTATATGAAAGAAAGGGAAAAAACGTATGAGAAATTCAAAGCCGCGAAAGAAAAATTAAATGAGATCCTGGATATTATCAACAATTTCTTATATGGATTGGTGATTGTTACCTTGATCATTGCTGTCATGCTTTTTGTGATTTTCCTGCTAATCGGGTTGAAATTCGCCCTGTTTTTTGCCGTATTTGTGGCGTTATTAACACTGATACCTATTCTTGGGATTCCGATAGGGATGGCCATCGTTTTTACTTTTGGCCTTCTTGCTCATGATGGATTATTGACGCCGGTTTTAGCTGTTGTCGGGATATTAGTTTCAAATTTCTTTCAGGAAAACGTTTTCAAACCATTGGTAATTGGAGAGAAAATAAAATTGAATGCATTTATGATATTTCTGTCTGTAATAATAGGAGGGCTTATTTGGGGTGTGCCGGGAATGATACTGTTTATGCCAATGGTAGGAATTATCAAGTTACTCCTCGAGCGCAATGAAAATACCAAACCTATAGCCATCCTGTTTACACAGGTGCCAGATAGTCTCAGACACCATTTCCATCAATCAATTAAAAATGATATCAAAACCAAGTCGGAGAATGCTAAGAAAAAGCAATAGAATACTGCTTTATGTTATTTGGTTGCTCATATAACTGAATATTCAATTCATGCATTCCGCGACCGTTTTTTGAAAAATCTATTATTTTCATGACTTAATTGTTCTTTTATCGTGAATAAAATAAAAATCCCATTCATTTCATCAAAGGCATTTGCAAAGTCAGCCAAAGTGTTGGCTGAACATTTGAAACCTTCCGTTCATAAAGTTGGCGCGCCTCCGGGAACCATGACTTATACTGGGAGAGATACAGTATCAACTAAAATTCGACTATTTCAGTACGATATAAATAATATATCAGTTCATGATATCGAAAATATTGAAGCTCTCAAGGATAAATCATCACGAAATCATACGAACTGGATTGATATTGTTGGTTTTCAGGATATCGAATTGATAGAAGAAATTGGCGAACTCTTTAGTATCAGTCATTTAACCCTTGAGGATATGCTCAATGTTAGCCAGCTTCCGAAAATAGAAGAACATGCGGGTTACCTGTATATCACGTTAAAACTAATAGATTTAAAAGCCGAAGAAAGCTCATTTAATTTTACTCATTATAGTCTTATCATAAAGGAAAATACGCTCATCACATTTTCAGAAAGGCCAAATCCGATTTTTCAATCACTGGAAACAAGCCTTCAACACAGTGCGAGTGTTCTTCGTAATTCATCCATTGATTATCTAAGCTACCGGATCGCTGATACCATCGTCGATCAATACTACTATACACTCGAATGGTTTACAAATATTTTGTCAGATCTTGAAACAGAGTTGGTAGAAAACCCTTCTAAAAAACACATCAATTCTATCCTCACATTCAAAAAACAGTGGCTTGTGTTGAGAAAGGCCATTTTTCCATTTAAAGAAGCGGTAAGAAAAATGTTGAATTTGGAACCCGATTTTATAAAATCAGCCGGCAAACACTATGTTGCCGATCTGCTGGACCATCTTCAAAGTATTGAAGCGACTATGGAGATTTTGAGAGAAAATCTTAACAACCTGATGGACCTTTATAATTCAACTGTAAGCAATAAAATGAATGAGGTGATGCAAATGCTTACCATAGTTGCTACCATTTTTATTCCCCTTACGTTTATTGCGGGTGTTTATGGAATGAATTTTCAAAATATGCCGGAGCTAGGAATGAGATACGGATATCACATTACCATGGGGATTATGTTTGTTATTGGTCTGATTATGTTTTTGTATGTAAAGCGAAAACGATGGTTGTGATCACACAATCTCAAGCCTGAATTAATCTATTAAAAAGTCTTTAATTCGTTCCTTTTCCTGTTCAAAGGTGAATTCTGAGAATTGTTTGATGGCCTCAAGGTGTTCTTTTTTTTGCACGTCAATTCGCAATTTTTCATTTTTTAGAATATCGGGAGCATCATCAGATTTATAATATGGATTGATCCTTAAATATTGTTTTTCATCCAGCATTTCACCCAGCAAGTATTGAGTATAAACCATATTTGTATCGATCACAAGGCTTGTCAACCTGTTTATCCATCTGATTAATCCCCAATTTCCACGATTAATCTCTTTTCTCGGTATAAAGGTACCCCCATCCATACCACAACCCAGGGAAAGAATTTTAATGTCTTCTATATCAGCATCTAAACCGAGCATATTTTCAGAGAGCAGGCTTTCACCGAGATTTCCTTTTTTCGAATTTAAACAAAATGAAAACGCAGCTAATGCCGGATCATTGGCATAATTGCCTCCCTCTCCATAATGCTGGTAAATAGGCAGATTTACTACGGCAGCTGATGTTCGCAAGGCAAGATCTGTCAAATTTTCATCTTGATGCTTTGCCAGGATAGAATTATAGACTACAATCTTAAAAGAAGGTGCTTCTCCCTCGACTAATTCAGGACTGTAGTCAAGTGACAAAAGTAAAAAGATGGTGTCAGTCCCGTAATTATTTACAACATCGGTAAGTGTAGTCTGCGCTCCGAATTTTTCCTGCAGCAATTGTTTTAAATTATTGTTAGGATATTTTGGGGCAAAAAGATTAACAGGATTCCATATTTTCCTCCAGAAATTCGAGGGAAGAATAAATGATGCCTGGTTGAGGTAGATGTCGATGATTTCTTCCGTTTTCATTCCTGCAGCCAGTGATGCTGCGATAATTCCCCCGGTAGCAGAACCAACAATAACATCAAACATATCTGTCACCATTTGCCCGGTTTCTTGCTCCAGACGATGAAGGATTGTAGATGGCATCAATCCACGAGTTCCACCGCCATCAATTGAGAGTACTTTTAATTTTTTTCCCATAATTAGTATCTAAATTCTGATATTCATTTATTTTTTAGCAAAAGTTTAGCAATTGACTGATTCATGTAAAAGATAACAGATTGAATAGAGATTGATAGGATTGAATTATCACTCTCTCTCACCTACACTTTGCAACCCATCGGTCGACATATGCTTGCCGAAGGCGATCTGCTAAAGCTTTTAGCTAACGCGGAAAAGCTTCGGAGGAAAAGCAATCTTTTTCCATCCATCTCCTCAATAAAATCCTCATGCGAGTACTACCTCAGAGGCTCTTTCAGGAGACATCTGAGGTGGGAATAGAGTGAATCATCAATCTATTTTTTTTAATCTCACCAATCTGTTTGAATCTGCAATATGCATACTATGATAAACCCATTTTCACCACGAAGTCATTTAAAAATGTTCCTTTGGGATCTAATTGTTTGCGCAGGTCAGACCATATTTTCCAATCTTTAAATTTACTCTTGATGAAGTCATTTCTTTCATACAATTTATTATTCACTTTTCCCCAATGCGGTATGCCACCCAACCCGATCATCATCTCCTGGTATCTTTCCAGTATCTCAAAATCACCAATTGTATTGTGTAACAAAGGGACGTCTATGTAAGCTGTTTTCCTTTTATAGGCCGATGAAAGGTAGGCTTTGGAAGGCGGCACAAATCTTACAGGTATGTGCGATGATTGATACAATTTCCCATTTTTAGCATTGATTGAAGCCTGAAGAAATATGCGTTCCAATACTTCTACCATCTTTTCAGCATTGGCGTCAAATGCAAATTCCGAGCTGATCCCGTGTCGAATTACAGCAAGTCCGCTTTGGTACAATACTTTGTGACTCTTGGCAAAATAAGAAATGTCTTTTGTGGCATTGAGGGCTCTTTCAATGGTTTTGCCGGCATTTTGCGGTTTTCTGTTCATTTGCCTGATGGTGCTTTCTATGAGGTATTCTATATCTCCAAAAATTGTGGATATTAAATTACGTTGCAAAGACATAAAACCTTTTGGTTTGTCTTCTTCTCTTACAATATTCTGCTCTACGATAGCACAGGTGTGATCACCTTTGATTTTATATGGATTAGCTCTGAACGCTACAAAATCAGTATTTTCCACAAGGGCCATAAATTCTCCACTCTGCAATTCTTCTTTCAGTTTACTCCATTTTTTAATGTACCGCTTTTCCTGAAGCCAGAAAGTTTGTTTTATTTCCATGGTGACCTCATATATGATTCCAAACGCTCCAAGACTCAGGATTGCACTGTAAAATGTCTTATCATCCTGTATGAGTTTTAGCGATGATTGTTGCGAGTGGGTGGTAGCATCAGTCATGCCATCCGAAGGTTCTATTTGAATGAGGGCTCCTCCGGTTCCCACAAGTTTAAGCGATCTAACCATATCGGGAAAAGCAGGTTGTTTAATCCCTGTGCCATGCGTTCCTGTCAATAGCGCACCGGATACAGTTTGAAAATCAACCGCCCCCATATTTGGTAACGCCAGGCCCATAGCATCTAATTTTTTATTCAGTACCATCAAAATAATTCCGGCTTCAATGGAAACCAGGTGCTTTTCTTTAAATTCTTCCTTTAAATCTGATTTGGGAGTTCTGAAAACCTCATCCATCTTTTTCATTGATAAAAGATAATCTTTGCAGATAGTAGCTTCAGAAAATGAATGTCCCGATCCTACTGCCCGAACCCTAAGGCCTTTTTGCTCCGCATCTTTTATTATTTCAATGATATCATCTTTATCTTCCGGATAGAAAAATCTCAATGGAGTGACCTCAACATTACTCGTAGCATTGTGCCACGTATATCGCTCTTTTGAGATGGATTTTAGTCTTGGTTCCATAGTTAGTATTATTAGATTGAGATAATTTTATGTAGTTTTTATTTCAGGGTGTTTACGCACGGATAGCCATTCGTTGAAGAACACATGGGATATATGAATGATGATTGCGGGTAACAGACTATTTGTTTGGATTACGATATAGCAGGCCAACAGACTAAATAAGATGCTAAATAGGAAGATGCGTGTATTTTTTAGATATAGTAATGTCATCGCGTAAATACCTGTGCAGATTATGATCGAAAAATTGTCACTAAATCCATACTCGAGCAATGATTGCAGCAGTAGCCCTCTGAATAGAAATTCTATTGCAAAAACTTGTAATATCAAGGTAAGACCACTCATGATAAAAATTTTGGG
>JAJRQT010000216.1 GCA_024280115.1 Bacteroidota bacterium | reverse complement strand
GATGCCTTTGTCCCAAACTTAGTTTTGAAGGCTTCTCTGTCCAATTCTTTTAGTAATTTCATATGCAATATCTTTTCTATAAGATACAAATTAATTACCTGGTTAACAAGCGTTTGAGACTTAAATGGGTAACCCTATTAATTTTTATCAAATTAACATATAAAATTATGAATAATTATATACTAAGGCAAATTGCCATGCTAAGCAAATGGACATTTTACGGAATTCTCGTACAGTTTATTTTTACCGGTATGCTCATTGCGGCTGAAGGACAAGCCCAATCGATAAAAAGTGTTAGAGAACATTATATTAGAATTGAGTTTAAAAACAGCTCTATCATTGAAGCATTAAATAAAATTGAACAAAAAACAGATTACCATTTTGCCTATGAAAAAGATGAAATTAGCAAAAGTATCAAGCTCGATAAGAAATATAATGGTAAGATAGCTGTTTCTGAGGTACTTCTAGATATTTCTGAAGAGGCAGATCTTAAATTCAAACAAATTAACAAAAGTATTATTGTTACCAAGAAGAAAGATGAGACTTCGAATGAACAAAATATAGAGGTTATTATCCAGGGTATCACTATCACAGGGAGAGTGACATCAGCAGATGATACAGGTGGTCTTCCAGGTGTGAATGTAATCGTTAAAGGAACCAGTCTGGGTACGGTTACAGATGTGGAAGGGAATTATTCTCTGGAAGTACCTGAGGAGAATTCGATTCTGGTGTACAGCTCAGTGGGTTTTGTACAAGAAGATATAATAGTTGGAAGTCAGACTATAATAGATATTATACTTTCTCCAGATGTTACTGCTCTTGATGAAATAGTGGTAATTGGTTACGGAACTCAAAAGAAGAGTGACCTTACCGGCGCAATATCATCAGTGTCCGGAGAAGAATTGAATACCGTACCTTCCTATAATGTACTGGATCAGGCACAGGGTCGGTTAGCAGGTGTTGATATTATTGCAAGCAATGGTTCGCCTGGATCCAGCAATACTATTCGAGTCAGAGGAAATCGATCAATCAATGCTACAAATAATCCACTCTATGTAATTGATGGAATTCCTACAACACAGGGAATCGATGATTTCAATCCTGCAGACATCGTTTCAATGGAGGTATTAAAGGATGCAAGTGCTGTAGCAATTTATGGTTCGAGGGGCGCCAATGGAGTAATTCTGATCACGACAAAAAGAGGGAAGAAAGGCAAAGCTCAAATCAGCTACACGGGCTATGCCGGAATAAAAAAACAAATTGCCAATTTTGACAAAATGAACAACCAGCAGTTTGTAGAGTATAGGAGGGTAGCAAATGGTTTTGCTAAAAGTGATGATAGTCAGGATGAAGTAATACTGGGAGCACTATATGATAACTATCAAAATGGAATAGAAACTGACTGGATCGATGAAACATATAGAGATGGTTTCCAGACAGAACATCAAATGGCTGCCAGTGGAGGGGGAGAAAGTATAAATTATTATATATCGGGTAGTTACTATAAAGAAGAAGGTGTACTGAAAAAAACTGATTATGAAAGGTATTCAATAAGAACAAATCTTGATGCTACCTTGAGTAAAAAACTTAAAGTGGGTCTGAGCTTAACAGCGACCACTGATCTAAGAAATAGGATGGATGCTGATGACCCCACCTGGCCGGCTATTCGATATGCACCTCCCGTACAAGCATATGATGAAAATGGAAATATTATTGCTTTTCCAAATCCTGATGAATTTTTAGTGACTTCTCCGTTGGCTAATTTTGCGCCAAACCAACATGTAGATGAAACGAAGGGTTTTCGTCTATTCTCAAATTTATTTGGTGAGTTTAATATCACAAAAGATCTGAAGTATCGATTGAATTTTGGAACGGATATTCGATATTCCAGGAGAGGCAGGTTTAAAGGCGATTTTGTTGGTGGTACTCCTCGTGGAACTGTGGATAATTTAAATGATTTCTCATATACAATTGAGAATATTTTATCTTATGATAAATCCTTTGGCTCACACAGTCTGAACCTTGTTGGTTTGTTTAGTACACAGACAAGCACAATAGAATCTTCGTCACTTTCTGCTCAGGGAATTCCTATTTTAAAATCAACGTTCTACGCGTTAGGTACAGCTGAGACAATTACAGGTATTAGCAGTGGACTAACGGAATGGGGATTGCTTTCTTACATGGCAAGAATAAATTATAAATTTAAAGACAGATATCTGATCACAGCTTCAGGTAGAGCAGATGGATCTTCACGTCTTGCCGATGAAAATAAATGGGCATTTTTCCCAGCTGTTTCAGCTGCATGGATACTCTCTGAAGAGAATTTTCTACAAAGCAACGTAATATCATTTCTAAAGTTGAGAGCAGGATACGGTTCTGTAGGCAATACAGCCATTTCGCCATATCAAACTCAGGGTGGGTTAGCCAGAACAGCGTATAACTATGGAAATGAGTCTGCTTTCGGTTATAGGCAAAATGGCATTGCCAATCCAGATTTGACCTGGGAAATATCCAGCACACTAAACATTGGTTTAGATTTTGGGCTGTGGGATGATCGATTATCTGGAACACTCGAAGTTTATGATACGAAAACCAGTGATTTATTATTAAAGAGGTTGCTACCCCGTACTTCCGGTTTTGAAAGTGTGATAGAAAATGTTGGTTCAACTCGAAACAGAGGATGGGAGCTTACCTTATCAGCAAACATTATCAATAGCAACAGTGGATTTATTTGGGATGTTGATATGAATGTTTTTTCCAATAAGGAAGAAATTGTAGAACTTTTCAATGGAACAAATGATGATATAGGTAACGGATGGTTTATTGGGCAACCGATCAATACTTATTATGATTTTATTTTTGATGGAATTTGGCAAATGGAAGAAGCGGACGAAGCAGAAAAGTTTGGGCAATTGCCTGGACAAATAAAAATCAAAGATGTCAATGGCAGGGATGAAGACGGTAATCTGACCAATCAACCCGATGGTCAATTTAACTCTGATGACCGGGCAATAATAGGATCTACTGTACCGTCCTGGACAGGTGGAATTACTAACAGAATTAGTTACAAAGGTTTTGATTTTTCTATGTTGATATACTCCCGACAAGGACAATCCTTGAGAAGCAATTATCATAGTTTTAGTGGTAATAGCTGGGAGGGAAGATATGCACATATGAATTTCAATTACTGGACACCGGAAAACCCGAGCAATGAGTATCCAAAACCTACGCAGGCCGGTGGAATACTATATAATTCTTCATTGAGATATTTTGATGGATCTTTTGTGAAAATTAAAAATATTACACTCGGTTATGATTTTGCTCTCAATCTAATTAAATCCGATGCTATATCAGGATGCAGATTTTATTTATCTGCAACGAATCCTGTGATATGGTCAGAGTATGATACAGTTGATCCTGAGACTAGGAGAGCACTCTCATCAGCAACCTGGGTTGCCGGTATAAATCTTAAATTCTAACCATAGAAATAATCATGAAAAATCAATATAAAATAATTCGGAATATGAGCGTGAGAATTAGTGTAGTTCTTATCATACTATTTTCTCACAGCGCATGTAATGACGTTTTAGTAGAAGACCCAGTTAGCCTTGCTACCGCAGATAGCTACTACTCAACCGCCAATGGAATACAAGATGGATTGAAAGCTTGCTACCCATTTTTAAGAGTATATTATGGTCAGGAGCGCTCTTTTTACCTAACTGTAATTGGAACGGATATAAATACAAATGGATTTGGTGGAAAGAAGAATAATCCTTCTTTCAATAATTATGACCAAAATCTTTTGGGAACCCATTCTTTTTTCAGGCAAATATGGGATCCGTTTTATGAAGGGATTAATCAATGCAATACAATTATTGGTCGTACTCCGGATGTAACAGATATGACTGATGAGGAGAAAAAAGCGGCAATAGCTGAAGCTAGATTTTTAAGAGCCCATTACTATTTTATCCTGGTGCAGATGTGGGGTGACGTACATTTTACGTTGGAAGAGACCATAGGAGCTGAGACCGAAGCTTATCATACACCGGTAACAACAATTTATGATGAAGGTATAGTTCCTGATCTTATGAACGCGATCGTAAATTTACCAGATCCAACTACCACTTCAGTAGCATATGGCAGAGCCAATAAAGCCATGGCAGAAGCGTTATTGGCGAGAGTTCAGCTTACACTCGGCAACTGGCAAGAAGCGGAACAGCTGGCAAATAATGTAATGGATAATTATGATTATGCACTTGAGGATTTGGATAAATTATGGGATCTGGAAAATCAGCGAAATCCGGAAACTATCTGGTCTGTTCAGTACAGCAGTGATCCATTGGTGAATGGCATTGGAAATCGAAGCCATAATTTCTTTGTATGGGATTACACCCGAAATCCTGCTATGAATAGAGATATAGAAAATGGAAAGCCTCATCAGCGATTTATGCCTACGAACTATTATCTGAATTTGTGGGATGTGGAAAGTGATGCCCGTTTTGATGCTTCATTTAAAACTGTTTGGATAGCTAATAATTCAGCTATAATAAACGGACACGAGGTGAATCCCGGTGATACGGCTATCAAAATTGTTATGCATCCGGTTGATGACGCTATACAGGAATCAGCACCTTATTGGTATATCGATTACAATGGAGAGGATGTAACAAATCAATCTGATCCATGGCAGATCGGTGGTGATAGCAGGAGAAGGTGGCCTAGCTTTTACAAGAAGTATTATGATAATAAAAGAAGTGCTGTTAATGCACAGGATGGAAGCAGGGACTTTGTGGTTATCCGGTTAGCCGAGATGTATTTGATTGCCGCTGAGGCAGCTTTTAATCAATCCAGAAATGATGATGCAGCCATGCACATCAATAATTTGAGACAACGAGCAATAAAGCCGGGTAGAGAAGCAGAAATGCTTGTAATTCCGGGAGACATTGACTTAAATTTCATTTTGGAAGAAAGAGCCAGAGAGCTTGGTGGTGAAGGCCACAGGTGGTTTGATTTGAAAAGGACTGGCACATTGCTGGATAGGGTTAAAATGTATAATTCTGATGCCGCTCCTAACATTAAAGAGATGCATTTGGTTAGGCCAATTCCTCAAACTCAAATTGACAGAGTTTCTAATCCCGGCGATTTTTTACAGAATCCAGGATATTAAAATAGATTTCCGCTATTTTAATTATAGGTGAATAGAAATTAATTTGAATGAAATCGCTTCTATAATGGGGCGATTTTTTTCACATTTTGGAAGGAATGGTGAAACCTTTGTTGGTCCATGATATTCTAACCGTTAGTTCATTGAAAGAGGTTATAGTAATTGAATTAATTGTTCTAAAAACATGTTTACACGGGATACTTCATACCGTAGAAGATTCGATTTCCTTTTATATTGGATTTTGTCAAGGAGAATGGTAATAAGATCCATCCAAAATTAAAGCCCCGTTTTAATTTTGGTATTTCATCTATCTCGATAAAAATATGACAGACATGCAGGATACTAGTTATGAGAAATTGAAAGCAGTTTTAAAGGAGTTAAATGATAAGGGAGTTGGTATCCGGTTTGACTATCCTGAAGAATTGCAAGATCTAAATTAATTTTCACAATACCTGCGGCCACAGCAAGATATCAACCCGCCTGTTTTTTAGCTTTCCTTCCCAAGTGGAATTGTCATAGACCGGGTTGTGGAGGCCAAAGTCTTTGATTTCAATCATTTCATGCCTGATGTTGTTAAGCAGTAATTGTTCTATCGTCGAATGACTTCGCAATTGTGAGAGCATATCATTGAATTCTACACCGCCAATATTATCTGTATGACTGTGTATGGTAATGTTGTATTGCCCTACATTTTGGATATTGTTGAGAAATGATTTAACTGCCTCTCGCTGATCTTCTGTGATATAATAACTACCGCCGCCAAAATATATGCTCATCTGATATCTTGGTTCCTGAGCAAAACCCGAATATCCAATGATAATTAATGAAACGGTAAATAATAATCGGATCATGATGGTTAATGATCTAAACGAAATTCAAATTGATATTGTTTGATTTCAATGTGACCGGTTTGTGTGATGCCACAACTCGAAACAGGAAACTCGCGGCTCATAGCTATTGTTGATTATATCAGCGATTCGGGGTCAATGGTTGAGGTATCAATCAGGTTATTCAGTATGGCATATACGGTGAGTCCGGAAATGGATTTTATACCGAGTTTTTCAGTGATATTCTTTCGATGCGAAATCACAGTATGAAAGCTGATAAATAGCTCATCAGCGATTTCTTTGTTTGTTTTACCAAAGGCCACCAGTTTCAAAACATCCAATTCTCTTTCTGTGAGTGTGGAAGAGTTTTTCTTATCCGCATTTCCGTTGACCTGCTGCAAGAATGGATTGATCAGATTAAAAATTTTTGATTTGGAAGCATTCACCGGGATATAATCACCTTTGCTATTAGATCCATTCCGCGAGCCTTCAATCCAGAAAATTTTTACCTTATTGGCTTTACGAAATGGTGCAATTATTTTAGAAAATTGAGTTTGATCCAATCCCGAATCAACTATTACTATTAGCCGTGCTTCATGGATTTCATTAAAATTTTTAAGTTCTTCAATGGTAGGTAGGAGCAAGGATTCAATTTTAAAAAGGTCTTTTAAAATACTATACAGGCCTTTCCTGATTATTTCTGAAGAATGGACAACGATAATCCTGCTATCCATTTTTTATTTCATTTTCTATTCCCATTACTTTTGGAACGAGGATTTTATCCTCAATCCGGGCATGATCCTGCAAATCCCTCTCAAATTGAAATAACTCAAAAAGAAACACATTACATGCTATATCATCGTAGTTGGGCTCCAGGTATTTAATGATCAGGTTTTTAAGGTCAAAAAGTTTTTCATCTACATTGGTATGCTCTTTTTCAAAGCTTTGTATGGAATACTTCAGAACTTTTTCTGGTAATGGATCGATTTTTAGATCAAAAGTTCTTTGCAATTCAAGAACATATGGGAATGCGTTTTCCTCCTCGTCGAGTATGTGATCCTGTAATTCCTTCTTGTATTTTTTATAAAAAGATTGAATAACCTTCAGGTCATTGGAACTGCTGCTATCCACAAGTTTATTGAGCAGGATTTCAATTTTTGGTAGGCTGACGATGTTAAAATCTGAATGAGATTTTCTCAAATAATCAACGATCAGATTTGATGAAAATGACTGGAGTTCATTTTCTGGAAAATATTCATGGTTGTGGAATGCATTGATTATCGCCAGGAAGAAATTGATATTAATACCTTTTTCTTCACAAATGTCCGCAATAGATTTGCCATGAAAGCCAAGCCGGATACCAAACCTGTTGATAACAGGTAGCAATAAATAATTGCTGTGCACCAGGTCGGTCATCTTGGTGTTTTGATCAAATAATTCCATAGAACGCTTCTGTAAGCTGCAAAAGTAATACTTTTCAAAACAACCTCTCAAGGAAGTTGTTAAGGTTTTTTGTGTTCGGGAAATTGTATGCCTGACGACAGATTGAATTTTTATTCATTTAGAAAACAATTTATAACGTATTCACTTTTAATATAAAACTCTATTGGTTAATATGGTTTTTAAATTTGAATGTGCTCAGGAAAATATTAAATACGAATAATCCGACCTTATAACGCTAATCTTTTTATAACGACCTATCCACAATACAATGATCGCTGATCTGACTCCCGCTAATAAAATTCTTGAAAAAACAGAGCGATATTTATCTGTAAGACATTATTCCGAAACTCAATGTAAACCACTACTTATTGAAGATTACATACCGCAGCCGGTGGTGTTCATCAGTCCTCCAAAATGGCATTTAGGGCATACTACCTGGTTTTTTGAGGAGTTTATTCTAAAAAATTATTATGACGGATACAGGCTCTTTGATGATAACTTTTCTTTTTTATTCAATAGTTATTACAATACGGTTGGTAAAAGGATTATGAGAGCAGACCGGGGAAATCTTACCAGGCCGGGTGTTGAAAAAATCTATGATTATAGAAAATATGTAGATGAGCATATGGAAAAATTGCTCTGTGAAACGGAAGATGAAAATCTATGGAATCTCCTTGTGTTAGGACTCAACCATGAACAGCAGCACCAGGAGCTTTTCCTTACCGACCTGAAATACATTCTTGGGCACAATCCATTATTCCCTGTTTACCGGGAAAATTATGATTTAACCAATCAGCAAAATGAATCGGAAGGATTTTTGAAAATTCAGGAAGACATATATGAAATAGGTCATTCAGGTAAAGGTTTTTGCTATGATAATGAGCTGGGAAAACATAAGGTATTTCTGCATGAATATGAGATCAGCAAATCGTTGGTGACCAATGGAGAATTAATTGATTTTATAAATGATGATGGCTATAAGAGATTTGATCTTTGGTTAGATGAAGGATGGACATGGGTGAATGAAAATAAAATTTCCGCACCTCGGTATTGGCATTTGATTGATGGTAGATGGCATCAATATACTTTGGCGGGATTAAAACCGGTAAAAAATCGAAACATGCTCAGTCATATCAGTTTTTATGAAGCGATGGCATTTGCTGAGTGGAAGAATATGCGATTGCCAACAGAATTTGAATGGGAGGTTGCATCAGCAGCTTTGGACTGGGGGAAAAGATGGGAATGGACAGGAAGTGCTTATTCTCCATACCCCGGTTTCACAAAACCTCCAGGGGCGGTAGGAGAGTACAATGGAAAATTCATGGTCAAGCAGATCGTACTTAGGGGTGGGTCTTCAGCTACGTCACCCGGACATAGCAGAGCCACCTATCGAAATTTCTTTCATCCGCACTTCCAATGGCAATATTCAGGAATTCGACTCGCAAAAAATCACAGTTTATGAAGGAAATATTTGCAAATGATGTTGATGCAGGCCTGAGCGCTTCAATAAAATCGCTTCCTTCTAAATACTTCTATGATTCAAGGGGTGATGAGATTTTCGTGAAGATCATGAACATGCCGGAATACTACCTGACTGATGCCGAACTAGAGATATTTAATTGCCAGACAAATGATTTAATTCAGTCGTTTGGCATGAATGGTGAGCATTTCGAAGTTATTGAGCTTGGGGCCGGAGATGGACTTAAGGTTATAAATTTATTAAAGAAACTCAATGGTTTTAATTTTACATATGCACCCATTGATATTTCTGTAAATGCCATAAAGAAACTCCAAAAGAGATTGCTATATGCAATTCCATGGCTTGACTTTGACGGTAAGCAGGGAGAATATTTTGATGTTTTGGATTCATTAAAAGATGTGGGGAAAAAGGTCATATTATTTCTTGGATCGAACATCGGAAATTTATCAGATGCCCAGGCACATAATTTTATGCTTAAAATATCTGAATCGATGGAGCGTCATGATAAGTTGTTGATCGGGTTTGATTTAATAAAACCTCCGCAAATCATAGCAAAGGCCTACGACGATCCACACGGATATACAAGAGATTTTAATATGAACCTGCTGGTTCGGATAAATCGCGAGCTTGGAGGAGATTTTAATATCAATCATTTCAGACATGTTCCGGTGTACGATGAAGTGCGTGGTTTAGCATTGAGTTATATAGAAAGTCTGGATGATCAAACTGTTTCTTTATCAGCCACAGGTAAAAGTTATCATTTTAAAAAGAATGAACGGATTCATACTGAGATATCGAGAAAGTACAACATGAAAATAATTAATAAAATTGCACAAGATACAGGACTTATCGTGAAGGAGACATTTTTTGATGACCGAAAGTACTTTATAGATGTATTGTTTGAAAAGGAATAATTTGAGATAAAAAACCAACTATTAACTATGAAAGCATTATGGAACGGCCAACTATTGGCAGAAAGTGAAGACACAGTTGTAGTAGAAGGGAATTATTATTTTCCTTCTTCAGCCATCCTTAAAGAATTTTTTCAGGAGTCAGATACTAATACAATATGCCCGTGGAAAGGGACTGCCTATTATTTTGATATCAACGTAAATGGAGATTTAAATGAAGACGCAGCCTGGTATTACCCAAAAACGTCTCAATTGGCAAAGAATGTGGAAGGCATGATCGCCTTTTGGAAAGGAGTAGAAATTACAAAATGATTATACAATCTATGCGCTTAAGCAAGCAATGTTTTATCTCTTCCGGCTTGCCTGTGGAGATTATATTCAGCTAATTCCGTTAAATATAGAACTATTCAATCATGAGTGATTTAGAAAATTTGAGCAATCAGTGGCTTGCTCCTTATATATTGAAAGCAACAGCTTTGATCGGCGTAAGGCGTAAGGTCGGAGGCAACCAATTCAGGCATAGTTTTTCCACCTTGGGAATACTGCTTGATTATAAATATTACAACGAGAGTATCTTGCTGAAAGCTTCCCTGCTTCACGACCTTCTCGAAGATTTGCCACATACAGAGGTGGAGGACATTGTACGGACTGATCATGATGGTCATCAGGTGGTGAATCTTGTTATAGAGGTGACGAAAAGAACGGATGAAACAAAGCAAGACTATCTGGAACGTGTACTCAACACCGGTTCAACGAACGCTTTACGCCTCAAATGTGCCGACCGGATCAGCAATCTCACAGACCTTCACCGTGATACTCACACAGATCAAAATATATCAGATTATCTCGATCAGACCGAAAAGTTTGTTCTTCCTATGGCAAAAATGGTGAATGCAGATATGGTTGAGGAACTGAAAGACCTCATTGGTAGAAGACGGACAATTCTTAAATTAATAGAAGAAGAAAAGGTGGATACATACTTCAAAACATTAATAAAAGCAGGAAAATCCGCCATTGTCGCTGTCTGGCAGCGGTGGACAGGTCATAAGCAGCAAGTAGTTCATCAACCTGTTTCCGCGAGTCCGGAAGTCCCCACGGACCGATAAAACAGGTTTGTAAATTCACTCATCGATAGAAGGCACATACAAACCATTACGAAAAGATCATAATTCCTTATTTATTTGACATTTTCCGGGCAGGAACTAATAAAAGAAAGAACCTCTCAATTCAGGTATAACATTTATTCACTTTTGCGAAATAGTCTTACAAGCATTCAATGCTCTATGGAAACATTAATGATATATTTTGACTAATTTTGTCAATAAATTATTTTTTAACATAAAGCAATTACTATGAAAAGGGTTATAGTTTTTTTATCTCTTTTGTTGATTTCATTTTCTGGTAAAACCCAAATTCAGGAGATTTCCGGAGCAATAACCGCATTTAATAAATTTCCACTCAAGAATGTAATGGTTGTCGCTAAAAAATCAAAAAATGAAACCATCACAGATGATAAAGGGAAATTTAAAATAGCTGTAAAGAAAAATGATAATTTGGTGATCATTGCCAGCGGCTTTGAGAGTTACAGTTACCGAGTAAAATCAAAAGATAGGTCATTAAAAATAAATTTGATTTACAAGGACAAGAAAAAAAATAAAGATCTTGCCTTGAGTGCGGGTTATATTGAGCGGGAAGATCTTGAATATGGACTTGAAAACCTGGCCACCGATAATAATGTATTCAGTAATTTTACAGATGTATATGATGCTATAAAGTATGTTCTGCCGGCAACAACAATAATCACAGAAAATGGCGAAAAAAAAATACAGATCAGAGGACCGAAAACTATAAACGGAAGTAACGCCGCACTAACTATTGTCGATGGTGTTATCGCAGAAGATATCAGCTTCATTATACCTTCTGATATCATCGAAATTAAGCAAATGAGCAGTGTATCTACATCTTTATATGGCGCCAGGGGTGGTAATGGAGTAATTGTCATAACTACAAAATAGAAATAAGCAGGATTCAATAAGCTCTTAGGGTTTCTATTAAGTAATCGACATCATCTTCTGTATTATAGAAGTGAATTCCTATCCTGATGATTTCAAAACGTTCTTTTACGATGATGTTGTGTTTTTTTAGATAAGTGGTCAATTTCTCAGCGCCTATGATTCCCGCGATGTTACAGCGATTATTGTTGTTATAAGGTCCGATCAGTTTGCATGGAGTATCTTCGATCTTGTCAATTAATCTGTTGAGTAAATTCAAATTGTGATTTGCGATGTTACGCATACCTACCTCCATTTTAAATTCTATGGCATCTTTGAGTATTTCTAATCCAGACATATTTTGATGCCCAGGTTCATAACTCTTTATGGAGGGTTTATATTTCCATTGGCCTTCTAAAAGTTGGTAGCTGTGAAATCCCCCGGTTTTAGGTATATATTTATTTAATGTAGCCTGCTTTATACACATGATACCGGTTCCAAATCCAGCATTCATCCATTTATAATTACTTGCGATATAGATATCCACATCAGATGTATTAAAGGAAAAAGGAATGGTCCCGAAACTCTGTGTGCCATCGAGAATAAATAAAACACCGTGCTGTTTGCAAAAGGCGCCTAGTTCATCCACATCTATCATAAACCCGGTAAGGAATTGCACATGACTAATCGCCAATATTTCGATATTATTATTGATGATTGATTTTTTCATATCTTCCATATCAATGGAAAAACCATCAATACTTTCAATCCAATAGACGTCAAAATTATTGAGCAAGAAAGGTTGCACCAAAGAGGGATAGTCATCCTTGATCAACAATACGCACTTCAGGCTGGTGATAGAAGGAATAATAGCACATAATCCAAAGGAGAAATTGGGAATCAGGGCTATCTCATCAATTGGCGCATCGATAAATAAACTGATTGTTTCCCTGATTTCAGGAATAACTTTTTCATAAAAATATTCAGCCTGTTGACTACCAAATTTATGGAGATTTTCATTGAATTTATGTGCCTTTTCGATACCGGAGCTTGAAACCAATCCGGTTGAAGAAGTATTGAAATAGGTGGTATGTTCCGGTTGAGGATAATCTTTTTTTATTTTATTGAGATCGAGCATGGAATTAGATTCATTGTAAATTGATTTAATCTATATCAGAGATACCCCATTTAAGTCAGTGGTAAGAATTTCACTCATCACATCAAAAAATGGACGGAGATGTTGAAATCCTCGAGCCATCTTTTTGTGAAAATCATTTTCTAAAACTTCCTTATCAGAAAAACTGTGTTTTAACATAAATTGCTTGTATCTCAATAGATCTATAGAAGGATGATCCCTGGCAAATCCTCTTGGAACTGTTTTTACTTTTCGATCTATGAGTGAACCAAAATAACTTGTAATTTGAGTACTCCCCAACACCTCTCTCAAAGAAGCATCATCTTGAGCAATTTGGTTTCTGATATGTTTCAAATCACTGGCATTTGGACCGAAAAATCCGCCTACAATATAGGTATTGCCTTGTTCTATATGAAAATTATATCCACCCCTGAGGGCCTTTGTACTTCTTTTAAAAAATCCATCCCAACTGGTTTTATAAGGTGTTTTATTCTTCGAAAAACGAACATCTCTGTAAATGCGATACAAACTCTTCTTGCCGGAAACTGTTTCAATATGATCATGCCTTCTCATTTCGCTAAGTAAGGATTCTGCAAAATCAATCATGATGAGATGCGACTCTTCATATTGTTGTTTATGGTCATGGAACCATGGTCTGTTATTATTTTCTTTTAGTAAATTCAGAAAGTTAAAAACAGGTTGAAGTGATTTGGTCATGGGATATGTATTATTTTATAATGATGTAAAAGAATGACAAATTAGTTAATTTCATAGCTTAATCATTTCAATTTAAATAGATTCATTCTGACAACTTTAAAAAAGCTTTATAAAAAGTTAAATCATCCTGTTTTCTGGCCTCCATTCGTTTTACTGATTATATCTCTCATCATCAGTCTAAAGGAAAAGGAGATATTTATAGAGCGCATGAGCATGGTCAACTCATGGATTTTAGAGCATTTTGACTGGCTGTTTAGTTATACCTCCTTTGCAATGGTTTTATTGTGCATGGCCGTATTTGTTTCTCCTGTCGGCGCCATTAAGATAGGAGGGAAGGACGCCGTTCCGATGCTCAATAAATGGCGCTGGTTCACCATCATCTTATGTACCACCATTGCTGTTGGGATTCTCTTTTGGGGTGTATCCGAACCGCTCTATCACATAAGTAGTCCGCCTAATGGCATCGCAGGAACGCCGGAATTTGCCATGTCTTCAGTTTTTATGCACTGGAGCATCACACCTTATGCTATTTACACTATTCCCGCCTTACTATTTGCATTGGGTTATTATAATTTCAATAAAAATTATTCCCTTGGCGCTATGCTGTTCTCCATAAAAAGCATTGACCAAAATAGCTGGGTGATTACTTTAATTGACGCTATTTGCCTGTTTGCCCTCGCAGCCGGAATGTCAGCTGTATTGGGTGTCGGGATGCTGAGCCTGGCCGGGGGAATTTTGAATTCTACAGAAGTTGTTCATAAACCGCTACTCCTTGGTATAATCGGGCTGGCAATAGTGCTATCTTTTACCATTTCTGCAGCTTCAGGTTTGCTTAAGGGCATACGAATACTGTCGGGCATAAACGTCACGATCTTTATCATTATTTGCGTCATCGTTTTCACCATCGGGCCCACCTCATTCATTATTGAAAACACACTTTCTGGATTAAAGGCATATTTTGTAAATTTTATTCCCCACAGCCTTTCGGTTGGATCTTTTGGAGATAAAGAGTGGATGCATTCCTGGACGACTTTCTATTGGGCGAATTGGATGGCATGGGCGCCAATCACCGCACTTTTTCTCGGGCGAATATCTTATGGCTATACCGTGCGTCAGTTCATTTTATTCAATTGGCTGATTCCGGCGGGTTTCGGAATCATTTGGATGTCCATTTTTAGTGGAACTTCTTTGTATTTTGAATTAAAAGAAAGCCTTGGTTTGGTGGATGTTTTGAACGATAAAGGCCCTGAAGTCATCATTTACCAGGTTTTCAACAACTTACCATTTGCAAGAGGATTGACAATATTATTTTTATTTACAGTGTTCATTTCCTATGTTACCGCAGCAGATTCCAATACTGAGGCCATGTCAGCTATTAGTACAAAGGGTATAACGCCGGAATCTTCCAATCCTCCAAAATTCATCAAATTTCTTTGGGGAATTCTTATAGGCATGGTCGCTTGGGTGATGGTCAGCTACGCCGGTGTTGACGGTGTGAAGATGTTGAGCAACCTGGGTGGATTGCCATCATTGTTCCTGATGGTAATACTCTGTCTGGTAATGCTTAGGTTTTTATTCATGAAAAAAAATTATTAGAATGTTCCGATTCTTAAGATTTGAAATCATTTCAAAAAGTCCCCTTCAGGGGATTTTGGGGTTTGAACTTATCGGAGTAGATTTAAAATTTGATTATTAAATTACAATGGGAAAGGTTAAAAAAGGAGACAGGTTACCGGATTTCAAATTGTTTAACCAGGATGGGAAATTAATTGAAATTGCAGCATATAAAGGAAAGCCAATGGTGGTATATTTTTATCCGAAAGATGATACAATTGGATGTACCAGGGAAGCTTGTGGCTTTAGGGATGACTATCATCTATTTTCCAAAGCCGGAGCGATTGTATTTGGCATAAGCGCCGATACTGTAGATTCCCATAAGAAGTTTAGGGCAAAATATCGATTGCCTTTCGACTTGCTCTCTGATCCTGATAACAAAGTCAGGAATATTTTTGGAGTTCCGGCTGACTTATTTGGATTAATTCCCGGAAGAGTCACATATATCTGTGATAGCAAAGGCATAGTCAGGCATATATTCAATAGCCAGATGAATGCGAAAAAGCATGTTGAGGAATCTTTACGGATTTTGAGTTCATTTTGAAATATCATTCTTGTTTATAAATATAGCTTGTTTGTAACTTGCATTTTTATACTATGAATACAATCCCGAAATATTTACCATTTCTCAAAGGGAAATATACAGTTACAGCCGGGCTTAAATCTCTGGATAAGGCAGAAGGGATTGACAGTCATGTTTTTCAGATAGATGAGTCCTACTCAAAGTATATTTCGAATAAAATGGAATGTAGATCTGAAGGAATTGAAAAATACTACTTAGAGCATGAGCTGGATGATGAAACCCGTCTGGTAATCGATGAATTTATTATAACAAAGCTCACTGAGGAATATCCTGAATATTTTAAGCTTGATAAAAGTAATCTAAAATTCTATGCAGCGCTGACAAATGAGACCCTTAACCTAGATGATGCTTTTAATCTCCGTAAAAACCCAAAATACCAATCTTTATTCGATGCCTTGGGCAGCCAGGTTCAGGAAGATATTGCCATATTTAAATTCACTGAAAAATCAGATTGGTTGGCTGCCGTTCATTTGTGCGCACCCAATCACTGGGCGGCTGGTGAAAAAATTGGTAAAAATTATGATTTTATCCATGAATCGGTTCCCGGAATGGAAAAGATGCGAAGGCACTATTATCCATTGCTTAAGTCTGTATTGGATAAAGGGCCTTTTTACAGATTTGCATGGGGGATAAGTACTGATAACCGGTTAAACCATCACCCGGTGGCTCCACGGGGAATAGATAAAAAAATATGGGCTGGCCGAAAGTTTGATTTATCAAGTCCCGAATTGTTCATCAGAGTAGAAAGACAAACACTCACTGGATTTCCTGATAACAATGCACTGTTATTTACCATCAGAACATATTTTTACGATGTCCATGATTTCAGCAGATCAGAAAAGGAAGCCTTGATATCTGCAATAAATTCAATGACCACGGAAAGTCTCCAATATAAAGGGATCACTCATAGTAAACGCGATATTGTTGAGTATTTAAGTAGATAATATCACCAAAAATCCACTAATCTCACATCGAATATTAACAATGCATTTGGAGGTATTTTACTTCCGCTTCCTTTCTTTCCCCAGGCCAGCGCGGGTGGGATAAACAATTTTGAACGACCACCTTTTTTCATCATCAACAAACCTTCACGGTATCCGTCGATTAATTTATCTATTGGTACATCATCAGGCTCGTTGTCTTTGTAGGTGTCTTCGATAATTTTACCGTTAAGAAGGGTGCACCGCTGATGGATGATAACATTACAACTTTCGGAAGGATATTCACCGGAGCCTTCTTCAATAATTTTATATTGGAGTCCGGATGCTGTTTCGATGACACCTTCTTTCTTACGATTTTTTGTCATGAAATTTTCTCCGGATTTTCTGTTATTTCCTGTTGAACCCCTGCTTTTATTTCGTTTTTCTCTTTTTGCCATTTTATATATATTTCAATTTAATTCCGGTTATGTAACGCGGTGGGTATTTAATTTCAGCCTCTATTCCAGCTTTAATTAATATTTTGATTTTAAATCAAACACTTTATGATAAAGCTTGTACATTATATTAAATCAAAATAATATTTTGAGATTTTCAAAAACACTTCAAATTTATTAAATTTAATAATTGTCTTTTCTAATGGCAAGAAAAGTATAAACCTATGAATCAGGCACTATATTTTGAAGAAATCGGTGATCTGGAAATTCAATGTCATTTATGTCCGCATGATTGTATCATTGAGCCGGGTGAAAGAGGGCTTTGTGATGTCCGTAAAAATATAAATGGGAGCCTCGTTTCAGAGAGTTATGGTCTTATTTCATCTATTCATATGGATCCAATTGAAAAAAAACCATTATATCATTTCTACCCCGGATCTCATATTCTTTCTATTGGCAGCATTGGCTGCAATCTGAATTGTAATTTTTGTCAGAATTATGAAATTTCCCAGACGTCTATAGATGACTATTTTACAGGGCAGTACTATGAGCCAGAAGAAGTAGTAAGCATGGCCCGTGATAACTCCAATAATTTAGGAATTGCTTTCACATATAACGAGCCCATTGTTTTTTTTGAATACATGAAAGGGATAGCGAAAAAAAGCAAGGATTTGGGTATGAAAAATATCATGGTTTCCAACGGGTTTATTAATCAGGATCCCTTGAACGAAATTCTACCGCTAATAGACGGATTCAATATAGATCTAAAGGCTTTTTCTGATTCTTTCTACAGGAATATCACAAAAGGTCGGCTGGATCCTATTAAAAATACGCTAAAAGCAATAAAGAAGGCGGGGAAGCATTTGGAAATCACCAACTTACTGATCCCATCTCAAAATGTTAAAATTGCAGAATTCACCGAGATGGTGAAATGGATTAGAGATGAGCTGGGGAGCGATACTGTTTTGCATTTGTCCAGGTATTTTCCCATGTATAGAAGTAAAATCAACAATACTCCCCTGGAGCTAATGTTTGATTTTTGTGAGACAGCTAAACAATATCTCGACTATGTATATCTGGGAAACGTGACAGGATGTGAATCACAAAATACAATTTGTGGAGAATGTGGTAAAATTGTTATTTCGAGATATGGAAGTTTTATACAAAAAAATGGAATTGACCAGGAAGGAAAGTGCATTCATTGTAATAATAAAATAGTTATAAGTTAAAATGTCTATACGTCGCACAGCAGTGGCTGGCGCCTTCTATCCAAAGGAAGCCAATGCCATAAGAAAGTTATTAAGTAAGGTAGCTACTGCCGAAGACAATAAAATCAATAAAAAAATATATCCGAAAAAGGTCATTGGAGGTATTGTTCCACATGCCGGTTATAATTATTCTGCGAATGAAGCAGTGCATTTTTTTCATTATATAAAAAACCACATCGAGCCTTTTGATACTTTTATAATAATCAATCCTTGTCATAAGGGAGTAAAGGAAGAAATATCTCTCGATATGAATGATGCCTGGAATACTCCGATGGGTGATGTGTCTTTAGATGTAGAACTCATGGATTTCATGAATATTCCAAGATCTTTCGATGCTCAAAAAGAGGAACATTCGGCAGAGGTTATTTTGCCATACTTGCAATTCTTTCTAGATTATAAATTTAAGATTGTTCCCATAAGCATGAGAAAACAAAGCTATAGGCGAGCGAGAGAATTAGCTGAAATTATTTTCAAAGCAAACCAAGTAATGAAGCGGAAGCTGGCAATTATTGCTTCTACGGATTTTTCACATTATGAAAAGCCTGAAGTGGGATTTTATTATGATAATCTCGTAATCAACAGAATTCTTGACAATAGCATCCATGGATTGTATGACACCATTCACGAGAATAATATTTCTGTTTGCGGTTATGGTTCTATTATGACACTTATGTTTTATTCTCGGATGGTCGATCCTAACTATAATGTTGATATTTTGGCAAGAGGTAATTCATCGAAATATTCTAATGATGAATTGGTTGTGGATTATGTTTCAGCTTTATTTTATTTATAACCTAGCTAAGAACTTTAATTTCCTCAAGGGCGTTTTCTGTCAGTGGTTTTGTGATGAATTTAATCACATTGTCATTATTGACGATTTTATCAATGTCCCTTTTATTATCTGAGCTGGAAAGAATAATGACTTTACATTTATTTCTAAGGTAAGGATTGAATTTTTCAAATTCGTAAAGGAATACAAAACCATCAACGATGGGCATATTGATATCCAGAAAAATAAAATCAGGTAAATTTTCGGGGTTATCCTTATGTTCTTCTAAATATTCTAAAGCACTCTTACCAGAATTTTTGATTTCAACATTTTTCGCAAAGTTGGTGATTTCTATTATGCGTCTGCTGATGAAATTATCAGTGGCATTATCATCAACCAGCATTACCAGTTCAATTTTATTTTCTTCTAACATATCCTTCACAATTGTAATTGGGTCATGCAATTTTACAATGCCACTTTAATGATATATGAGTATTATAAATCGCATTTGATCTTGCAATATTTAAAACAAATATAAGTATAAATAATGTTTATACAGATACAAATTTAAGGAGGCGTAATATTTGAATGAAAACTAAAGTTAATAGTGGTGTTTATTTTTTTATTAACTAAAATCTTATCTGATCGCTTTAATTTTTAGTATTTCCCCCTCTCTTATACTAAAATCTTCTTTGTCATTTAAATCCATCAATTTTTCTATTGAAATATTGTTTTTACGTGCTATTCCATATAGGGAATCATTTTTTTTCACGATATAGGTTTTATATTCGGTGGAAAAACCACTTATTTTTTGTGGTTCTTCAGATTTTTGTATTAATAGCTTTTGGCCAATACTCAATACATCCAATTCATCCAAAGCATTCCATTGCCTCAATTCTACAATTCCAACACCATAATTTCTGGAGATACTGAACAATGTTTCACCTGATTTTACAATGTGATATAATTCATCAATTTTCACATTTTTTATTTCACTTTCAGAATCTTTTAGATAGCTGTTTGATGATTGCTCTTTGTCGTTTTCCATTTGCACATTTTTCAAATCAACATAGCTGTGCTCATTGATATATTCTGTGTCATCATTAATTTCCTCAAAAACAAATTCACTATCCTCTTGCTCTGCTGCCTCTACATTTGATAGAGGTTTTGGCGCCTTAGTTTCAGGGTTTTCTCTGGAAACTGACTGTATAGTATTTTTAGGATATTCATTTTTGTTGGGGGTGCTATTTGCTGTCATATTTAGAGGTTTCATCTTCTTATAAACAACTGGTACATCTGCCGGGCGAATGAACCTGAGCCAAACGACCATGCCCGGTTTTATATCTTTCTCCGCTTTCAGCCTGTTTTTTGTCAACAGTTTTTTTACTTTAATCCCGTATTTCTGAGATATGGACCAAGCGTTTTCTCCAGGTTTTACAACGTGATAATGTGTTCTGGCCTTGTTCTTTTTTTTCCTGAAATAATATATTTGGCCATTTTCGAGCTCATCCACGGTGGTCATATCGTTATATTTCAAAAATTTTGATTCCGGTACGCCATAATCAATCAATACTTTTAGCAAATCATCACCGGTTGAGGCTTTAAACCCTGGAATCCCATTTATTTTCACGCGTTTGGAAAAGGCGCTTTTTTTAATTTTTGGATATTGTTCGTTTGATTTAAAATCAAAATGTGAAATTTGTTTATAGGTGGTGCTTTCGAATTGTTCTTTTCCTTTAGGCGCTATTTCATCTGACGGTTCAAATACAAAGGTCAGATCTTCATTTTCATCTGACTCCGGGAATACAAGAGCCATCTCTTCATCAGAACCAGAGAGTAGGTTTTGTGCAACAAAGTCATTGGGTCCAATGGGAATGATAGCCGTATAAGTTTTGTCGGAAGGAATACGGCCCTTTCTCAGCCATTTATTATAATCCTCAACTTTTTGGTGATCGAGTTCAAAAAGGGTTGCCAGGTCTTTAATAGTTTTATTTCTGGTTTTGTCATATTCATGAAGTACAAGCGAACGCGTATAATCTTTATGAATTTCGTTTTCAAAAGCTATCTTATACGCTAAAAACTTTTTTACGTACCAATGGGTATGTTTGGTAATCTCCATTTTTTTTGCTCCATGGTATTTTTTTATAACATGCTTTTGAGCACCTCCGGGACCAGTATTGTATGCCAGAAGTGCATAAATCCAATTGTCAAAAAAGCGATTGTTTTTCTTCAGGTATTTAGCAGCACCATGAGTTGAGGCGGTAATATTCATGCGCTCATCAATATAATTGTCAACCCGAAGCCCCACTTCTTCTGCTGAGGCTTTCTTAAATTGCCAAAAACCCACAGCATTGGAAGACGATACTGCATCGGCGGTGAGCGCACTCTCCTGAATGGCCAGATATTTAAAATCCTCCGGGACATTTTCCTCTCTGAATATCCGTTCAATGATCGGGAAAAACAAGTCAACTTTCTCAGCCTTCCTTCTCAGATAGGTTTGATTTCTGTGAAGTGCATTCACATCTGCCTGAATTTGTTTTCTGGCGCCTTCATTTATAATCAATTTTATATCGGCAAATTGATAATGTGAAGGGACTTTCGGGCTTCCCTGAGTAATGAAGGCAATAAAAAGTAATAAAAATAAAAGCTGGCTTTTTAACATATTTTTTGAATTAAAGTCATACCATCTCTCAACGGAATCATCACATTCTCCACACGCTCATCATCTTGAACTTTCTCATTAAACTCTTTGATAGCCACGGTATCTTTATCAATTTTTTTGGAAGGGCTTAGAACAACCTTACCGTTCCATAATACATTGTCAACTAAGATAAATCCACCTTTTTTCATACAATTCATACTCAAATCGAAGTACTTGCAGTAATTAATTTTATCTGCATCTATAAAAATCAAATCAAATTGAATGCCAAGTTTTGGTATTATGTCGAGTGCATTTCCAATATGCGCTGTAATTTTATCAGCTACACCTGCTTCTTTAAAATATTTTAAATTCTGATCTTTCAGCTCTTCGTTGATTTCTATAGTGTGTAATTGCCCATTTTCTTTCATTCCTTCAGTCAGGCAAATTGCTGAATATCCGGTAAAAGTCCCAATTTCCAGTATGTGAAGAGGTTTTAGCATATTAGATATCATGGATATAAATCTCCCCTGAATCTGACCCGAAATCATTCTTGGATAGATAGTTTTCAAATATGTTTCCCGCTCAATTTTCTGAAGAACGCTACTGGCAGAGGAAGAATGCTGAGCAATGTATTTTTCAATTTCTGCTTCAATAATCGACATGCATTATTATTCTTTTGGGACAAAATATAAAAAACTCAATTTATCAAGTGCAAATATCTCATTGGCAATATCCAATAATTCCTGTGATGTCACATTTCTTATTTTCGATACAACATCTTCAAATGATTCTACCTTGTTATGAATAAGCAAACTTTTCCCGAGCATCAGCATCAGGCTGATGTTATTTTCTTCAGCCATGGCCATTTGACCGACAAATTGTTCTTTGGCTTTATGCAATTGGCTCGTGCCAAGTGGTTTATCAGTAAATTTTTTAAGCTCCTTTAAAACAAGATCTACACTTTTATATAGCTGTTTTTTTTCTGATCCAAAAAATATGCTCGCCAATCCGACATCATGAAATGCGGCATAATTGGCATCGATGGCGTAAACCAAGCCATATTTTTCTCTTAAAGCCAGGTTGAGCCTTGAATTCATTGCAGGGCCGCCAAGTATATTTATCAGCAATGAAAACTGGAGCCTTTTTGAATCCTGATTGCTATAAGAAAGCGATCCAATACCACAATGTGCCTGCATTATTGGTCTTTTTACGACCCTTGTTTTGGCATTATAATCGGTGAATGATTTTCTACTATTAACTGCTGAATACGAAGGAATACCGTCAAGATACTTTCTGGCTGTTTTAACAATTTTTGAAAATGGCAAACTACTGACGGAAGAAAAAATCAATTTGTCAGTATTTAAATTCTGTCTGATAAAATGAAAGAAATCATTTTGCCTGAAAGCCTGAACACTCTCTCTTGTGCCCAAAATGTTGCTACCCAATTGATGACCCGAAAATATCAATTGATCAAACTCATCCTGGATGGCATCTTCCGGAGAATCCTGATATATTGACATTTCTTCGAGTATAACATTGCGCTCCTTTTCAATTTGATTTTCAGGAAATATACTGTTGAAAGTAATATCAGTCAGGAGGTCGATCGCCTTATTGGTATGGTTATTTAATACTGATGCATAAAAGCAGATTTTTTCTTTAGATGTATAGGCGTTCAATTCACCCCCCAACGAGTCCAGCTTATTAATGATCTGAAAAGATCTTCGATTTTTCGTGCCTTTAAAAGCCATATGCTCCCAGAAGTGTGCGAGTCCTTGCTGAGAAGGGCTTTCATCCCGGCTCCCGATATCAAGAATAAAACCACAATGCGAAATTTTTGTATTTAAAACTTGTTTGTGAATTATTCTAATACCGTTTTGAAGTGTTAAAATATGATGATCCAACTGCTTTATCTTACCCTGTTCTTAAAACAAAATGCAAATATAACTCAATTATTATGCATTTAATCCAAGAAAAGAGAAAAGGGTTGCGCCACAAAACCTCAAAAGTTAAATAAGGTTTATTTTTTTGTTTCACGACGACACATAAAGCCGCTCTTCCGGCAAGGCGGGGCAGCCAAAAAAGAACTTATTGGGAGTCTCCTTTTAAAGAATTGGGGGTTGAAAAGGGATTTTAGCGTACGTTTATAAAAACGGTCAAAATATGGAAATCACACAATGTTGAGATATTGATTGTATTGTCACCGAGGAGATAAATCATTATCTTTTCAATAATGTATTTTTGGAAATAATAATTCATTTTTGCTTGTCATAAATATAATTTTATCTGAATTTTGAATAAAAAAACCTAACTTAAAAAAAATGAAATTATCAATTCTTAATTGCATCGTACTATTGGCGTTTATGGCCTTTAGCATTGTTTCAGTTGCACAGGATGAAAAACCTCGCAAAAGCCCCAAAGCTTCTGTTTCCCAACGAATTGGAGTAGATACGGATATTCTCATCAATTACGGTCGCCCGGGGGTGAAAGGACGTACAGTTTGGGGAGATATAGTCCCATACGGCATGCATGAGGGCAATAAATATTCTAGCAATAAGCCGTATCCATGGAGGGCGGGAGCTAACGAAAATACTACCATAGAATTTAATAATGACGTGAAGATAAATGGTAAAAAGTTGGCAGCCGGAGCCTACAGCATACATATGTTGCCTTCTGAAAAGTCGTTTGATATCATGTTCAATAAAAAGAGTGATATGTGGGGCAGCTATACATACAATGCTGAAGAGAATGCCTTAGTGATCACTGTAACTCCGGTAAAGTCTGAACACACTGAATGGCTTGAATTTGGTTTTGATGAATTATCTGACAGTGGCGCCACAGCGTACCTGAAATGGGATAACCTGAAAATCCCATTTAAAATTGAATTGGCGAAATAATAATTGACGATAATATTATTTTAAAAGTTGTAAAGTGCCTTGAAATTGATTTTTTGAGACACTTTTTTTTTTGGACTCTTATTTATTCCTTTTACATTTTTGAAAACATTATAAACTTAATCCAATTTGATATAACTGTCTTTATACCTTTCTCTCATCTACTTAAGCGCCCAGCTTAAGGGCAACCGGGTTTAGAATTATTTAACATCCCATGCCTTAGTTTAAACCTGCTTGACCGGTTATTGCAATTTGTCAAGAATTTTTTTCATTCAAGTGCCTCGGTCTGTGTCCTCACCATAGTCGTTAACCTAAGAAAAAAATCAGATTTTTGGTAATGAAATTTCAGGATGGGGAATATACCTCTTGCGAGGTAAAAGTTTTAGTTTTCTCCCCATGGTTAATTTTTATTTATTTGAAAAAAAGGCGAATTCT
>JAJRQT010000215.1 GCA_024280115.1 Bacteroidota bacterium | reverse complement strand
CATCCACTTATTGAATTGCTCATCTGAGGGTATTTTAGACAGGAAGTCATCTGGATCTGTGCTTTTCTTACTTTTAAAACTACCTGGTATAAGCACCCTTACATAAAAACCATGAGATAGTAATTTTTGTGCGTTTCTTGCCAGCGCTTTTAACCCTGGATTGCCAGGTTTTTCCTGGTCGTTATCAGGTACAATGGTCACTCGATCTGTAAAGCGGAAAAGAAGCTTGCATTGATCATCCGTGATGGATGATCCATTCATTCCTATGGTATTATCCAGGGATTTTTGATGCATACGTATGACATCGGTTGGTCCTTCCACGAGGTATGCTTTATCTGTCTTTCTGATTCGCTCCTGGGCCTGGTATAAACCGTACAGTACTTTACCTTTTTCCCAAATACTATCCGGGCTATTGTAGTATTTTGATACTTTGTCTTTTTCGAAGTCGCCATCGTAGCGCCCGGAAAATGCAACGGTATTGCCTTTAGTATTTAGCATAGGAAATACTACCCGATTGGCATATACATCTACCTGATTCCAAACTTTGGTGTCGCTCTCTGGGTTTTCCAATACATTGCGTAACAAACCTGCCTTTTTTAGTAATTGCCTGCTAAACCCCGCTTTTTGCGCATCGTCAACCAAGGTGGTCTTTCCGGATCCGTAACCTATCTCGAATTTGGAGAGCAAATCATCTTTGTATTTGCGGTCTTTTTTCCAATCTTTCGGTATCTCATTGTTTAGAAAGTGATTTTTGGCATACTCCATCACTTTCATGATCTCTTTGTGCTCGTTATACTCTTTTTGCCGCTTTTCCTTTTGCTCCTGGGTGAGATCTTCTTCTTCAATGGGTATTGCGTGGTCGCTTGCTATCTCTCGAATGGCATCGAAAAATTCCAGCTTATTGTGCTCCATCACGAAGGTGATGCCATCGCCCTGTTGGCCGCTGCTGAAACATTTGAAATTGTTGTTTCGAGTAAAAACCGTAAACGAAGGGGTATTTTCGTCTGTGAATGGCGATTTGCACGTATAGTTGCCACCCTTCTTTTTTAGTTCTATGTAGTGGCCAATGACATCGCGGATGGCGAGGTCTCGAACAGCTTGTATAGTACTTTGCTTAATCATTTCAATTGTATTAATCTGCGTTGCTAATTTGATTAATCAAGTTCTCTATTTCACCTTCTATTTTGCTCTTTTTCCTTCGTAGATCATTGATTTTGATTCTAAGTTGCATCCGAAATATTGATAGCGTTTTCAACTTTTCAAGTTGTTTCTCTAATGGTTCCATTTAAGTTTCGTTGAATTAATTGTTTCTGTACCTTCAATAGGTATTTCACTAAATTTGGTTGCTTTGAATATGGACAACGTGGGTCAAATAATAACCTATTCAAGCCAGGTAATGAAACCAATATCTTTTCGTTCCGCACCTCAAAATATTCGTGCATTTTATCGTTAACTTCTGTATTACTCCAATCCATGATTTTATTGTTTTATTAAAAAAAAGGGGCTATTAAGCCCCTGGTTTTAGTTTCTGTTTTTCTTCAAGCTTGGAATCTGTTTGATCGAAAAATTCTTTTAGCGTTATATAGAAAAATGCATAACTTTCGCGATCAGATTTTTCCAAAGATTCAATATCATCAGACCCAAAAAAGGCCAAGAACAATTGCTCTAAAAAATTTTGGATTCTTCCAGGATGTTCCTCGATATTCAAAACCAAAATCATGTTTTCTACTAATTCTTCCATTTTTTTACTATTTTTGTTGAAATAAAATGCCCTGGCGCTTTGCCGGACGTTTGTTGTTTTTCAAAGATTATAAGACCCGGTTGGAGCCGGGTTTTTTTTGTTTGCTCTTTAGAAAAGCTTTATAAGTTTTCATTTTCGATGGCAGCGATAAATTCACTAGTATCAACGAATTGCAATCCGCCCAATCTCTTAGCTTTTATAAGGCCTTTGCTTTTTAGTCTAGACCAAGTACGATCACTAAACCCATACAATTCTTGAACTTGTGTTTTGCTTACGTATCCATCTAGCGGTGATGAGTTTTTTCGAGCATTATGGAGCTCGTCTATTTTTCGTTTATGTTCGTCCCATTCTTCTTTTGAGATTACGATTACTACGCTTTCTTGTCTTGCCATTGTGCGCCTATTTAAAAATTTAAATATATATTCGTTGTATTTGTCAAACAATTTAAACAAAAATAATGTTAAAAATTGGATAACCAATAAATAACCAATTTTTTTTACAAAATTTTTAATTGAATTCTTTTAGATACCGGGATATTCGATTTTGGATGAATATTTGAAGATTCTTATAAACCATATTATTTGACATTTTATTAATTTCTGATTCCTGGACATATTTTAGAAGATCTTCTTTTATGATGAAAAGTTCGTAGCTAAATAAAATGACACCATCAGTAAACCTTTTAATTAATTTTGAAATCTTAACTATTAACTCAAGATCACTAATGATAAACTCAATGGCTGGAACTGTGCACTTTGCGCTTTCCTTAATACAATCGAATGCTTTATATAATTCATCAATTTTGGTTGTATATATCAAATTTGATAATGGGAAATAATCACTTGTTTGCACCTTATTGCAGAGATTGTCACGTAACTCTCCTTCATAATCCCATACAAACACGTTTGACATATGAGAATATATTGTTTTGAATCCACTTAAACTAAATTCATTTTTTTCAAAAGGATTTAAATACTCAAAATAAGCTCTGATAGAATCTTGCTCCCTCTTTAGTTTTTTATAGATCCAATCCTGTTTATCATTCATTAAATTATTAAACTCATTTTTTGTAGCATATCCTTGAGCTAAATTATGATTGCTATAATCAAATTTTATATTTTCCATGCTCACATAGTATTCGTAAGGAATTAATGCCAAGCTCTTAACTTGAGTTGTCTTTCCTAACAATGTAATTTGTAAATAGATAGGATATCTATTCTTGTCCAACGGTTTAAGTCTATCATTTAAATAATGTTTTACCGTAATTCTTCCTCTCTTTGCCATATTCAATAATTAATACTTTCTAATTGATCCTCCAAAGCTGTAGGGATCAGTTTTGCATATTTTTCAGTCATCGTAATACTACTGTGCCCCATCACATCACGGATGGCTATCAATGGAATTCGAAGACTTACAAGCCCTGTACCGCAAGTATGCCTGGCCATGTGAAAGGTAAGATGCTTATCTATGCCGGACATGGCAGCTATTACTTTTAGGTTTCGGTTAACATACTGGTTGGTAATGCTGCCAACCAGCTCCTTTCTGCCAGTGGCAATCCATGCTTTCACTATATACAGAGGTTTTCTATCAAACATTTTGTGTATTGGCAGATTTACCCGCTTACCGGTCTTTTGCTGTTTTATACTTATCACCATGCTATCGGGCTTTTCTACCAGGTGGTCCCTCGAAAGCCTGGTAATATCGCAAAACCTTAAACCTGTGTAGCAACTCAAGAGAAACAGATCCCTGGTCTTGATCAGGTGTTTTTGTTCCCTGGTTATTTCCATATCCTCTATCCGCTGTACTTCCTCCGGAGTCAAATACCTTATTTCCGACTCCTCCATATTTTTGTAATGGCTAAACTTAAAGCTAACAAAAGGAGAATCCTGTGGCTGCATGATCTCTTCCTGAATGGCCCTATTTATGGCCGCTTGCAGATCTTTAAACATCCGATGAACGGAACTTGGTTTCAAATTAAATTCTTCGTTTTGCTTTATATAAGTATAATCGAGTAAATACAATTCATAATCCAGTAGAAGTTTCTTATTCAACTCTGAAAAAAGAATATTTTCTTTAAACCCCTTTAATGTTTTAAGAGCCGTCTTGTAGGCTTTAATCGTATTGAGAGCCCGCTTCATTGGGTTTGCTTTTATATAGTCTTCCCAATATTTAATGAATGATTGTTCTTTTTCCTTTTGGTCATCCTGATTCAGATATTGTAAATGAAATGGTTTGCGATCTTCCAGGTATTTTTGCTCGATATCTTCATACCCTTGAATAATCGTTCTGATCCGGTTGTTTAGGTTATGGTAGTTCGGGTGTTTCCTATTTATATATACATCCTTTTTCTTTCTATTATTCCATCGATCCGGTGTGATCTTTATATGAGTAGGAAAATACTTTCTTTCCCTGGCGTTTGGAATGTACGCCTCGATTTCAATCGGGAATCTACCATCCCGGCTTTTAGTACGTTTTCGTCTATTGAGAAGTACTCTGTATTCTGCTTTTGGAGTTGTCATTGTATCAAAGATTTCTCTAAAATTAGAATAAATATCGATAGCTGCCAAAACAGGCCTGTTTGATGCGAAAATGTGTCACAAAAGTGTATCACAATGGCGTGTTTTGGCGTGTTTTTGGGATGTATCCAATGACTGAAAAGTGCCTTTAAGGCCAATCAAGGCCAATTATAGTCTAATTTGTGCGCACGAGAGGAATCGAACCTCCACGGGAATAATCTCCCACCAGGCCCTCAACCTGGCGCGTCTACCAGTTCCGCCACGTGCGCAAAAATTGGTATTCGACAAGCCACAAAGGTAATACCTTTTTCAGGTTTTGCAAGCATCAAAATTCTTCGCATAATATTTTTTTCAAAGATAAGCTCCACCGGTTTTGCATAGAAATCAACTGATTTTTTCTTACTAAATACTTTATAATCTTACGCGGTAATGATTTCATAATCTCCACTTCCTTTGAATAAACATATTTTTGAATATTGCCTTTAAATAGATTTTTTAAAGTAAATATGATTAAAATGATTAGGCTTTCACTCATATTATTTTTGTTGTTGACAATAGTTCCTGCAGGTTTCACACAACAGGTAAACCTTGAAAGAGGATTGGTTTCTTACTATAATTTTGATGAAGATACCAATGATCAGGTTGGTAAAAATCATGGTAAAAATAGTGGCGCCAAGCTAGAGGAGGGTAGATGCGGAGATATGGCATACAGTTTCAATGGCTACCAGGATTATATTGATTGTGGAAATGACAGGTCGCTCAATGGAAATTGGAATGGCCTGACTTTGTCTGTATGGGTAAGACCGGATGAAATATCTGAATTGCAATTAGCAACGATTATGGCCAAATGGGCATTTGATACAGATAAAGATCACTTTGGATTATGGCTAAACAGCAGTTATAAAGTGATTATGGCTGTCAGCTCACCCGGAACCATGGAAAATGGGATATTCAGCAAGACAGCTCTTTCATATGATACCTGGCATCATATTGTAGCAACGTGGATAAGAAATGGAGAAATAAGAATTTATATCGATGGCAAGCTGGATAAAATCGGAAAGCAGACCGGCAGATACATCAATGTCAGATCGCCATTGTCATTAAAGCTTGGCAGACAGTTGAATGGAAGAAGTCGCCCGTATAAAGGTTGGATGGATGAGGTGAGGATCTATAAAAGGGCCATTTACGATCAGGAAGTGCAGGTGCTTTACCAACAGGGAAAGGCCGTCTGCGAAAAAATATATGTCAGGGGCAGGGTATTGAATAAAACGACATTGGAGCCTGTACAGGCAGATGTTGTATTTGAAAATATGATGGATGGAAGCATTTATAATACAATAAAAACCAATGGCCCGGAGGCGGAATATGAATTGATTTTACCATTGGGGGGCAAATTCGGATTCTTTGCCGATGCTGATAATTACCTTTCCGAGAATCAAAACATAAGTACGGAAAACAGGGTGATTAATGATGTGATAGAGCGGGATTTATATGTAGTACCTTTAGAGGTAGGCCAGTCCATTAGATTAAATAATATCTTTTTTGATTTTGCCAAAGCAAGCCTCAGAGAGGAATCCTATAATGAACTGAAGCGTATTTTTCCATATTTCGAAAAATTCCCAGACCTTAAAATTGAAATCTCAGGACACACTGACGCAATTGGCTCGGATGCAGCTAATATAAACTTGTCGGATGCAAGAGCAAATTCTGTCCGGGAATATCTGACTAAAAATGGAGTTCGGATCGATAAAGTTGAAGCTGTTGGATATGGAGAATCAGAACCAGTTGCTTCCAATGACACCGATGAGGGCAGACAATACAATCGACGTGTAGAATTTAAAGTACTAGCAAAATAATTTCTGGATTTTTTAACAAACAATTTCTAAATTGGGCAGTAAATAAAACCTAACGTTTCTGTCATGAGAAATTTCCTACTGCCGATTTCAATAATACTTTTCTTTTGCATCACTGCCTTTGCCCAGAATTCTAAAAAGGAAGCCAAAAACAAGGTAAAGCAAGAGCAATATGAAAGTATATTGAATCTTGTTCAATCAGGCAAATATGAATTCGTCGGGCGAAAAGCAAACCCTCAAAGTGGACGTCAAATTGATCTCACGACAAGGCCAAATTTTTTAAGAGTCAAAGGTGAAAATGCCTCAGCAGAACTGCCTTTTTTTGGTCGCGCATTTAGTGGGGGGTATTCCAACAGCGATGGAGGTATAAATTTTGATGGCCCAATGGATAATTATTCTGTTGAAAATAACGATAAAAAACGACGGTTAACTATTAAATTCAGAGTAAAAGGCCCGGGAGATACTTACAATTGCATACTTTCTGTATCTTCATTGGAAAGCGCTTCACTTTCAGTTTCCAGTAATAAAAAGCAGAGTATTAGCTATACAGGAGTAGTTAGAGACATTTCCGAAGAAAAATAATCTTCTGTTATGTTTTATAAGTCCACCCGATAAATTTCCTGCTAATAAACTATATCCTGGGTCATATCGGGCACATCGTGGCAATCTCAAGTCGCTGATTATCAATAAGTAGATATATCTTAATTTCTGTAAATGACGGATAAAAGAGAGTTTTCTTACCAACCCTTGAATAAAAACAGTTGTCCAAAATCTATTTCAGGATTTGAAAGTTTTTTAAATATGATCACTATTCCTTCAAGTCCAGTGACTAAAAGGACAGGGTTAGAATTTAAGAGGGCTTCTTATTCACTCTTGAATTCGCAAAAAATAATTAATTTTGTCGATTAATTTATTAAAATATGGTAAGGGATGAAATAGAATTAATGGCTCCTGCAGGAGATTTTGAATCTCTGAGAGCAGCAATTCAAGGTGGCGCCAACTCGGTTTATTTTGGTGTCGGGAAATTAAATATGCGCTCGGGATCTGCAAAAAACTTTACCATTGATGACCTCCCGGAAATTACCAATATATGTAATGAAGCCGATATAAAGTCATATCTGACATTGAACATTGTGATGTATGATGCAGAGATGGAACAGATGAATAATTTAGTGTGTAAGGCAAAAGAGGCTGGGATTTCTGCGATTATTGCATCTGATCCCGCAGTTATCCAGGTTGTTAGAAATAATAATGTTCCGGTGCACATATCTACCCAAGCCAACATTAGCAATATAGAAAGTGTAAAATTCTATGCAGGATTTGCAGATGTCATGGTTTTGGCTCGTGAGCTCAGCATTGATCAAATGAAGTATATATGTGATAAAATCATAGAGGAGCAAATCAAAGGTCCTGCTGGCCAGCTCGTTAGGATTGAGGTATTTATCCATGGGGCTCTTTGTATGGCGATATCAGGAAAATGTTATATGAGTTTGCATCAAAGTAATAAATCCGCAAATAGAGGTGCCTGTCGTCAAATTTGCAGGAAGGGCTATGAGGTGACAGATCTCGATTCGGGTGAACAATTAAATGTGGATCATGAATATATAATGTCTCCCAAGGATTTGAATACACTACCCTTTATTGACAAAATTTTATCGGCGGGAGTGAAAATTCTAAAAATTGAAGGCCGAGGCAGATCTCCGGAATATGTTAAAACTGTAACGCAGGCTTACAACGAAGCTCTGCTTGCTATTGAGAACAATGAGTTTAACGAAGAGTTTATTGCGAATTCAGAACAAAGATTAGAAGCAGTTTTCAATCGTGGATTTTGGGATGGTTATTATCTGGGTAGAAAACTTGGCGAGTGGAGTGGGCAATATGGCTCCTCCGCCACAAAACGAAAAGTTTACATTGGGAAAGGCATAAATTATTTCAGTAAAATTGGTGTTGCCGAATTCCTGATAGAAAGTCAGTCGCTTGAATTGGGAGATGAAATTATCATTACCGGTCCCACAACCGGAGTTTTGGAATCAAAGGTAGAAGAAATCCGGGTTGACCTTAAGAATGTAAGCTCAAGTGTAAAGGGAGAATATTGCTCTATTCCCGTAAGTTCAAAAGTTCGCAGGGCAGATAAGCTGTATAAGATTGTTGATTCTAAGCATGTAATTGTGCAGTAGCTATTTTATTGCGGTAAAAGGTAACGGCTATTAACCAGGCGATCATTGAATGTGACAAATTCAATTTAAACCAAGATTAAATTCCCCTCCAAGGAGCAGGGCTGTTGCATTCTAAATTATCAGTTCACAGAGCTTTTCAATATCGTTTGACACCAACCTTATAGCTTTTGCTATTTCATTCATTCCATTCTTTCTAAATATATTAAGTGCACCATTTCTGATTGTTGACAATGCTGGAGGAGCTTCACCCATACGTATTTTAGAATCATCTTCTTTGAATGTGACATCTTTTACCCAATGCAAGCTGTTTTCTATTCCCCATGAGAACGAATATATTTGATTTTTTAAACGCTATAATTTTTTTGAATAGAATGGCTTTAAAAAATATCATCACATCCTCAGAGGTAGCTATAATCCAATCCTTGAAGCAAATAACTGTTGATTTAATTACAGGTAATAAGCTGTCTGCAAACAATTACATTTTTTCATTTATTGATCTTTAATTTATTTCTATCACGATTTTCACCTAGATGAATATGCATTGAGCATTGATCACGCTTACTTCCGGAGAATTGGAAATTCATAATTATGGTGTCAATGAATCTTTACTCCCCATCAGCGTTATCCACAGGAAACTCTGAAAAAGAAGGAGCATCGGGGTAATGAGGTGATTTTATCTTTCTCAAGAGGGTGTAATTTGCAGATTTAAATGCTATCGTATTTTGTGATTTGCCTTGTGATTAATCTCCATTAAATAATTGTGCATGTATGATCCGATAATTGCTGTTTAACAGATTCAATGTTGGAATCCTCAACGATTAAATAGTCAATTTCATCTAACGAAGCAATACAATACGATTCAGCGGTTTTGAACTTATAATTGTCTCCCAAAACAATTCGATTACGAGCCCTTTCCAGCATTAATCGTTTCAACATAGCTTCTTCCCGTTCCGGGGCAGTTAATCCCAGCTGCGAATGTATATTACTAACACCAAGAATCAGCCAATCGGCTCTTACCGTTTGTAAAGCCTGGTAAACGGAAACACCGACGGTAACTTGAGAAGAAGGAAAAACTTTTCCCCCTAAGCATATTAAGTCTATATTAGGGTGATTAAACAGCGCATTGATAATTGGAAAGCTATTTGTATAAACGGTCATTTCCATATCGATAGGCAGCTGATGGGCAACGGCCAGATTGGAGGTGCCACCATCTATCAATAATATATCTCCTGGGTGAAACATGGGGATGACCTTTGCGGCCATCTGTTGTTTTTCAGCGATCCCCGTGTTCAATCTGTCAGTAAACTCTACCGAAATGCCTGATTTTGCAATGGCTCCACCATGTACCTTGGTTAAAAATCCCTGTTTATCCAATTCAATTAGATCTCTTCTTAATGTATCGTCAGAAATTCCTAACTCTCTACTTAAGGATGTGATATAAATCCTGTGATCCATTTTAATTCGATGTAAAATGAGTTGGTGACGTGTTGATTTGATCATAAATTTTTCTTTAAATATTGCATTTATACCGCATTATTAGTAGCATTAAAGTAAATATATGCAAAATAGATGCGGTATATATTTATAATATGCGGTTTATGTCAACATTTGGCCAGGAAGTCGTGTGAAAAAGGTGCATGCAGGGAAAAGACGCATTTTTTAATGAACTAGATAATACCCTGAGATGACAATTTAGAGCTCAGTTACAATAAAATAATATAAGATGAAGTTACAATTAGCATTAGATGATCTGACAATAGAAAAATCCATCGAATTATTACACAAAGTGGAAAACCAGGTGGATATTATTGAGATTGGCACTCCATTCATCATGATGGAAGGTATGAAAGCAACAAGGGTAATTAAAAAGAGATTTCCAAAACAAGAAGTATTGTGTGATACGAAGATTATGGATGCAGGTGCATATGAAACCGAAATTGCTTTCGATGCAGGTGCGGACTATGTAACGGTATTGGGAATTACCGATATAGCAACAATCAATGCCTGCGTGGAGAAAGCCAGGGAGTATGACAGGATAGTGGTAGTGGATATGATTTGTGTACCCGATCTGACACGAAGGATTAATATACTGGAAGACATTGGTGTGGAATATCTTGCAGTTCATACAGGTGTCGATCAGCAAGCGAATGGAAGAACTCCTTTGGATGACCTAATTGAGATGAAAGGAGCAACAAAAAATGCGAAAATTGCTGTAGCTGGTGGGCTTAATTCAAGCAATCTTCACAGTTATATGCCCTATATGCCTGACATTATTATCATTGGAGGTGGTATTTTGAATGCCGCGGACCCTGTGAAAGAAACAATAATGATTAAAGATATTTTGACTACTAAAGTATGAAAACAACCGAAATACTAAGTAAAATATTGGGAGAACTTAAAGTAAGTTCATTACAGATAGATGAAACCCAGGTAGCAAAATTCATCTCGTACATTGGCCCAAACAAGCGTATTTATGTAGCTGGTGCAGGACGCTCTGGAGTGGCAATCAAAGCATTTGCATCTCGATTAATGCATTTAGGGCTTGACGTTCATTTTATTGGTGACATTACAGTGCCTCACACAAAGCCAGGCGACTTGCTTATCATCGGCTCTGGCTCAGGCGAGACACAAAGCCTCGTTTCCCTGGCCCAAAAAGCAAAAAAGAATGGCTTGAACATCATTCTTAATACATTGACTTCGAACTCAACTATTGCTGATCTTGCAGATGCAAAAATTGTACTTCCGGGAGCATCTCCCAAAGTAGAGGATAAAACGCACATAGGAGCTTCTATCCAGCCAATGGGTTCGGGTTTCGAACAATTAAGCTTGCTGGTTTATGATGCTATTGTCATGTCTTTGATGAATAAACTGAATCAAACAGGTGAAATGATGTTTGAGAGACATGCCAACCTGGAGTAGAATTATGTAAAAAGATAGACAATGAAACTGTATCCATTAAAATTTAAGCCAATCCTCAAAGAGTTAATTTGGGGGGGCAACAAAATATGTGCATTCAAAGGTATTACACCAGGAAAAAACAATGTTGGTGAAAGCTGGGAAATTTCGGGAGTAAAAGGAAACGTTTCCATTGTTTCCAATGGAGCACTAAAAGGTAAACGGCTTGATGAATTGATAGTTGAATATAAAAAAGATCTGGTTGGTCAGTATAATTATGAACGATTTGGTACTGTTTTTCCCCTTTTAATCAAGTTTATCGATACCAATGCAGATGTTTCCATTCAAGTTCACCCCAATGATGAGTTGGCAAAAAAACGCCACAACTCAATTGGAAAAACTGAAATGTGGTATATAGTCAATGCAAGTCCCGGAGCTTCAGTTCTTATGGGTTTTTCAAAGCAAATGACGCCTGAAAAATATGATAAGGCGATTACGGATAATAATTTCGTATCCTATTTGAGACAATATGATATCGAATCCGGAGATGTTTTTTAGTCCCGACTGGACGTGTGCATGCCGCTAAAGCCGTAGCTTTTTTCATCGAAATTCAACAAACATCAGACCTCACGTATCGTATCTACGATTATGACCGTGTAGGTGCTGATGGGAAGAAACGTGAGTTGCATACTGAATTGGCAAAAGATGCTATTGATTATACAATACACAAGGATTATCGTACTGTTTACGATAGAGAAGAGAATAAACCTGAAGTCCTGGAATCAACCCGGTACTTCACTACGGTATTATTGAAGCTGACGAAAAACATATTCAGAGATTTCTCCAAAATAGATTCGTTTGTTATCTATGTTTGTTTTGAAGGCTCATGCAAGATAACCGATGAACATGAAAATACAGTTGAGGTTAAACAAGGTGAGTCCATCATTATTCCGGCGATTATCAAGACCGTTAGTATCCAACCTCAAATTAAAGTTCGTCTTCTTGAAACGTATGTGCTAAAGCAATTTGAATAAAAGCTTTGAAAATGGTAAATTATATTTTTAATTCTAACTCCGGTATCCGCTCTGCTGCATCCTTCTTTCTTTCATCTACAATTTTGGCATAGATTTCTTCAGGTCTTCCATCCAGCGTTCATGTATTTGATCCGGGTAAATATTTACCTGATCAAAATTTTCAATATGTTTTAAAGCGCTGTTCCATTGATCTGTATTTCCATCACTCATTTTGCTTTTCTCTATCCGCTCCATAAAGTAATCCAGAAATTTTATTCTTTTCCGGTTCAGGATTTCCAATCCGAAAAGTGAGTTTTGGATTTTGCTCATTACTTCAATTCGATACGCCACGTCTTTATGTTTTTACTCACGATTATGCTGCTTTTGTGCCTGACCCTTGGGTCTGTTGTAAATAAAAAGGCCTAAGGTTTCTTTTCGTCGATTCCCATCACCGGTGAAGTCCAGGTACATTCTGGAAGTATCCTATTTGCCGATACAAAACTTGCTGAATATATTTTCAAGTAAATCTTCTGTGGATATTTCACCTGTGATCTCGCCGAGATAATGTAGTGCCTGCCTGATATCCATTGCCAGGAAATCTCCGGTTACATTATTTTCGATCCCTTTCATGACATCGTTAAGTGCCAATTGAGTATTTTGAAGCCCTTCGAGGTGGCGAACATTTGTGATAATCGTATCTCCTGTCTTAAAGGTATCCAATTGAACAAGTTGAATCAGTTTCTCTTTGAGAAATTCAATATTATTTTCATTGGATGCTGAAATGAAAATCATCTCAGGGAATGCATTTTTTACAAGCGTAATTTCATCTGTTTTTAATTTATCTGTTTTATTACCCGTTAATAGATAGGGAATTCCCAGCTTTTTAAGCTTGGTTTTTTCTATTCCAATTTCCTCAATCGATTCATTACACAGGTCTATCAGGTAAATGATTAGGGAGGCAACCTTCATCTTTTCCCTGGTACGCTTTATTCCAATAGCTTCAATTTTATCTCTGGCTTCTCTGATACCAGCGGTGTCAATAAATCTGAAGCTTATGCCTTTGATGTGGATTTGGTCTTCAATAAAATCTCTTGTGGTACCGGGGATTTCAGAAACAATTGCTTTTTCTTCTTCGAGGAGTGTGTTAAGTAAGGTAGATTTCCCGGAGTTTGGTTTACCGGCTATTACTGTTGGGACTCCATTTTTAATCACATTCCCAACGCTGAAGCTCTCAATCAGTTTATGAATCTCTTTTTGCAACTTCAACACCAACTCAGTCAATTGGTCACGATTGGCAAATTCAACATCTTCTTCCGAAAAATCCAACTCCAATTCTATCATAGATGCAAAATGGATAAGCTCTGTTCTCAACACCTTAATCCTTTTTGAAAATCCCCCACGCATTTGATTCATGGCAGCCATGTGGGTTGCTTCCGAATCTGAATTTATAAGGTCGGCAACGGATTCAGCCTGTGTGAGGTCGAATTGCCCGTTTAAAAAAGCTCTTTTGGTAAATTCACCGGCTTTAGCCAGTCGGGCTCCTTTTGAAATCAGGAGCTTTAATATTTTTTGTAAGATAAAAGGAGATCCATGTGATGAAATTTCAATAATATTTTCTTTTGTAAAAGACCGTGGGGCAATAAAAATAGAAATGAGGACTTCATCAATTACAGTTTTATCGTCAATAATTTTCCCAAAGTGAATGGTGTGTGATTTTTGACCCAGCAGGTTTTTCCCCTTGAAAATGCTGTTTGCAATTTCAATGGAAGACTTTCCGGAGAGCCTGATGACGCCGATGGCGCCAATACCCTGGGGAGTTGAAAGCGCTGCTATTGTGTCTTCAAATTCACTATTAAGATTCTTGCTCAATTATTCACACCATCTTTTTTTGACAAAAATTGCTCATAGTTCGTTGTTTTATAATGATCTTGGCCAATGAACTCAAGTACCGGTTGTAGTTTTTCAGGAGGATAATAGCCGGGCAAAGGTGATATGACATTTAAGCTTTCATCGAGAAATACAGATGTTGGATAACTCATTTTTCCCTGCATCAGCGCTGCGGCCAATTCATGATAACCCCGGGAACCTTGAGCTATAAATTTAAAGGTCTGGTTTTTAAAGACTACATTTTCTTTTCCTTCAGCATCAAATTTCACCGCGTAGAAATTGTTATTTAGATGTTCTACAATGTTTTTATCGGTAAATGTCTTTTTATCCATTACTTTGCACCAACCACACCAGTCTGTGTACATATCGATGTAAATTTTTCTCGGTTCATTTTTTACCAATTCCTGGACTTCTTCAATAGTGTACCATTTAACTGTTGCTTTTTCCTGTGCGAAAGAATTACTGTTTAACAAAGCAATAAGCAAGAATGAGAATATTATTTTATAAACTTTAAGAAACATACCTGTTGTTTTTTATTCTAAATTGTTAATTATCATATCTGTTGATCTTCTATTCAATTATCGATAAATGACCAAACCATCCTTCAAAGAACGTAAAAATTAAGTAAAAGATTTAAACAAAATCAGACAATTACATACTTTAACGTTTGTGCGACAAAATTTCAGCACAATATTTTAGGGATTATAAGACTTCACTTAGCGATCACAAGTAAATTATCGGCTACTTGCTTTGATATAGATAAGACCCTGTCTTCATCAGTTTTGATCTCCAATGATCCATCAAATTCAATGGTATCAATAACCGTAATTTTGGCGCCGATCTTCATGCCAATCCTGTCCAGGTAATTGAGAAAAACAGCTCCGGTATCTTTCATGGAAACCAGTTCGGAGGCAGTCCCTTTTTTGAGTTCGGATAAGATAATTCTCGGTTTGGAAGATATAATCCCCTCTTCATTTGGGATAGGATCTCCGTGAGGGTCAAACTTCGGATACTTTAAAAATTCATCCAGTCTTGAGATCAGGAGGGAGGAGTGAATGTGTTCCAGTTGCTCGGCAATTTCATGAACCTCATCCCAGTGAAAGTTAAGTTTTTCTACCAGGAAGACTTCCCAAAGCCGGTGTTTTCTAATTACCCACAACGCTCTTTTTTCTCCAAGTTCCGTAATGTTTACACCTTGATATTTTAAATAAGTAATTACACCTTTTTCAGAAAGTTTTCTAATCATGTCGCTGACGGATGCAGGTTTGGTATTGAGCCGTTCTGCGATTGCATTAGTATTTACCATATTTTGACCACCCGAAGATAAATGATATATAGCTTTCAGGTAGTTTTCTTCAGCAAAACTTAATTCAATCATTGGATTCATTTTATGCAAAAGTAAATAAATTTAGGCCAATCTAAAAATTTATAGGTTTAGAATTTTACTCACGATATTGTTTGTTTATGAGTAGTATAAGCATGTTATGTTTAAATGAAAAATAAATTTAGCTTAGTCTAAACATCATAAAATCACATCATTTACAATCTGCAAAAGTCTGTTTTCATTATTGTCCCACAGATATTGCGAAGACATACTTTTTCCGAAATATTTATTTTGCAGTTTGTTTAAATTGAAAGCATGAAGCCCCTGGAATTCATAAATTATCCCGGCATTGTTTTCTTTGACTATTTCAGTCCAAGATGGATTTGGTGAAATAATTACCGATATCTCCATTGCCAGGCATTCAAATAGCTTTGTCGGAATCCTGCCTTCAATACTTTTATTGTATTGGTATGGAAGCAGGCAAAAATCTGCCTTGCTCATTTCTATAAGTATTTGGTTGTGAGTTACTAAAGTATTTCCACCAATAATTTTAATATACGGTTTGCCGGCAGTTTGTTCAATCAGTTTTTGATAGACACTTGATTTATGAGCATACCCGACTATATAAAGTTCAAGTATTTGGTTTTCATTATTGATGGACTCGCAAAAATTTAAAGCATCGAATATGCCGTAATGTTCTGCAATTGTTCCAGCATAAACTAAGCGCATTTTATCCTCATTTGTTCGAGACTTTACCTTTGGTATTTCGTTTATAATGGCCTTATTTTCAAGGATATCGTATTTCCACTCAATAAATTTCAACTGTTTTTTGTAAATCTTTTCTGCCAATATAAAGTGATCAATAAATACACTGGTTACATATTCAATAATCCTTGTGGCGATCGCAATAGGATATCTGACAGCTGGATGATAAGCATCTGTAAAAGCAATATTTCTATAATAATTTTCCTGTAAATCGTATATAATCTTACTGCCAAATAATATTTTGTATAGGGCGCTAACTATCAGTAATTCAGAGCATGTAACTATGATTAGTTGAGGTTTTACTTTAAGTAGTATTTGATAAATTTTGATTGGAGCAAAGAGTCTATTAAATCCAATTCTATTAAAATTGAATATTGGATAAAATCTAATATTGGGTGCTGTAGGAATTATTTTTGTTGAAAAACCTATGATATTAATATCATATTTATTTTTATTGCCAAGAGTTCTTGCGATCTTCTCAAAATTTCGAGTATCGTCAACAGGTTTTAGAACCGAAATTATCGCGATGACTTTCTTCGTCATATTATTTTATAAAACTCAAAACTATAATTGTTTTAATGGAACTGAAAGAATTAATCGAAAAGGCTTGGGATAACCGTGAATTGTTAAATGACAAAAACACCAATATCGCTATAAAGACAATCATTGAAGATCTGGATCAGGGAACGATTAGAGTTGCTGAACCGAAAGGGGATTCCTGGCAGGTGAATGAATGGGTAAAAAAGGCAGTGATTCTTTATTTTCCAATTCAGAAAATGCAACTCATCGAAGTTGGACCGTTTGAGTTCCATGATAAGATGAGACTTAAAACAGGATACAGCAAAAAGGGAATCCGTGTCGTACCGCATGCAGTAGCCCGTTATGGCGCCTACATTTCCAAAGGCGTTGTGATGATGCCATCTTATATAAATATTGGCGCTTATGTCGATGAGGGAACGATGGTTGATACATGGGCGACTGTGGGTAGCTGTGCGCAGGTAGGAAAGCATGTTCATCTCAGTGGAGGTGTTGGTGTAGGTGGAGTTTTGGAGCCTGTGCAGGCTGCGCCTGTAATCATCGAAGATGGTGCATTTATTGGATCCAGATGTATTTTGGTAGAGGGGGTTAGAATTGGAAAAGAAGCTGTACTGGGTGCAAATGTAACCCTGACTTCAAGCAGTAAGATCATCGATGTCACGGGGCCGGAACCTGTAGAATATAAAGGGTATGTACCGGAAAGGGCAGTTGTAGTGCCTGGTTCTTTCACTAAAAAATTTCCTGCAGGCGATTATAACGTGAACTGTGCTTTGATAATAGGCCAACGTAAAGCAAGCACGAACTTAAAGACGTCGCTCAACGATGCGCTTCGTGAAAATAATGTTTCTGTCTAAAGGAAATTTGTTTAAGGATTCACGTTAATTATCAATACTTTTGCAAATCTTGACGTTAGATGTTAAAGTGACTTATTCCCAGTTTTTCAATTTATCATGAAATTAAAACATTTTCTTTTCATCATATTAATTGTAGCAATTTCATCATGCCAAAATGAAAGTTCATTGGTCGGAGATAATTATTTTCAAGCGGGAAAGTATGCCGAAGCGATTACAGCATATAGCAGCTATTTGAAATTGAAACCCAGGCATGTAAAAACCATTTACAATCGAGGGCGTTGCTACCAGGAAATTGGTGATTATGATAAAGCCCTGGAAGATTTTAATAAGGTTATTGAACTTGATCCTCTCAACGAAAATGCGCTTCTGAGTATCGGTCAGGAAATGTATCGGCTAGGTGATTATAAATCTGTTCCGTACTACAGCGAAAAAGTGCTTGAGAAAGATCCGAATAACTCGATGGCTCATTATTTAATCGGCAGGGCAAATCATAAGCAGGGATATATCCGCGATGCATTACATCAATACAATTCGGCCATAAATATATCGCCCGATTTTGGCGAAGCCTATCTACATAGAGGGGCCTTGAAATTATACCTCAAAAAGAATCAAGCTGCTTGTGCAGATTTGAAAAAGGCAGCAGAACTCAATGCAGAAGGTGCAGAGGAAGCCTATAGGAAGAATTGTAAGTAGTTTCACCTTTTTATCAACAAATTGTCTGAATTGGATATCATCCAACACTCCCTTAAAATATTGTTCCGGATTTCAGGTTGCCAGTTTACAATCTCGCAAACTCACAAGTCGTAAGTTCAATTATCAATTTGCATCAATCTCTTATCCCACCTACGCTTCGCAACCGCTAAAGCTTTTAGCGAACGCGGTAAAGTTTCGGTGGGCAGGCAATCTCTTATCAGTCTAATTGAAAACAGATTATCCAATTAAAGGTATATATATTTGTCCTGAAACGGCAGTCGAAAGTTGGGTGTTGAATTTTTTACAGAGGAACTAGGCAGTAGTCAATACATTTCTCTTAGCACTTTGAGCAGTGTTTGCATTTTTATTTCTGTTTCATTCCATTCTTTTTGTGGATTGGAATATGAAATGATTCCCGCTCCGGCATAGAGCTTTGCTTTTTGCTTTACTAATTTCATGCATCTCAGATTGACAAATATATTAGTCTCATCCTCCATATTTACAGGGCCAAGAAATCCGGAAAAATACTCACGGTCGAATCCTTCATTTTCATTGATAAAGTCCTTAGCTGGTTCTTTTGGCATTCCGCAGACAGCGCTGGTAGGATGGAGCAATTCCAGCATAACAGAACCTAACTGAGGGTACGATACCTGGTCCATATCCACATTATAATCTGTTTTCAAATGCACTAGGTTACCACTGAGATGTGTGCGAGGTCCTATTTCTTCAAATTCGCGGAGTCTAATTTTTTTAAAACAATTTATAATAAACCTGCTGACCATGGCCTGTTCTTCAATGTCTTTTTGCGACCAGGTGGTTTCGGCAACATCTAAAGCAGGACTGAAGGCCTGGGTTGCCGCCAGCGCCACAGTTTTAAAATTGTTATTCTTGTCAATTTCAATAAGGATTTCTGGTGTTGCCCCAATCCAGATTCCAATACCCGGAATATAAGTCAAATAGACAAATGCATTTTTGTATCTGTCACAAAGCTGTGTGAAGAAATTAAATACTTCAAATTGATCTGTCAAATCAATTTCTTTCGCCCGGGAAATGACCACTTTTTGAAACTCACCTGTATCAATTTCGGCGATGGCTTTTTCAACAAGCCGTTTAAATAATTTTTCTTCTAGGTCGTTCTTCTGAGCTTTATTGTTTTTATGGATATTGGCAGACTTATATTCTGATGAATTAATTTGATGCTTAAAGATTTCATTTATTTCATCATGAGAAATTTTGGAATGTATAATTTCGGGATTCTGAGCTTCTTCTTGCTCGATAAAATGTAAATCCTTATTTATAAATTTTATCTCATGGTGATCAGTTGAAAAGGGATGAAAAATAAATCCTTCACTCATTTCGTCAAGGTGGATGTGGTTAAGTTTTTCACCTCCGGACAGGTCAATTATTAAATGTTTGGTAGATTTTTTAGGAAGACGGTAAATTGCGCACCCAAAGTTATTTTTAATACATTGATTAAAATAATCCTTGATTACTAATTGTTTAAGGCTTGTCTCTTTTAATTTGGTAACTGCCTCCCCGCTTATATCCGACATTGATTCAATATTTGGCTTATTAATAAACTGTAGATTCGTTTGTTAGACTTCTTTCTTTTTTATTATGGCAACTGTAAGCCTGCTTATGCAAACGAGTTCATTAGATTCGTTTTTTATTCGAATATCCCAAACGTGTGTTTTCTTTCCTAAATGGATAGGAGTCGCCTTTCCGGTTACATAACCATTTTTGACTGATTTCAGGTGGTTGGCATTGATTTCAAGACCCACACAATGGAATTTGTTGTAATCCACAAAAATAGCAGAAGCCACACTTCCCAGGGTTTCTGCCAGCGCGGTGGAAGCACCTCCATGTAGCAAACCCATCGGCTGGTGTGTTCTGTGATCCACGGGCATTTTAGCTGTTATATAGTTTTCTCCCAACTCTAAAAACTCAATTCCCAAATGCTCGACCATGGTATTCTTACTTATTTCCTGCAGATGTGATACTTTAATATTTTTATCGAACATTTCTGTTTGCAAAACTTATGATTTTACTATTTCTTTGCGGCCAAATATATAGAAATTTGGAGCCTAAAAAAATTTATTTAATCAGGCATGGTCAAACAGGGCACAACCATCGGGGGATTGTTCAGGGAAGGTATGTGAATTCCAAATTGAGCAAGAAAGGATTCAAACAAACCGAGGCATTTTTTCAAGCCTACAAAGATGTACCTTTTCAGAAAATATATACTTCCACTTTGCAGAGGACGAAACAAACTGTTCAAAAATTTATTGATCTTGGATTGCCTCATGAGGAGCTTGCAGGTTTGGATGAGATCTGCTGGGGAGAGTCGGAGGGGCTATTTGCAAAAGGCGCAAATAATAAAAAGTACTATCGGATAATTGATCAATGGAAATCGGGAAAACTATCACCAAAGCTGGAAGGAGGTGAAAATCCATTAGATGTTCAAAGACGACAGGAAGAGGCATTGAACTATATTGCCGCGCAACCAGAAGACCTGGTATTGGTATGTATGCATGGCCGGGCGCTTAAGATTTTGCTCGCATGGATCACCGGTTTGCACATCAAAGAAATGGATTCATTTGATCATGACAATTTGAGTTTGTATATTTTGGAATATTCTGATGGTAAGTTTACCATAGAAACCCACGATGAAAGGGGACATTTGAATATTACCAATACATAATGACAGACATCAAAGATCAGAACGACCGACCACCCATATTTGGAAGCTGGAATAAAATCTACCCAATTGTACTGGGCAACCTTGCCCTTTTAATAGTCCTTTTTTATTTATTCACAAAATATTTTTCATGAGTATAATAGACTGGATTATTCTATTTGGTACGCTGTTGGCCATTGTTACCTATGGAGTTTGGAAAACGAGAGGTACGAATAGCATGGATAGTTACCTGAGAGGCGACAGCACCAAATGGTGGACAATAGGACTGTCGATTATGGCAACTCAGGCAAGTGCAATTACTTTCTTATCTACTCCAGGACAAGCCTATACAGATGGCATGCGTTTTATCCAATTCTATTTTGGGCTGCCTGTAGCCATGATCATAATATCCGTCTTTTTTCTGCCTATGTATTATAAGTTAAAAGTATATACGGCCTATGAGTATCTGGAAGGACGTTTTGATTTAAAAACCAGATTGCTGGCTGCTTGTATTTTTTTAGTTCAAAGAGGGTTAGCTGCTGGAATTACTATTTATGCACCAGCAATAATTCTATCCACTTTGCTGGGTTGGCGTCTCGGATATACCACTACGGTAATCGGTATTTTAGTGATTATTTACACTGTTTCCGGGGGGACGAAAGCCGTTACACAAACACAAAAACAACAGATGGCTGTCATGATGGGAGGTATGATCCTGGCAGGAATTTTAGTGATTACTTCTCTGCCTGCAAATGTGGGATTAATGGATGCTCTTCACGTAGCCGGTAAAATGGGAAAGCTCAATGTAGTAAATTTTGAATTTGACCTGAGTGACCGATATAATTTTTGGTCAGGAATGACAGGGGCGGTGTTTTTATTCATGTCCTATTTTGGAACAGATCAATCACAGGTACAACGCTATTTGTCAGGTAAGTCATTGACAGAAAGTAGATTGGGATTAATGATGAATGGTTTGCTGAAAGTGCCCATGCAATTCATCATATTGTTTGTCGGTGTAATGGTTTTTGTTTTTTATCAATATAATCAACCACCGATATTCTTTAATGAGCCCGTTCGTCAGGAGATGAAATCATCTGAAGGCGCTGAAGCCTTCAATCAGTTACAAACGGAATATGATCAGGTATTTAGTGAAAAGAAAAATGCGATTGATGCCTTGACGTTTTCTGTTGAAGGTGAAAATGAAGAGGCGATAACAAGAGCTGCTGAGACTGTCAATCATTTACAACAAAAGTCTGATGGCATAAGAAATGAAGCCCAGCAATTAATAGGAGAGACCTTAACTGAGGTAGAGACAAATGACAAAGATTATATTTTTATGAATTTTGTTATGAACAATCTACCTGTGGGTGTAATAGGTTTGCTTTTTGCCGTAATTTTTTCAGCAGCCATGTCATCGACGTCTTCAGAACTCAATGCCTTGGGCTCTACGACTACAATTGATATTTATAAACGCAATATTAAAAAGGAGGGAACAGACAAACACTACCTTATGTCTTCAAAACTTTTTACCCTGGCATGGGGAATTATAGCTATCCTCTTTGCATCTTATCTGTCTCTTTTTGAAAATTTAATACAAGCCGTAAACTTGATTGGATCTTTATTTTATCCTACGGTTCTTGGCATTTTTGTGGTGGCATTTTTCTTTAAGAGAATTGGCTCTAATGCAGTTTTCATTGCAGCTTTGATCAGCCAGATAACCATAATAGTTATTCACTATCTCAATCTTATCGAAAAAGCCGGTATTTTTACCATGGGATTTCTTTGGTATAATGCCTTTGGTTGTATGTTGGTTGTCATTATTGGGTTTATACTACAAACTATAATAGGGACAAAAAATACAGTACAAAAACAATAAAAAAACCGACACAAAACCGGTTTCTCTTTTCCGATTATTATACTTATTATTTCGTGCTCCACTAGTGGTGGTTTTCGTTCAAATACTTCTGCGAGCAATAATAGGAAGGAGAAAATGAAAGGTTAGGTTGTTGTTTTTGTTTCACCTTACATTAAAAAAAATGTAATTTTACAAGAATGAAGACAATTTATGTTGACACCTCAGTCTTTGGAGGAAAATTTGACAGTGAATTTGAGTTATGGACAGAATTGTTTTTTAACGAAGTATTTGATTCGGATATGAAATTGTTGTACTCTGATGTAGCAGAAGAAGAGTTAAGAGATTCTCCACAAAAAGTTAAAGACTTTGTAGATTCTATACCAATAAAGAATATACAGCGAGTGGAACTTGATGAAGAAGCTATCCTACTTGCAGAAAAATATCTCAAAGAAAGAGTAGTAGGAAAATCCAATAGGACTGATTGCTATCACATTGCCATAGCAACCATTTTAAAAGCTGATATTTTGGTAAGTTGGAATTTTAAACATATTGTTAACATTCAGAGAATTCATGGATACAATGCTGTGAATTTAATGAGCGGTTATCAAATCATTGAAATTAGAAACCCAAGAGAAATTTTCAACTATGAAGACCACGACTAAAAAAGATTACGACTGTGTGCAGTCAGTTAGAAAAGTACGGGAAAGAATTGCCAAAGATACTGAAGGCAAATCACCTAAAGAAATACTCGAATATTTCAGAAGAAAGAAGAATAAAAACACTCGGTTTGGCAAGGGTCAATAACAATAAATGCTTAGGGCCAAAACGATATTACGCAAATCAGTTATTTCTTCCATCTTTCTAAAGCATTTTCTAATTCGTGAAATGTGTGATAAGACAAATAAAAAAACCGGCACAAAACCGGTTTCTCTTTCTCTGATTATTTTACTGCTTATTTCTCACTCCACTCTTCGATGGATTCTGAATTCATTTTCACATAGTCATCGCTACCGGCTGCTGTTGCTTGTTCAAGAGAAATCTTAGCAGTAGCTATTGCATCATTGTATTTTTTCATATCAGCTTCTAACAACGATTTTTGCCTGTAAACCCAGAACACATTTCTCCCTTCAGCTTCATAGATTTTTACAGCCTTATTCATCCATTCCAATGCCTGGTTTAAATCCTTTCCTGAATCCCTGTAATAAATTGCTGCAGAATAATACGTATCCGGACTTATTTTCATGGCTTTATCTATCGAGGCCATAATGCGTTCATCTACTGAAACTTCCAATGGGATTTGAACTATCGTACTTTCCCAAAGAATTTCAATGATAGCCGATGTTGGTTTCACATCTTCAATGCCGATCGATAAAGTTTCTATTGTAGCCGGGATATTAATTGATTTAACAATGACCCTTAGTGCATCTTCCGATTCCTTATAACTCCCGGTTCCTGCCTGGTTGGGATTTTTATTCAAAATAATTGTCCATTCATCTTGTCCGGGAATAGTGAAAAGCGCATAAGAACCGGCGGGTAAATCTTTGCCAGCAATTTTCACATCATCTGAAAAGCTTAGTGTTGTAGCACTGTTGGCTCCCGTTCTCCACAGCTTACCATATGGAACCAAATCACCGAATATTGTTCGGCCCTTTTTGCTTGGTCTTGAATAGTTAATACTAACATCGGTTAGGCCAACTTTTTGTGAAAATGTAGCCGTCGGACTCGGCGCGGGCAATTCTATTTGTGAGAAAGAATCACCAATAATAGTGCAAAACAATAGCAATGCAATTAAACTAATTCGTTTGTAATTCATGATTTTTATGGTTTTTGTCAGATTAATTTTCAAAGAAATAAATGATCATTGATAAAAGGTAATATTGAATGTTTTGGAAATGATTGATATGTCGCGGATCTTTAATCATTCATACCTCGGGCACATTTAAAATTTTTCCAGAATCCCTGTAATAGACTTCTCCGGATGAACAGGTATTTATGATCCTATCCATCGCGGGCAATGTCCGTTCATCATTTGACTTCCAATGGAATCTGTACCAATGTACTTCCCCACAGAAGCTCGATGAGGGCTGAGTTAGGTTTATTGTCTTCAATATTGATTAGAAATGTTTCAACTGTTTCCGCAATTTTTGATGACTTAATATTGACCCTGAGAGCATCCTCAGATTCTTTGTAATTCCCAGTTCCCCCCTGATCCCAGGTTTTATTAAAAATAATTGTCCATTCTTCTTCTCCCGGTATAGTGAAAAGTGCATAAGACCCCGCTGGTAAATCTTTCCCTGCAATTTTTACGTCATCCGAAAATGTAAATTTTGTAGCTCTGTTTGCTCCCGTTCGCCATAATTTTCCGTAAGGAACGAGTTCACCAAATATAGTTCGCCCTTTTTTACTTGGTCTTGAATAAGTGATGCTGACATCTGTGAGCCCAACCTTTTGTGAATATGTGGCGGTAGGACTAGGTTGTGGTTTTTTATCTTGCCCGTAAGAATTACCGATGAAGGCGCAAAGAAATAATAAAGTAATCAAACTAATTCGATTGTGTTTCATGATTTTATAGGTTTTTGTTAGATTAATAATTCGAAATTTATGAAAGATTATTGAATAACATGTTCTTTTATTCATTTTCTGAAACGGATAATGTGCGGTAAATAAAAACATTTTGGAAATAAAACTGGATAAATCATGGTTTCTGCATGGAGATGTAGTCGAATTGGGGAAACAACTTCTCGGGAAAGTTTTGTGTACTAATTTCAATCGACAACTGACTAAAGGCATCATTGTAGAGGTCGAGTCTTACTGTGGGAGAGGAGATAAAGCAAGCCATGCAAATAATCAAAAAATGACAAACCGCAATAAAATCATGTTTGAAGAAGGAGGAAGAGCCTATGTCTATTTATGTTATGGTATTCATCATTTATTCAATGTTGTTACAAATGAAAAGGGGTTAGCCGACGCTATACTTATCCGGGCAATAGAGCCAATTGAGGGCATTCATATCATGATGGAAAGAAGGAATCTAATCAAAATCGAAAAGCGGTTGACATCAGGCCCCGGAGTGCTGTCTCAGGCACTGGGTATATCTACCCAAAATAATGGGAAATCGCTGATCAGCAATACTCTGTGGATCGAAAACGGCCAGAAAATCTCAAATAAGCAGATTGTAGAAACAACAAGAATAGGAGTTGACTATGCGGGAGACGATGCCTTCAAGCCATGGAGATTTTATATAAAAGAAAATAAATGGGTAAGCAACATTTAAAAAGATAATGATGTAAATTGTGGTTATAATCTCAATAGCCAGAGTTGCGTTAAATTAAATAATGACTACTGGCAATTACGGCATTTAATTGGTTGCAGTTGCCATAACACGTTTTACGCGTATTAATTTTTTAAAAACGATAGAAGATAAAAAATAAGGTGTGATGAAAAAGATACTCTGCCCGATCGATTTTTCTGAAGTTTCTCTGAATGCACTTGAATTTGCGGTTAGTATTGGAGAAAAGGAAAATGGTTCCATGACTTTGCTCAACATTTTTACTCCTGCTGACTTTAATAAAATCCTAAAATCCGAACATGTAAAGGAGGAATATGATCAACTTATGGAAATGGCTGAATCAAAGCTGTCTGTAATTCAGAAGGAGATTTGGAATGTGAGTAAAAAGAAGGGTTTAGCGGCAATCAGTCATGAGCTGAAGTCAGGAAAAATTGTAGATGTACTGGCAAATCTTGCCAATGAAAAAAATTGTGAATTAATAGTAGTAGGAACGACAGGACATTCATCCTATGAAAGAAAATATATTGGAGGAAAAACGAAAGATATCATTGAAAACACTAAATGTTCTGTGATGTGCGTGCCGGAAAATCACACATATCAGAAGATAAAAAAAATTGTTTATGCAACAGATTACCAGGAAGAGGATAAGCTGGCGATTCAGCAGTTGACAGATCTGGGGTTGGCCTTAAAAGCAGAGATTGAAATACTACATGTTTCTCATCACGATGATACCATTGATAAAGCAATTTATGAGGATTTCAAAAAAGAATTACTGAAATTTATTCAATACGAACGGATATCTATAAACAGAGTTGTCTTTAGCAATGTTGCTGAGGGCCTTGATAAATATATGAAAGACCAAAATGCGGACCTGCTGGTATTATTGAATAAAAAATCGAATTTCTTAAAAAGTCTTTTTCATACGAGTCTTACTCAGCATCTGGACAAATTTACCGATTACCCTTTGATGATATTGAAATTGTAGTTTTTAAAGTTTTCCTAAACTTTTAGGACACTCAAATGAACATTTTATATCATCATTGCCAAAAAGATTATATTTTTGCCATTATTTTTAGTGAATACTGAACATGAGAATTATAGTAATATTTTTTGTTGCATGGATATCCTTTTCTGCAACAGTATCAGGGCAGAGCATCAATAAAAGTAACTTTGATGAATTGGTGAAGAATTTAAATACCCGCTATGACGAGCAAAATCCGATCGTGAGCCACGATGGGAAGAAGTTATTTTTTACACGAGCTAATGACAGTTTAAATATTGGAGGCCCAAAAGATAAAGGTGATATATGGGTTTCGGATTTAGGAGCTGATGGAATGTGGGGAAATCCTGAAAATCTGGGCAGACCGGTAAATAATGACTTGAGAAATTATATTCTCGGTTTCTCATCAGACGGGAAGGTCATGTTTTTAAATCAGGAAAGACGACTTCCGGGAGGTTTAATCATCAATGACGGGATTTCTTTCTCAGTATTGAATGGGAGCTCCTGGTCAAAACCGAGCCTGGTGTCTGTCGATTATTTGCTTAATAAATCCAAGCATCAAAGCGGATCAATTTCTGCTGATGGAAGTTTGATGCTGCTGTCCCTTCAGTCCTATGCTTCGAGAGGAGAAGAAGATATTTACATAAGTTCGTATAAAAATGGTAAATGGACACAACCCGTAAACCTGGGTTCTGTGATCAATACTTCTAAACAAGAGATGACACCTTTTTTATCAGCCGATAAAAAGAAATTGTACTTTTCAAGCAATGGACATGGGGGAAAAGGGGGTAGAGATATTTTCATTTCTGAGCGACAGGGTGATGGCTGGACTTCGTGGTCAAAACCTAAAAACCTCGGTTCGGAAGTGAATTCTATTGGCGTGGAACTAACCTATTTTATAGATAGCAAAAATTCGGTTGCCTATTTTTCTACAACTCAGAATAGTGACGGTTATGGCGATATTAAAGCTCATGATGTGACGATTGAGATTGAAGAGGAAATCGCAGCGCCTGAGGTTTTTGAGGAATTGATGGTAAAGGCAGAAGAGGAAAGAAAAACACTCGGTCTAAACGGGAAAGTGACCAATCAAAAGTCTGGAGAATCGATGGTAGCAGCCATTAATGTGAAAGCGATTGATTTTGAAATAAATGAAAATACTGATGAGGTTACAGGTATTTTTAATATTGAGTTACCATTAAATCTGACATTAATAGAAGTAAACGTGAAAGCTCCGGGATTTATGGGAATTGTGGAAGAGATGCAACTGGAAGGGAATGATCTGACCAAAAATTTTGAGTTGGTACCATTGGAAATTGGTGCGACAATTACACTTAATAAATTATATTTTGAAAGGGGCAATGCGGAGCTTTTAGAAGATTCTTTTGCCGAACTCGATCGCGTTGTGGATATGTTGGTTGAAAATCCCGATGTGAAAATTGAGTTGTCAGGCCATACCGATAACCAGGGAAGCTCCAAGCTAAATATTCAGCTTTCTCAAGAGCGGGTGGAAAAAGTTGAAAGATATCTCACAGAGCATGGCATCGATGGAAAACGGATAAAGGGAAAAGGATATGGCGGAAGCAAGCCAATCGCCAGCAATGCTTCTGAAAAGACGCGAAAACTCAACAGACGGGTGGAAATTAAAATTCTGAAAAACTGAGTTGAAAAAATCAAAAAAGATATTCCTGGGGTTAGCAGTGATTTTTTTCCTGTTAATGTTCTTCCTGGGATATGATATATCGACAAGAACAACCTTCCCTGGTTCTAAAAAGCTCTTGAAAGAGTCACTAATGCCTTCAGATACAAGCCAAATTGATACTGTATCTATCGGAGATGAAATAATTAGAAAATAGCAATTGAAGCAAGGTAAAAAGATCGACCCCTCCAAAATTGATCTGGATGAAATGAGAGAAAAAACCTCGGAAAATCCGGGATTGATTTCCTTTCCGCATTCAGTGGGTAGCGCCTTGGTGAAACCTGAAGACAAAGGTAAAATCAAGGGCAGGGCTATGGCGGCCATGAAAGAGCAAACAGATCGCCAATTGCAGCAGTTGTATGAACAAATGAAGACGTTGGCCAGGCAAGCGAATGACATCAAAAATAGGATTGAGGTTTCTGAGAGAATATATATGGCTCAAATAAACTTTGATCCGATTATAGGTCAGACATACCATCTATATGAAAGAGAAGATAAAAATGATTTACTATCGATGATTTCTCCGGAAGAATGGGGGCAAGAATCACCATTCAAGGCATACATCTCCAGTGTCAGGTTGCTGGCTGATCATACATGGGAGATTTTAGAATAGCTGGGTGCTGGGTACTGGGTACTGGTAACTGGGAGCTGGGTACTGGGCAACTGGCAACTGGCAACTGGCAACTGGCAACTGGCAACTGGTAACTGGCAACTGGTAACTGGTAACTGGTAACTGGCAACTGGCAACTGGTAAAAAGATCCCAGATGGTAGCTTTACTTTGTAATCTTCTTCGGATCAACAACTACATATTTTATTGACTTCTTGGTTTCGCCGGTTCTGTAGGAATAGGTCATGTGAAGCAATCCCTTTTTATCCTGAACCAGGCATGGATATGAGAAACTTCCGCTGCCTTTAGGTTCATCTTCAATGCGGACTTTCCACTTCCAGGTTTCGCCTTCATCATCTGAAATATATAGACTTAGCTGATATCTTCCATCCACAATGTCATTGCCGAAAAAGGCAAATTTACCGTCTTTCATTTTTAGCAATTCGACGCTGGCAGTATTTGGAATGTCGGTTTTGACTGTTGCGCTCCAGGATTCCCCTCGATCTTTCGATATACTTTTGTGTACCCTGCTCGGCGCATCACCACTATCACGCATAAACGCGATGATATCTCCATTCTGCTTTTGAGCTAGCGCGGGTTGAATCGGTCCGCGGCCAACAATAGGCAGGCTTGGATGCCAGGCCTCTCCGTCATCATCCGATATTGCTGTCAAAGACATGTTCAAGCCATCAGAATACAGGGGCAGTATGATTCGACCATCATCTAATATTAAAGGTTTAATCCGCGTCATCCAGCCTATGCTTCTTTTCAGCTTGTCCTTGCTTGCTTCTTTGATCATATTGTCGTACAAAGGGGCGTATTCTGCCCATCCTGAATGATTTGGAGGAAGATCTTTAAATTTCATTTCTACTTCTGCGGCAAATGAATCATCGGGTTTCAACAGTATATTATCCTGCCAATTCCATTCAGGTGCACCATCAGTGTCATAATTTGTTGACGTTCTGAATTTTAATATGGAATATTCCCAGCGGTTTGCCTGCACTGCAATCCAAACTAAAAAGAGTTTATTTTTACTATTTAAAAAAAGCACAGGATTGCAATCAGGTATCGCTTTCGTATCAGCCATCAAAAATGGTTTGACCCAGGAATCTGATCCTTTTTTCAGCCTCGATCCCATTATCCTCGCGTCATCGGCATTCCGCTCTCCACTACCCTGGAACCAGGCCGCCAGCTTGTCACCGTTTGGTAATAATACGATGCTGCTGCCATGGGAGTGCTCACTTTGAGGAGGGAATATTAATCCTTCGTGTACAATGAACTTTTTCTCAATGTCTTTTTGTGCGAATACATTAAAGGTTATAATAATGAGGAAGGTTAAAAATGCTTGAAATTTCATTGTTTGGGATTTAAATAAATTGCTCTACTGTTATTTTAATTAAAATACGAGATTGTAAGAATGATTTAATGCGATAATGCTCTTTCGTTGCAATTTAGCTTAGATTTTTTACTTTGATTTTATTACAGATTAATTGCGCCCGCAAACTTTCTACTCCTGTCATTTTATTTGACACACTTAAATTAGATTTAATATGCTTCTTTTCACCAAATATTCCTTTTTCGTCATATCTCTGTTTTTTCTCCTTTATTATAGCATTACATCATTAACTCATTATCACATTAATCCTGTACCCATTAAAATCGTGGAAATACCAAATAATTAATTACTCATAGAATATGGCCTTGCTTCCGGGGAGATCGCCCGCTCTTCATTGGGCCTGGGACCCATGTTAATAAGAAGCGTTCCTCCCTCCATGATCTCCTTATGATCAATCCACGACCGGTTAAAGAATTCATCATTTAGTTTGGCCGATTGTATGTATTTATTTTCAGGGGAATTGTTAAGCGCTATAATTTTAAAGGTTTTACCCCCAGCGAGTTGAATGGTTGCCTTATCAAATATAGGTGATCCGATAGCATATTGGGTTTGTCCGGGAGTTACCGGATAAAAACCCATCGCGCTCAATATATACCAGGAGGAAAGTGAACCCATATCTTCGTTTCCGCACAGTCCACCCTGACCTGACCGGTAAAGCTGTTCTGTTACCTGACGGGCCATTTTCTGTGTAAGCCATGGTTTTTGAGCATAATTATATAAATAAGCAACATGATGAGAAGGTTGATTTCCCTGTACATACTGACCGATGGTTCCAACAACACCAACATATTTTGGCAAGCTGATTGTGGGAGACATCGTAAAAAACTGGTCTAACCTGTTCGAAAAGTTATCGTTACCCCCAAGTAGTTTGACAAGGCCAACAGGGTCGTGCTGGACAGACCACAAATATTGCCAGGCGTTTGACTCTGTATAGTGCCGGCTCGGTCTCCTGCCTACCAACAGCGGGTCGAAGTATTTATAATAGGAGTGATCTCCTGCTTTTACGATTTCCTGTTTGTTTTTTCCAAGCTCTGGTAACCATGAACCATTTGACTTTTTAGGACGAAAAAATTGTGTTTCTTCGTCAAATAGATTGGTATAATTTTTTGCCCTGTTCATGAACAATTGATAATCATCTTCCTTTCCCATTTCCTTGGCCATCTGTGCGATACACCAATCATCGTAAGCCAGCTCTAGTGTATTTGGTACAGCTTCGGTCACCTTATCGTAGGGTGTGTAGCCGAGTTTTATATAATCTTTCAGTCCGGATCTGCCAACTGATGACGGCAGGGGAGCAGGAGGAAGGTTGAGCGCTTTGGTAACCATCGCGTTATAAATAAACTCCGCATCATAATCCCTGTATCCTTTTACATACGCATCCACAATCAGTGGAATCAGGTGATCGCCGACCATACTTTCTGTAAATTCGTTTCTGAAGTGTTGAGCCGGGAGCCAGCCCAATTCTCTGGTTTTGGCAACAATTGAACGGACCATGTCATTGACGTGATCAGGAGCGATGATTGTCATAAGCGGGTGCTCTGTGCGGTAAGTATCCCATACTGAAAATGACGGATAAAAGTCTCCTTTTTCCATGGTGTGGATTTTCCCATCCATCCCAAAGTACTTCCCATCCTCATCCTGCGCGGTTTGTTGAGACAAAAGGCTGCGATAAACAGCAGTATAAAAAATCTGTTTATCATCCTCAGAAGAGGTTTCTACGGTTAGTTTAGAAATTTCCTTATTCCATATATTTTTTGCGTCATTTTTAACCTGATCGAAATCCCAGTGGTTGAGTTCAGCTTCCAGATTTTTTTCAGCCCCTTCTATAGAAACATAAGATAGACCAACTTTCACTAATATTTGTTCGTTTTCTTCAGTCTCGTAAACAAGGAACGCTCCGACTTTACTCCCTTTTTCTTCATTTTTATAAGGGAACAAGCTGGCGCCGGATTCAGGAGTATAATACCCCGCATCAAACGTTCCATAATATTTAAAAGGTTTACTGAACTGAGCAGTGAAATAAACGTTGACGCCTTTCGAATTTTTTATCCCTGTGATAACCGAGTCATTAACTATGGTAATTTTTGATATATTCTCAGGGAAGGTTCCCCCTATTGAATGCCCAAGGTCCAAAATGATGCTGACTTTTTTAGCTTTTGGGAAAGTATATCGGTGCATGCCCACGCGCTTAGTAGTGGTAAGCTCTACTTTTACATTATAGTCTTTCAATAAAGTAGAGTAATAACCGGGTGAGGCGACTTCATCCTCATGATCAAATCTTGATCTGTATCCGGCATCAGGATCATCTTCGGATCCGGGAACAACCTGAAGCTCACTTCCCACAGTGGGCATCAATAAGACATCACCACATAGGGTATTACCCGTACCACTCAAATGCGTATGGCTAAATCCCATAATTGTCGTATTCTGGTAAGCATATCCCGAGCTGTAGGTCCAACCTTCTACACCATTGTCCGGACTGAGCTGCACCATGCCAAAAGGTAGGGTGGCTCCCGGGAAGGTATGTCCAAAAAAATCAGTTCCTATGAAAGGATCAACATAATCAACTGGGCTGATTACGACTTTCTTAGTTGACTCTTTCACATTACATGAGTATTGTACAATTATTGAGATGTACAAAATTGATATTATTGAACGAATAGAATACTTCATAATTTAGTTTAGTTCGATAGTTATTTTTTTGGAATTGCTTTGACGATACGATGCTTTAATGCATAAATGCCTCAATGATAAAACTATATTTTTCAGGCTACTCTTCTTTAAAAAGCAATTTTATCAACTTTTTATATTGAGAAAAATCAGATATCAGGATATGGGCGCCGGCTTTTACCAGGCGGGGTCTTTTATCCACATCCATGCCATAGCGTCTGATTTCATTGCTGGTAATTCCGGTGGCAATACCATCAAATCTTCTACATTCCCTGATTTCGACAGGCCCGTCACCAAACACAGCCAGCTCATTGCCTTTCAGTTTATTTTCCTGAATGATTTTTTCTATGATCATCTTTTTAGAAAATTTCGATGCGTCCCTTAAAGCGCCATGAATTCCACCTTCAAAAAAATCTGCATATCCAAGTATCTCAGCTTCGTTTTTCACGTCATCAACATCTGTGCCACTTGCTAGATACATTTTCACGCCCCTGGATTTAAGTTCTTTTAAGAATTGAATCACTCCTTTTAGGGTAAAGTCAGAAACATCAAGTTCCCCTGCATTCAGCTTTTCGATGCGCTGATTCACCATTTCCATCAAGGCGTCATTATAAATTTCCTTGTATTCAAATTTATCAAGGATCTTGTCTTTAGGCACATAACCAAAATCTTCGATGAGTTGAATTAATCCCTCCATCTGATATATCGTCTGTATCCCGGTGGTTTTATTTATAAATTCCTTAGACTGTTTTACAACCTCATTATAACCGACCTGATCAACACTATCATATCTGTCACCGAGTATGGCTTTAATCATGACAGGTTCCATAATTTCTTCCCAACCCTGGCGTAAAGTACTTATCGTTCCATCGTGATCGAAAACTGCATGCTTAATTTCGCCGAGCTGCGAGAGCACATGTTCATCACAAAGCTCAAATTCTGTTTCCGGTAGATATTTAGCTGCTCTGTGATTTTCTGCGAGATCGGCATTGTAAACCAAATCCGGATCCTTGCTTATTTCTAAAATTTCTTTAGCATTGGCAGTACCCGTTGTGTATAATTTCTGAACCGTAACAGCAGATGCAAAGTTGGCAAAGGTCGCGGCTTCTTTAGGTTCAACACCGGCGGCGAGACAAAGTGTTAAAGCGCTGATTCCAGTATCGCCAGCACCAACGATATCAAGCTTAGAGGTCAGTTGAACTCCGGGGATTTCATTAGCTCCGGACTTATCGATGGAAATCATTCCCCTTGAGCCACAAGTAATAATGACCGGTTTGCCTGACTCATTAAATAAACTGGTTCCATATTCGATGAGCTCACTGGAGGGGATAATCTCAGATGGATTCACGGAAACACCACATAATTCTGCAGTTTCAATGTCATTGATTTTGCGATATACATTGTGGAACCTATCATTATAATGTCTGGAATCTACGATAATTATTTTGTCGTCAAATTCTTTGAAAATCTCATTGGCTTCATCTATAAAGGCATCATTATTTAAACTTCCAGCCACCTGCTGATTGAAAATAAGTGCATCGTATTCAACCAATGCCGCTCTGATGTTTTTGAGGATTTGATCATCTGTTTCTTTGGATCTTTTATTAAATACTCCAAAATCATTTCGTGGATCTTCGACATCATTTCTTATCCTCTTTAAATATGTATAGGTGTTAAATTGCTCTTTTTGAATAACCAGCGATGAAGTATCCGCATTTAGGCCTTTGAGCAACGAAGTAAGCTCGCGTCCATAAATATCATCTCCAATTGCAGCTATAGCCTTTATTTTCTTTGGGTTTAAAGCGGAAAGATTGGCCACTATATTTGCTGCTCCACCCGGAGAATAATAATGTTTCCCGACAGCATCGGCCTGTAACCCGGTTTCTACAGAAACCTCCGATCCACGTGAATCTATTATCCAGTAGGCGTCTAAGCAAAAATCACCATAAACGGCAATTTTAGTTTCATTTATTTTATTTAATATCTCTTTAATTCGTTGCTGATCCATAATTTCTACTATAATATTTTAATAATCTTCATCAATCAATTCACAGATCATGTGATAAGCTATCTCATGGACTTCCTGACTGTGATTGGTTTTTTCTGATTCGGCGCAAAGGCAAATGTCTGAGATATCTTCCAACGGACTGTTCGGTTTTCCTGTGAATGCGATCACTTTTATATTTTTTTCTTTCGCTGTTTTTGCGGCGGCAACCACATTTGCTGAAGTTCCGCTTGTTGAAATAGCCCACAATAGATCACCGTCTTTTCCAAGAGCCTCTAATTGTCTCGAAAAAATATCTGAATAGTCAAAATCATTGCTTATACATGTTGTGACCCCGGCGTCGGTTGATAGTGTAATGGCTGGCAGCGGGCGTCTTTTTTTACAGTACTTTCCGATCAGTTCACCGGCAATATGCTGACAATCAGCCATAGAACCACCATTTCCGCAAAGGTAAATTGTGCCATTGTTGTCAAATACATTTTTAATGAGTTCGACTGTTTCTTCAATGATACCCAGTTTATTTTGGGCGAAATTTTGGACAGTCTTTTGGTGTTCTTCAATATAACCTTGAATTTTTAATTGCATTTCATCAGTTTTTAGGTATGGAATGCTCTAAGAAAAAGAGCAATTTATCAATTGGAAAATTTAATAATAATATTTCAATAACAATACTAATAAATTTATAAAAGAGACTATGTCTTTTTATCTCCTATTGATAAAATCCTTTCCTGAAAATTATGCAAAATGTGGCATCAAATCTCAATCATTAAAATTCAGCCTTTGACCACCTTATGTTTCCGGACAAAATCAGGATCTAAATCCACTCCCAAGCCCGGTCCGGTAGGAGACGTTATTTATTGCCGCTATGGTTTTCAAACATCCGATGTTTTAGAAACATCGGATGTTTAGTGGGATGCTTTCGCCCGAGTGCTAAGATGATGATGTGACTTGTATGTTAACTAGCTGCGACCTAACTCTTTCATTCTTCTTTTATTTGAGTCATCCTCATTGATTGGACTCACTGGTACATCCAATAAACCGACTACCCTAGCAGGAATGCACCAATTGGAGCTGCGATCATTAGAAATACTATGATCCAAATTGCTTGTATGCTCTTTTAAGCCTTTCTCATCTCTGGAATTTCCGGAGCAGTTATCATCATCGAAATCGCTATACAATAACCTTCTCCTTCTTTGCCAAATTAGCTAAATGCCAGTTCACAGGTTTATGATTTCCCTGACGGATGGCATATTCCTTAGCCTGATGCATAAATGCCTGCAGCCTTAAATCAATAGATGCATCTTCCTGACCGTCATAAGCAATGCTCACATAAGGCAGTTCATTATGGTCTTTTTTGAATTTATGAGAAACTGAAGCGACTACGGTTCCGGGCATACATGTAAAAGGAAGAATGTTTGCAATTCCTGAAATATTTTCCTTCGCCAACCTTGTGGAGCTTCCCAGGTTTAATGCCGGATCGCCATCGTAATGTTTATGAATATAGTTTCCACAACTTTTCAGCATCTCCCGCACACTAATGTCCTTATCAGTATCAATATACCCGTGAATAGATTTGTGTAGTTTTCCTGCTGATATGTTTTGTGAAAACTCCTGGATCTTTGATTTCAGTACACCATTATAATCCCCTTTCCAAAGGCTATCACGTGTATATCTGTAGGTGGAGTAGCTGAGCCACTCGGAGAATGGCGCGATGAATGTTTCAGCTCCGAATTTCTCCAGCCTGTCAACAAGAAAGCCGCTGCAGAATGGATTATCGCGCATAAATATTTCGCCTACAACCACAATCACAGGTTTTCTTTGACCATTTGACATTGCTATGGCATCAAAATTAACAGCAGCCTGATGCAGTACATCTTCAAGGTCTTTTGCTCCGTTTTCCAGGGAATACACCACACTATCCAGCGCTTTTTTATAAACCCGGTTGGTTTCGCCGGGAACCAGCTCATAAGGCCTTCTTTCCTGCTTCAATTTGCGGAGTAAATCTACCGCGACAAAACCTTTCCAGGCTGTAAACCTGAATTTCGTGCCATGCCCGCCAGAAATATCAGCATAAGCCGTGTCGTTGCTTGGAGAAATGATTTCAGCATCTTCAAAACCGAGTTTATCAAAAATGATCCGCTGAAGTTTGTTGTATTGACCGAAGCGACATGGACCATTATGATCAGGCATAAAGAAACTGGATTTCTTAGGGTCTGTTTCAGGATCATAGAGTTTCTTTAAGAAATTACCGGTGGTACACACCATCGGGAAACACTCTCTGGCAGATGTATTTTTCCTGCCAAGTTCCAGGTCCACCTTATCCTGCATGGGGAGAACCTCAGCTTTCATTCCACAACTGCGACTGGCCGCCGCCATGGCATAAGCCCCATCACACATATATGGAAAATACAGGGTCCGATCTTTCAACGGAGAGGATTTCATAACTCCGGGTGTAAAAAACTTTTGCTTCTTTTTTTCTACTAATTTAGATCCTTTCAAGCTGTCTAAAAATGCTTCATAACGCGTGATCATGCCTGCATCCGCGCTATGCTCGTCAATTTCCAGTTCAAGATAAGGTTTCCCTGCCATCTCCTCGTGTACAAAATGGGCGAGAAACGAGTCCGGGCCACACCTGAAATTCCCCATGTAAATTGCATGAAGTTTTGGATCCCGAGCAACAATCCTGGCCCCCGCCAATATCTTTTGACCATTGGGCCAATACATTTGCGGGTAGTCATTCAATATATGTTCGCTACCCAAAGGCAAGTAATCAAGTGGTATGGGTAATACATCCTGATTGATTAATTTTTCCACCATGCTCAGGTTCAGTGCCGGATCACCGGTATTGTAAACACGTCCTATAATTACCAACGCTTCTTTATCATCCGGTAGATTATTCATCACCTCCTGGCCTCTTATCAATACTTTATTTTCAAATGCCATCTGGACTTTATCCGCTTTTTCAATTGCTTTGACAACTTTTCGTTTGGATAAACCGAATTTACTGTGCATAAAATCGGAGAGTTCTTTATTCAATACCCTACCAAAATACTTGAAATTCAAGGTTGGGATAAGCATTCTCTCCACCATTGAATCGTCATTAATAGCGGCCTTTACCATAAAGGGGAAGGTTTGCACCCAGGGACAATTGCAGTTGTTTGTGGGATTGTCCTCCTCTGTTTTTGCGTTAATGATGAATGGTGTAAATACATAATCCGCCCCTTTTTCAAGAAGATCTAATATATGTCCATGCATGAGTTCTACAGGGAAGCAGGTCTCTGCGACGATCATTCCCAATGATTTTTTAATTAGTTTATTGTCGGATTCCGGTGATATTACCACCCTGAAACCCAATTCACCAAAGAAAGTCCGCCAGAAAGGGAACTGCTGATAAAACAACATCAGGGCACGGGGTATGCCGATGGTGATTCTGTCATCTTTAGGCTCTTCTTCAAACCCATTCAGCAAAAGCTCATTTCTTTCCTCGAATAAGTTCGGAATATCCAGCCCTTTGCCTTTCCGGTCTTCGATTTCCCATTTATCACACCGGCCACCATAATAAAGCGCCTTCTCTTCTCCTTCAATCTGTACTTTCCTGATTTCACACATGTTAGAGCATGAAGTACATGTGAATTTATTTACAGTATATGGTATCTTACTTATGTCAAAACCTTTGAAACGGGTAAGCTGGCCTTCAACCATGGATTCCCGGGCAAGGATAGCTGCGCCAATGGCGCCGGTAACATCAAAATGAGGCGGTACGGTAATCTTCTTACCGGTTACTTTTTCAAAAGCAGCTACCACCGCTCTGTTATTTGTTACTCCGCCCTGGAAAAATATGTGGTCACCGATTCTCTTTTTACGGACGACTTTCTGAATATAATTTTCAACGATTGAATAGGCCAGACCACCAATGAGGTTTTCTTTCTTTACACCTTTCTGTTGTTGCGAATTGAGATCGGATTCCATAAACACAGTACACCGGTTTCCCAGTCTTGCTGGTCTTTCTGCTTCGAGAGCCAACTTTCCAAATTCTTCAATTATATTGATATCAAGCTTTTCAGATTGCTCTTCCAGAAATGATCCAGTACCCGCAGCACAAACTTTATTCATCTCAAAATCCACGATTACTCCATGGTCTATACTAATATATTTTGAGTCCTGTCCACCAATTTCAAATATTGTATCTACCGTAGAATCATAAGCGATGGCAGCTGTGGCCTGTGCAGTGATCTCATTCCGGATGACATCCGCACCAATAAAATCACCGGTCAGGTAACGGCCTGAACCAGTGGTGCCCGCTCCAATTACATTTACCCGGTCTCCCACTTCCTTATATATCTCGGACATCCCTCGTCGAAAGGCTTCCAGAGGTTTACTGGCCGTGGGAAGATACCTCCTGGCAATTACATGATTATCTTTATCAATAAGTACTACATTGGTACTAAGGGAGCCTATATCAAGTCCCAGGTAAACATCCAGTCTATCTTTATCTTCCGGTATAGGATAGACATTTTTATTATATTTTGCGGCTGATAAGGTGAGGGATTCATTAAAATCGCTACGCGCATGATCCCCTGAAAGATAATCATTGAGGTTTTCTATACCCTTATACGGATTGGGATTTATATCTTTTTGATCAAGTACATGATACAAAGCGCCAATGGCTCCCATGGATGCATGATATTCAGGAATGATCAGGTCACCTTCTTTCACCCTTAATAGTTTGCGGAAAGCCCGGACTACACCAGCATTAGCTGCTACACCTCCCTGGAAAATAACAGGGAATTCGAATTTCTTACCCTTGCCCATGCTGCTGATAAAATTTCTTGCTACAGCAAAACATAAACCGGCAACGATATCGTGAACGGGCGTTGCGATTTGTTGTAAGTGAATCATATCGCTTTTTGCGAACACACTGCACCGGCCGGCTATTCTTGGTGGTTTTTTCGATTTCAGCGCAAGTTCTCCGAATTCGTTTTCAATGGATACTCCAATGCGTTTGGCCTGCTGATCGAGGAATGATCCGGTACCTGCGGCACATATATTATTGAGCGTGAAGTCTGAAAGACGGCTCGTCTTACCATCTTCGTCCTCATGCATAAAAATCAGTTTGGAGTCTTCTCCTCCCATTTCTATGACCGTTTTTACTCCTGGATACAGCTTAGCAACTGAAGCTGACTGGGCAATTATCTCATTTACAAAATTACCCCCAATTAATTCCTGAGCCAATTTACCGCCTGTACCGGTGAGCGAGATTGTTTGGATAGAATTCTCAGAATATTTATCATAAAGATCTGTCAGCAAATCCTTAAGAAGTGAGAATGGATTCCCGTGGCAAAAATCGTAACGGTTTTCAATTATATTTCTTTGATCATCCATCACTACGGTATTGATAGAAATGGATCCGATATCAAAGCCGAGGTTGAGGTTGTGGATCATAGTTACAAAAGTTAAATTCTAAAAATGAATATCATTCTCTTTATTGGATGATTGGATCGGCAAAAAATTCAAATACTAATCTAACCTAATTTAGAGAAAATTATGACGTGTTTCAATCGAATTAACCCGATTTATTCATGGGGGTTTCGATAATATTCCAGAATACATATTATGTGATTGGGTTTCAGTCGAATAAACGTTGGATAATCCCGGTAATTACTTTTATACTTTACCCAAATTTGAGGAAGTATATTTAAATGAGATTCCCAAGCTCCACTGAGTATAAAAGTAGTAATCGGCCCACTAGTGTATCAATTACTAAATTCATTCACTATTTTCCAACCCTTTTTCCGTTCTACTACGTTAAAATTTTCTACCGTAGCGATGCTATGCTTTCAAATTTTGCCTTGTATAAAGAAAAAATTGAAAGGAAAATTCAGTAAACCAATTTAGTAATTAACACACTGGGCGAAAAATTGTGAATTTTTCGGGTTAATAAATATTTAGCCACAAAGTTCACTTTTACATTACGGAAGATGTTTCCTAAATAATAAATTTAATTTATAGAAATAAATATCTCGTAAACTAAGATCAGGAAAAGATCTGTTCGGATTTCGGAAAAACTATTTAGCCTATGACCACCTTATGTTTCCGGACAAAATCAGGATCTAAATCCACTCCCAAGCCCGGTCCGGTTGGAACTTTTACCAAACCGTTCACACTTTGAAGCGGCGATGTTTTACATTCAAAGGAAACACCTGTATTAAACCCTTTGAATTCGTGATATGGCAGCGCATTTGGTAAGGCGGATACGAAGTGCATCATATAAAGAAACCCTAAATCTCCACCTGACATATGGGGAGTATATTTTTTCCCAAATGCCTTTGCCATTAGTGCCACCTTCATCGCCCGGATCATTCCTCCAAAATAATTTGTATCTGGTTGCACAATATCAACGCCATCGTTGGCAATAAGCCAGCGAAATCCGTGAAGGCCGTATTCTTGTTCGCCGCCCGCCACCGCAATTTTAAGGGCATCATTAACCATTTTAGTCTCTTCATACCAGTCAAATAGAACTGGCTCTTCAAAGAACTGATAATGGTAATCTTCAAGTAATCTTCCAACGCGAATAGCTTCATCAACCGCATAGAAACCATTGGAATCGGCATAAAGCACCATTTTATCACCAAAGGTTTTCCTGACGAGTGGAATAATTTCCTCGGTCCTTCCTGGAGGGCCAACAGCATTGATATCATCGGTCATGAACATTAGTCCCCCTACTTTAATTTTAAGTGCCTGGGCGTTATATTCTGCTACATCACGTTTTATGAGTTCCATGGATTCCTCAACAGATTTTTCGCGATACTCGGTAGCCTGGTAAACTGCAACCTCAGGATGATGGATATCTCCGATCAGTTGACCAATAGTCTTCCCTGAAATATGCCCCATCATATCGAGAATGGCGAACTCGATTGCTGCGAGAGGAGCGCCAAGAGCCAGGCCGGATAACCTGAAATTAAGATTGTAGATATAAACTTTTTCAAGCAACAAATCGAGGTCTCGTGCATCCTTTTTTATAAAAAAAGATTGTAAACGGTTGGTAAAAATCGGGTAAAGTGATCTTAGCTGGCCACCGTGACCAACAGAGATTCCCTCTGCACCGTCAGTTGATCTCACCCGGCATAAAAAACTATTTTTATATCTGAGTAATTCCAGTTTTTCAATAATTACCGGGGAGTTAAACAATTCTTTTTTAAACACCGGCTGTTTGAGAATCTGATCAAGCTGCGCGTATTTTTCCTTTATGGAATCTGAACGGTTGAATGATAAAGTCTGCCCCTTGGAAGTCAGGGGTAAAGCTGTAGCCAGCCCACCAGCAATAGCTTTTGATAAAAATTGACGCCTAGTAGTGCTCATAAAAGTTGGTATATAAATTACCTGATTAATATAGCAATTTTGGATGGCATTTCCTTATTCGGGATTTGAATAGGTTGTGCTTTTATGAGTCAAGTCTAAAAAGGTAATTGAGAATAATCTGAAAATCAGTCTTTACCCCAAACCCTAAAGGGAGTCCGTATTTTTAGCCACTTCTCACTTTAGGGTCGGGGTGAAAAGAGGTTGAAAATTTCTCATTAATGCTTTTTAAACTGGAAGCTTGTACTGTTTATTCCCCGTTTAATAAACCGGTAAGGAATTATCGATTTCCTTTGCCCACGCAACTATACCACCTTCCAGATAAAAGAGATTTTTAAAACCAAGTTTTTGTAATTTTTCGATAGCTTGGATGCTGCGGACATCACTCCTGCAGTGGATGATTATTTTACCCGTTCCCGGGAGCTTATCCAAAGATTGCTCAATCTCACCCAATGGGATCAGCTCACCGCCGATATTTACTATTTCATATTCATACGGTTCTCTGACATCAATCAGTGCAAAATCAGAGTCATCACTATCCAGCATTTTCTTTAATTCAAAAACTGATACCTTATCTTTTCCAGTATTGATATTTTCAGATACTCCACAAAAATCGTCATAATCAATCAGCTCTGCTATAGGAACTAATTTCGGGTTTCTCTTTATTATTAACGTTCTACTTTCAAAAGTTAAAGTGTCTATAATAAACAGTTTTCCGGCAAGGGGTTCTCCAATACCTGTCAGCACTTTGATGATTTCACTAGCCTGCAAGCTGCCGATGATTCCTGGGAGTACGCCCAGCACACCGCCTTCAGCACAGTTGGGAACTAATCCGGGTGGGGGAGGAGAAGGGAAAATATCCCGGTATTGAGGGCCATATGTTCCATCTTTATATCGGTGATTGAATACAGATACCTGCCCTTCAAACCTGAAAATAGAACCGTGAACATTGGGTTTATTTAATATCACACAGGCATCATTTACCAAATACCGTGTTGGAAAATTGTCAGTACCATCGGCAACCAGGTCATATTTATTGATAATGTTGAGGGCATTTTCAGAGTTAAGCTTTGTGTTGAAGACATTGTACTCGATATGCGGATTCAACATTGATAATCTTTTTGCGGCGGTTTCAGCTTTGGGTTTTCCAACATCATCTATGGTGTATAATATTTGTCTTTGCAGATTTGATTTATCCACGACATCAAAATCGACAATCCCAATTTTTCCGACACCTGCAGCAGCCAGGTATAGAAGCATCGGGCAACCCAAACCTCCGGCGCCAATTATTATAACACTGGATTTTTTAAGCTTTCTTTGACCTTCAATATTAAATTCTGGTAAGATTAAATGTCTGCTATATCGCTCTAACTCCTCTTTATTGAATAACTGGTCTGTCATATTAGTTGGTAATGGCTTTAATTATTGTACGCTCTTTGTGAAAACAGGTTAATTCAATTAAAATCGTTTTATTATCAAATCTGAAATTGTATCACCAATAGCGAGTGATGATGTGGCAGCTGGAGACGGCGCATTGCAAACATTTATTGCATGCTCATTTTCATAAATCAGGAAGTCATCGATGAGGCCGCCCTCTCTGTCACAAGCTTGTGCCCGTACACCTGCACCGCCTGTTTCAAGGTCATTTTTCTGAACATCAGGAATCAGCTTTTGGAGCGCTTTTGTAAAGGCGGTTTTAGAAAAAGATCTGTACATCTCACCAAAGCCGGTAGCCCAGTATTTTGCAGCAACTTTTTGGAAACCAGGCCACAACAAGGTTTCAGATAATTCCGGTAAATTAATTTGCAATTTTTTATATCCTTCTCTCGCAAAAGCTAATACTGCATTTGGTCCGGCCTCGATACCTCCATTGATCATTCTTGTAAAATGAACCCCGAGGAAAGGAAATGCCGGATCGGGTACAGGGTATATCAGATTATTGACAAGGTGGTGTTTTTCTTTTCTTATTTTAAAATACTCACCTCTGAATGGGATGATTTTTACATTAATTTTCTGTCCGGTCATTTTTGCCACCTTGTCAGAATACAGGCCTGCGCAGTTCACCAAAAGCTTGCATTCGTGGGTCCCTCTGGATGTCTCAACAACAATAGAATCTTTCTGAGTAGTTATTTTAATGACTTTTTCATTGGTCTGAATGAGCGCGCCGGATTTTTGAATCTTTTCGGCATATTTCATCGTAACTTCCTTATAATCAATGATACCTGTTTCCGGCACCCGTATTCCCTTAATGCCCAGCACATGTGGTTCGATTTCATGAAGTTCTTCCTTTGAAATACTTTTAATACCCTTCAGACCATTTTGATTGCCTCTCTCAATAAGTGTTTCTAATGCAGGGAGCTGGGTTTCATTAATCGCGACAATTACTTTTCCACAAAGCTCATATTTAATGTTTTCCTTTTCGCAAAAATCGATCAGTTGCCTGTAGCCATTCCGGCAGTTAAGGGCTTTCAGACTTCCGGGTTTATAATAAATCCCGGAGTGGATGACTCCGCTGTTATTTCCTGTTTGATGAGCGCTCAACTCGGTTTCTTTCTCTAATAAAAGCAGTTTAATATCTGGTTTTTTTTGTGTGATTTTCAATGCGGTTGCGAGTCCGACAATTCCACCCCCAATTACTATGACATCTTGCATTACAGTGATTTTTAGTTTTAAAAATGTTGCACAAATTTATCAGTTTTGCCTTAAGGAAATTGATTTAAACTTAATATTTCAGTACGTGAAGAGGCAAGCTTATTTCTTTAAAGAAAAATACACTTTCAGGGCATTCAACAAAGATTTGAGTATTATTCACAGCGGCAACAGGTACGAATAATATGGTGTAAATGCCAGAGGGGCTTTATTTATTACTTCAATATCTATCGTTAACAGTAAGAATTTACAATTACTTTAACTTTTACAATCAGATTGCAAATCTGAATGAGCAGCGACCAACTTACTTTTCCTGTCCGGCAACTGAATCATTACCAAGTTCAGGCTCCTCCACTGGCCCGGTTTCTGATTTTCTCTTTTCCACCGGTTTGGTTTTTTCCACTGGTTTCTCATCATCTTTCTTTACATGAAGGTCAACTTGTGGGAAAGGTATCTGAATATTGTTTTCGGCAAAAATATTATACACGCCGATGGCGATGTCACTTTTCACCCCGATACCTTTTTCAAATGGTACCCAGAAAAGCAGCCGGAAATTCAGAGAACTGTCGCCAAATTCTTCAAATAAAGCCCTTGGTTCCGGATCTTTTAGCACATCCTCATGATCCATAGCTACTTTTTTAAGCAAATCAAGAATTACATTGGGGTCAGAACCGTAAGCCGCTCCAATTTTTAATTCAATACGGCGTTTGTTGTCGGAGAGTGTCCAGTTGATCAATTGATTTGAAATAAGGTTTCCATTGGGAACGATTACCTCAGCCCCGTCGTAAGTGCGCACACTACTCGACCGTATGCCAACACTTTTAACAGTTCCCATCAGGTTTTCTACTTCAATAGTATCACCAACATTGACAGGTCGTCCATAGACAAGTATTAATCCTGAAATAAAATTATTGACAATGTTTTGTAATCCAAACCCGATGCCAACACCAAGTGCCCCGGCCAACAAGCCGAATTTCCCGAGATCGATACCCGCAACTGAAAGGGCCATTAATACACCGAGGGTAATAATAAAATAACGAATGGTTGCAGAAATTGCTGCAGGGACTCCCTTAGGTAATTTTGTTTTTGCCAGAACCTTATCCTCAATAATTATCTTGACAAAACGGCCAAGTCCGAATGTGAATGCCAATATCAGGATCATGCTCAATATACTTCCAATAGATATGCGAAGTGTTCCGATTTCCCACTGATGCATCAGAAAATCAGACAACCAGTCCATAAAGGGACGGTAAATCTCCATGGTTTGGAGGATGAATTTTATCAGATAAACGACTGCCAGCAGGTTTAAAAGTTGAATGGCTCTTTTTTCGAGATCATCCCACCCGTGTGTCACCAACCTGAAATTGCTATTTCTGCCAATCTCAACCAAGGCATGAATATTACTTCGCAAAACTGCATGTGCGGAAAATATTATAACTGCGATGGCGGCTGTTTTAATACCGATCTTGATGGTTAATACTGCCAGGTTCATAAATCCAAACATGTTGGAAAAAAAGGCAATAAAAAACAAAAGGAAAAGTGCCACAGACAATTCACTGAATCTTTTAACAAACGGATGAGCATGCCTTTTTTTCTTAATAATAACCGGTAATGCATACTTGTATATTAAAAACATAGCAAGTAATGATTCGGCAGTGATGTACAGTCTGGAATAACTTCCGAAATACCAGGACAATATCTCAAAAAAGTTAAATAAATATAGTATCAGTACTATTTTCACAATCATCTGTCCTTGTATCCCAATGATTTTTCGTAAGAAAATCATAGATAAAAACAGTAATATGATGCCCAATATCCCTATCATGATCAAAGGCATATTAGGCAGAGAGATGAGGAAAAACGTAAAAAGTAGAAAGGTTAATGAAGAGAAAGGATGTTGAAAACTGATCCTTTTTACGACTATATAATTGGGATCGGAGTCTGCCAGCTCAAGATTTCTGAATTTCTTAAATATGAATGTAAACATCAGCGCGACAGCAACTAACAGGAACGCCAAATAAAAGTAGTTGATCTCTTTTGAGAAAATTTTAATCGTTTTGGCGTTTTCGTGCCACGCTTTATACAATCTTGGCACAACAGGAAAAACCTCTGATTTGTCGAATTCGATATTCCAAAGACTTGGTTTGTCTGCGACAAAAAGATTGTCACGTAAATGTTGCTGCAATTGAGAAACCTCTTCCTGAATATCACCGGCAACAGAAATGAGTTCGCTGATATTATCCTCTCTGATAATCATTTCCCTCCGGTATTTCATAAACTTTCGTACCAAACCATCAATTTTATTGATGATTTCAGAAATACGTGCTATTAGTTGCTCAGGATTGTTGGCAGCTTTTGCCTCTTCACGCGTGAGTTCCCAAACTCTTTTACTGAACTCCAATTCGTCAATATGCTCCTGCGTACTTGAAATATAATTGTTAACAAGAGTTTCCCATTTTTCTAATTTGGCTTCATACCCACTCCAGGCGCGGTAGGTATTTTCCAGGAAAAATTTAGATAAATTATGTGGATTAAACTGTTTAAATTCCTTCACCTCATTATCTAAAAAGGTCTTTTGTATTACCAGTTGAGAATCTAACTTTACAAATTGGGGTTGAGGTTTCAGATCATTTGATTTCTTGGCCAGTTTTTTACGGGTGCGCTCCAACTCAAAATTAATATCCACAATATGTATTGGAGCGGGCTTGTTTGAAACTTTTGCCGTGTCGGCAGATAAACTACCAGATGACGTTGACTGCCCGTAACCAGTAAATGAAATGATGATAAATAAGAAAAGAAATATTGCGATTTTTTCTTTTAAAATCAGACCTTTATTATGCATGCCATATTGATTTTATTGAAAACTAATAAAAAGAAATGTGAATTTTATAAAACTTGACATTCAGACTTTTAACAATTATTTGTATTGCAAATTTGCAGTAAATATAATGAATCAATTGAGGATTTGAATTTCTTCATACTGTTAAAAATTTAGAGAGAAATTCAAAAATTGGTTTTAAAATATCCTACTCCTTTTAACATCTGTTTGTCTCCCGAAAAAATAAGAGTAAATACATAAACGCTTTTAAGCCCCCGGATACTTTACTCTCCGCGAGGTTATATATGAATCTCGAATTTTTTTCCTCTGGATTTTCATATTTAATCCAATAATTATAGAAACATGATAATTCTCATTTTAATAAAATAGCCCTTCTGGTAATTTTGCAGTGTTATTATATAATTTAATTCAAAAGCAATTCTTTTTCGAACATGATAAATTTCACAACCGCTGAAGAAGCGGTAAAAGTAATAAAAACCAACGATAGAGTTCATTTAAGTAGTGTGGCAGTTACCCCCCATCATTTAATCAATGCAATGATGGAACGGGGAAAAAATAAAGAATTTAAAAATGTAAGGATACAGCATATCCATACCGAAGGGCCGGCCCCATATGCGGACAAACAATTTGAAGGTACTTTTCAGGTAGAATCGTTTTTTGTTGGAGCAAATGTAAGAAAGCAAACCCAGGCTGGTTATGCAGATTACATTCCGGTATTTCTGAGCGAAACCCAAAAACTTATCAGGCAGGGACACTTAAATGTTAATGTTGCCATGGTCATGGTTTCTCCTCCGGATAAACATGGATTTGTATCATTAGGTACTTCGGTTGATGCAACATTAGCTGCTGTGGAGGAAGCAGATGTAGTCATTGCCCAGGTAAATAAATTTGTTCCCAGAGCATGGGGTGACGCCATGATCAGCAGCCGGAATATTGATTATTTCGTAGAGTGTGATGAGCCATTGGTAGCACATAATAATGCACCGTTGTCAGACCTGGAGATCGCAATAGGTAAAAATGTTGCAAGCCTGGTAGAAGATGGGGCATGTCTGCAAATGGGGATAGGAGGAATTCCAAATGCTGTATTGGCTGAACTAGGCAATCATAAAAACCTTGGTGTTCATTCCGAGATGTTCTCTGATGGGCTTTTGCCACTGGTAGAAAGCGGCGTGGTCAACTGCAAGGAAAAGCAAATTGATAAAGGTAAAATTGTAGCTTCATTTTTAATGGGCTCACAAGAACTTTACGATTTTGTTGATGACAATCCAATGGTGGCCATGATGGATGTAGCGCATACAAATGGAATTCATGTAATCAGAAAGAATAAAAAAGTAACTGCAATTAATTCGGCCCTGTCCATTGACTTAACAGGGCAGGTTTGTGCAGATTCCATTGGGACTACATTTTATTCCGGAGTTGGCGGACAAATTGATTTCATTAGAGGGGCAGGTCACTCAGAGGGAGGAAAGCCAATAATCGCAATGCCATCGGTTACGGGAAAGGGGATTTCAAAGATTTCTCCAACCCTTATGGAAGGCGCCGGAGTTGTGACTACAAGAGCAAATATGCATTGGCTGGTAACTGAACAGGGAAAAGTTAACCTTTACGGTAAAACATTACAGGAACGGGCAAGGAAAATTATTTCCATAGCGCATCCCGATCACCGGGAAGCGTTGGAAAAAGCAGCCTTTGACAGATTCGGAAGCCACTACTATTTTGTCCCTTAATAATGAGCGAAAAATTTGATAATAAGAAAATAGTTTCAATATCAACTGCACACTTTTTTCATGATACCTATAGTGCTTTTCTGGCACCCATGTTGCCTTTGTTGATTCAAAAGTTTGGGATTTCATTATCACTTGCCGGGCTGCTGGATATAATTAGAAAAATACCTACACTATTTACTCCCTTAGTTGGTTTGATCGCCGATAGAATGTGCGTTAAATACTTTGTGATTTTAACTCCTGGTATTACCGCAATATCAATGAGTTTACTCGGTCTCGCACCATCTTATGGGATACTTTTTATCCTTTTATTCGTGACTGGTATCAGCTCAACACTTTTTCATGTTCCCTCACCCGTGATGATAAAAAATTTCGCCGGTGAAAAGGTGGGAACGGGTATGAGTTTTTTCATGTTTGGTGGTGAATTTGCAAGAACAATAGGCCCATTAGTGATTACGGCGGGAATATCATTATGGGGACTCGAAGGATCTTTTAGAGTCATGCCCCTGGGGATTATTGCATCTATCGTTTTATTTTTTCACTTGAAAGATATAAAACCCATTCACCATCATAATACCAATTCGAAGAAGAAGGGTGCCGGTGATACACTTAAAGATTTGATGCCGTTTTTTATCGGCGTCATAGGGTTTGCTTTCTTTCAGTCAGGAATGAAAACAGCGCTAACACTTTATTTGCCAACATATCTGACTGGTAAAGGCGATTCACTTTGGCTGGCGAGCATATCTTTGTCAGTCATTCAATTGGCAGGAGCAGTAGGCACTTTTGGGGCTGGATTTATTTCCGATAAAATAGGTCACAGGAATACGCTTTTAATCACCGCATTTTTAAGTCCATTGGTCATGTGGGTTTTTATTTTTACCGGAAAGGTGATGATGTTTTTCGTCCTTATTGTGCTTGGGCTGATGTTATTTGCATCCGGTCCGGTAATGCTGGCCATTGTGCAGGAGACCAAATCTGACAGACCTGCATTTGTCAATAGTATTTATATGACTATTAACTTTGGAGTGGGTTCAATCATGGTTCTCATGATTGGAGTTTTGGGCGATCTGTATGGACTTGATGTTACTTATAAGATTTGCGCTACAATGGCATTTCTATCCATACCTTTTATTTTCTATCTGTCTAAAAACAACAAATGAAAATAGTGATATACATTCCTGATTGTAGCCAATTTTTTATTCAATAATTATCCAAAACAAATAGATACCAGGGTTTCATCATTTTGTTAGAATCTTAATTGCATTGTCGTGATATACTTTTTTTAAAACTTCATCCGGGAGGTTAAATCCATTTAATGGCCAGTGATAGCTAAAATGTTCGCGATTATAAAAATGCTCATCCGCAGTTTCCAGGATCTGGAAAGTGACCTGGTACATAGAAGAATTAGTTCCCATATCGGTACCATAGACAATACGGTCCTGGTATTTTTCAAAAAATGCTTTTGCAAAACGAGGGATAGGAGCGAGTTCTCCATATCGTGCTGAAATGTCAATGAATAGATTTGAATGTTTGTCGAGCAACCCGCCAATTATATTCAGGTTATAGCTACAATTTGCCAGGTGGCAGGCGACAAAGGTGGTATTCGGATTTTTCTTTACTGTATTGTCCAGAATATCCATCATGCCACTGTGGTCCACGATACCTTCCTGATTATCGAGTCGCCAGGTAAACGCATTCATCAATCCATCGTTGGTCGCATCCATTTTTTCATACATCCACTTCGGGTCTGCCACATGGATGTTCACCGGCATTTTCAACTCAGCACATTTTGCGAAAAGTGCAACCATCCGGTCATCATCGGGATGCATACCAAATGCTGAGGGTTTCGAATAAAACAATCCCTTACCCTTATCGCCCAATTCACCGACTCCGCGAGCTCCACTTTTATAACATCGCTCCAACTCCTTCACCGCTTTTTTGGGAAAGTCCTTATCCTTGTACGTCGAATAATCAAACCCACACCATAGCTCAAAACGATTTTTATACCTGGAATAAACCTGGACAAGTGAATCAAATTTGTCGCTATAGACATAGGTAAGTATAATCGATTTTTCAATACCTGCCTTATCCATAACCTTTACCCAGGCATCGAGCTCAGCGGCTGTTTTCGGATAAGGATGGCTGTGCATATCGATGGCACTGAATTTCGCTTTTTCTACAATATTTACCGGAGTCTTATATATAGATTCCGGGCGAAAATCTTTGAGTAGAAGAGTATTAGGATCAGATTGAGCCAATATCAGGTTTGCGGATAAAATGAATAGAAATAAGGAAATGTTTTTCATGGTTTTTGCTCTTTAAATGGGAAATTATAAAATGGATTTTAAATTAGTATCGCTAAGAAAACACACTTAAATTCAATTTAGAATAGAAATGCTCTTTCTTAGCGATACAGGATGTCTCCATTATCCTTCCAATGCTTTCCTGCAATATCCCACACATTTTGCAACTTCCTTAACCGCATCAGAGCCATTGGGAATTTTATATTCAAGTTCTACGGATGCAGGGAACTTATACTTTTTGTCTCTCATAAGTTGGAGGATTTCCACAATCGGTGTATCGCCTTCTCCCCATGGCAGGTTGGCTTTTCCATTTGCAGGAGTTTGCCTGTCTTTAATATGGATACTTGAAATTCTTTTGTGCTTTTCATTAATCAAATCGATGGGACTTGGATTGCCCGCAGCGACATAATGACCAACATCAAGATTCATAGCATTGTATTTCGATTGTTTCAATGCAGCATCCCATAATGTTGGAGTTTGTTGCTCATGTCCATGATATGCAACATATATTTTGTGTTTTGAGGCAATATTACTCAACCTTTTGGTATGTGCCATATCGCTGGTGAATTCCCGGGTTACATGACTTGCGCCCAGTGCTTTAGCCGCCCTGATTCCGTAGTCAATTTCAGCATCTGTATTGCTTGGTCCAAAAGTGCTCGGCTTGAATCCATATATCGTAACACCTGCATCTGCATACATTTTTTTAAGTTGAGCAAACTTATCCATTGATGCAGAGGATCTCCATTTTACTACTTCTTTGTTGTAGGACTCCATTTGAGCCTTCATGTCTTCCATTTCCTTCTTTTCATCGGCTGATAATTCAGTGCCATTTCTGGCCTTCTTTCTCAACTTTGACATGACCTGGTGGTCAATTGGATTTGCGGGTTTTCCGGCAAAACCTTCCGCCGGGCCGCCCATTAATTCCACAGCACTTAAACCACTGTCAATTATATACTTTAATGTGGCTTCAGCGCTTTGATCCTCCATACTTCTGAATGAGTATGTGATGGCGCCAATCTGAACACCTTTAATTAAGGAATTTGATTTGCCGAAGTTTCTGAGTATCCCCGGAGCTCCAAAAGCAGATTGTGTACTGGCTGTAATTCCGGCTGCTAATGTTAACGACGCCCCGATAAATTTTCGGCGGGATAATGCATTGCTTTTTCTATTTTTCATTGAGTTAAAGTTATGAGAGAAAAAATGTTTTAAAGATTAGATGCCTGCATGGTTTTGTGGCACCAAGATAAACAATTAGAATAAAAATATACTTGTGTCCGGAAAATTTAAATTTATACCCGCCAACCAGACGAGTCATGCTCACGAACTGTCAAGTCAGACATTTTCGATACTATTTGAGCATGGCAAAGAGGCAGTTTTATAAAAGTAGGGCACCTGTAAATAAATACTGGTCAATGGCCGGGCAAATTATTGTGCGTTATTTCTAATGCGCGAGCCACAGCATCGAGATAGGAAGTTAATGGGTACATTTTTTCGTCGTACCAGAGCGATGCAAAGTACAATCCAATTGGAGCAGGTTTCAAACCATTCTTTTCAAAATACCGGTCTAACCAGGAGAGTCCTTTCTTGTAGGCTTGTTTATGTTTTGTGCCAATAAGTGCTGAAACCGCCAGAGAGGTCTCTTCAATTGTTCCGCGAATTGAATGGTCTCCTCCCCAGCTGCCATCTGGGTTTTGCACCTTTACAAGAAATTGAATTCCTTTTTCAATCATTTCCTGTAAGCGGCTTTGGGGCAAATATCCGCTGTTGTTACTCAGCAAAGCATCTTGCAGATAGGTGACAATCCGGGCGGTTCCGTAAACCGGGTTAGCATGGTTTTTTGTAAACTGGTTGCCAAACCACAAAGGAATCCACGAGCCATCGGCATGTTGTTTTCTTTGCAGGTAAGTACTTGCCTTTTTAATTGCTTTTATAAATTGCCTGCCCTCTGTTGCCGACATTTTATCGCCATAGTTTTTGATGGTAGCAGAAATTGCCAAAATACAGTGTCCTGTCAGGTCGGCGCAACTTTGGTCAAAGGGCAACTTACCCCAGCCTTTTGAAAAGGTAGGGAACCCACCATCTGAATTTTGAAGTTGCAGCAACCATTTTGCCCCGGCGATCAGTTCATTTTTGTTGCTCTCTGAAGATTGCAATTGCAATAGGGCTAACATGGCACCTGGGGTGTCGTCACAATCAGGCACCGATCCTGTGAAATTTGTCCATCCCCATCCTCCGGGCACTGTACCGTTAAATGGATGGATTTTTTTGTTTTGAATAGATTTCAAATGAATGGCCAACTTCTTTTGCTGAGTAGGAGAGAGTACCTCATCTTTCTTGTTCCGAAGGGCCTTAATGCTTAATGTTGTAACCCACGTAGAAAGGTCAACATCGATGGGCCAGCCTCCGTTGCTTCGTTGCGTTCGTTTCAGAAATGTGATGCCCTTTTTTACTACATCAGTATTTTTATAACCGGCATTTGTCAGACTTAATGAAACAAATGCAGTCAGTGGAATGGCCTCCAAAAAACCACCGCTTGCGGGTAATGATTTTTCCAAAACCCGAATCGCTTTTTTTTCTGACCACCCACGTAGCCACTTCGCCAACGAACCCGTCTTTTTTTGTCTGAAGATTACGATTCCAACGGCAATAAGAGCAGGAATAGCATAACTCACGACACTCAAATTAAGTAAGCGATAGAATTTTTTAGGTAACAGGGATAATTCAAAAGGGAGTTGCGGTATATATTCAAACCCATTTGTTAAGGGGATTCCACAAAGCGCCGACATGGTTAAAATGGGAACCGAAAATGTATAGTCTTTTTTATAATGGGATAGAATAGATTTTGAAACCCTGTCTGAATTTACGTCAATTGACTGTTTAGAAAGATATTCACCTACGCTATTTTGAAGAGATTTTATTCTTTCATTTTCAATAGAGTATAGATTTAAAGCAGCAAAAACCAACAGGGAAGTCGAACTGTTTCCCGGGCTTTCAGGAGTGTCACCAAAACTTCCATCGGTATTAATATTGATAATTAACCAGTTGAGTCCTTTGGTAATTTCTTTTTTATTTTCAATCGGGTTATCGAAATGAAGGGCTGCCACAGAAACTGCCACACCAAGGGCGCTCGATGACAATTCGCCAGTCCAGTAACCCGCTGTATTTAATTGCTTTACCAGCAACTCAGAGAGTTCATTAAAACGAATATTTAGCTTATTCTCCATTCCCAATTAAAGTTCCCAAGGCAAGTAAACCGTAAAATGTATATTCTAAATCAAGGGTTGCATCCCCATCGCCGGATAAAAAAGCCCCATCATTGTAATTTTGTTCAATAAAATCCAGGCAGTCAGGTGCAATTATTCTCAAATCAAATCCTGTTTCGCGCAAAGCAAATAGCGCTACCGCGGTAGATAGGGTATCTCCTGTCGATACAGAATCGAATGCCCTGAACCCGGCTCCTTCTTTATAATATGAAAGTAGTTTTTGCTGCTCTTTTTCAAATGTCAGGCCAACCGTCTTTTTTGCAAAAGTTAAAGCTGCCATCATAGAACAAGGTAAATTTCCTTTTGGTTTGTAAAAAAATAACCAAATACGGGCAAAAAAATAATACAAGCTCTTATTTCTATTTTGTGCATCAACAGCCAATGTCAGTAAAAAAAACTGGTACGATAATCCAATTTTTTTTCCTTTCATAAACACCGTTTTTAATAAGGATATTATCGAATTATTTTTTGCATCAAATAGTTCAGTTTTTATCAGTATAAGCGCCAATTGTTCTACGGCCCCGGGCAATTGATTTGCACTCTGACTATTAATATAGGCTCTAAACTTTTCGCGTTGACTTTTATCTCTGGTTGCGAGGCTTAGCCAAAAACCAAACAGAGAATAGTATAAATCGGCAACGCCGGCACGATCGACATAACCACCATTATCATGCTGATGGTTTTGGATAAAAGTTATAATTCGTTGCTTGATAGCTATGTCTAAAATGTTGAACCCTGATTCAACGTATTTAACTAACTGGAGATAAATCGGGACTTTATCGCTCTTATTTAATCGCATTTATTGGTTTAAATATTTTGCCCAAAACACCGTATAAACTCAAACGGAGCTTTGAATTATTCAGTTTGTCCAGTTCAGAATAGCATTTATCAGTATAATCATTCAGGAGGTTTTCTGCTTTTGAATTTAAGTTTTCTTTTAATATCCAGGCCCTGAACTCCTCAATATTATAAAGATAAGTTTCTGCCTGACCGTTCTCTTTTTCAGAAATACGATCATTTAAGAGGGAAACTAAAATGGGAAATCGTCTATTTTCTCCTCTTTGTTGTGTTCATTAAATTCATTCAGATCGTCACGAATTTGGTAAGCAATTCCAAAATGATCGGAGAATTGTTCTAAAATCCCGATCTCATTTTCTTCAGCCCCACCCAAAATAGCGCCCAATAAAAGAGCCACTTTAATTGCCTCCCCGGTTTTTAGCTTAAAAATGTGCAGCGCTTTTTTTGTATTTAATTCTTTTTTTCGACCATTTAATAATATATCTGCACCCTGCCCTTGGGTGAGTTTTACATGCGATAAGGCAACTCTTTTCAGGCAGCTTAAAATTAGTTTGTCTTCAACAGGCAGCTCAGATAATATCTGGTAGCCTTTTCCAATGAAGTAATCTCCAATATTGATAGCTACCGGAATGCCGTATTTTTTATGTGCCGTTTCGGTATTGTATCGAAAGTCAGCATCATCTTCAATGTCATCGTGAATCAATGATGCTTTGTGGAAACATTCGATAATCATCGACAACGATGCTAAGACAGTATCATTGTCATTTTTTGAATAGGCAAGATAACTCATCACAGCTATCAATGGGCGCATTCGTTGTCCTCCTATAAGCAGATTCTCTTTTGCCATTTGTTCGGCATCACCAGATTCGGGGAAAAAGTGGCGGACTGATTCTTCTGAAAAGAAGTTGCGTACCCTGGTTTTTAATAATGAAATCGACAAAGGTTCAAATTCCGAATTAGTTTCGAATGAGTTAATTTCTTCAAGAAGCCATTTCGAATCAATTCTTGTATTATCGCAACCATCAAACAAAAGGGGTATCCCAATTACGGGAACAGCAGCATCGGAAACAGGCTCAAAAGACCGTTGTAAAACGGGCATGCAGCTTACTCCAATTACGGCATCAATGGCGCCTTCTTCTACCAGGCCAACGGCTACAGTTGTGCCTTCTGCCACCAGGGTTGCATAACCCATTTGTTCAGCCCTGATTAAAACATCGTCGATAATACATCCTTTACAACCTGCACAATTCAATCCCATGCTGTCAAAAGTTCCCTGGCAGAGGGAGTTGTTTTTTAAACATTGCGGGAGCAATAACAAACGACGGTTGATTGGTGTCGCTTCTACTGTCTCTCGCCAGGTTTCGTTTCCAATCAATATTATGGTAAAATCTATGTATTTTTCTGAGACACCCAGATTTTTGATGAGGGAAATCGCATTTTGCTCCAGCACCTCAAATTTAACAGGAGGGCGTAATTTCTTCTTTTCGATAAGTTTACGCGCTTCTTTCCGAAGTGTATTGCGAAGATGCAATTCCTCAGGGACTTTCAACAACCTTTTTGATGATCCATTGGTATTATCCATAAGCCCCCAATCCGAAAAATGCCCGTTTCTTGGCAAACCTATAAAACCTGTTTTTTTCAGGAATTGCTTTTATCGACCCATGGCTGGCAACTATCTGCATATCCAGCAATCGCTCTGCTTCATTTCCGCGGCCTGAAGTATCTTTGGCAGCATGCTTTTTGGTATAATCGACCAACCATTTGGGATCGTCCATTATGATACATCCTTTGGTTTTATTTGGTATTTCTGTTTTAAACTCTTTCAGGAATGTTGAATTTTTATAAATATCAATCAATTTTCCATTGTTCACATTATCGGTAGCAAACTGAATTACAGGACAAGGCTCAATATCGCCGGAGGCATTTATATGATGGCTCAAGCCTGAAGCTGCCGGACATAAACCCTTACCATTTTCATCCCAATACGCATCAACAATTACAATGTCGTATTTCGTGCGGGCATCAACTAAAAAATTCCGCAATGCTTCAATTTCTTCTTGTGCAAGGCTGAGCTCAACTGTGGCATTTTCGCCTACGGGACGATATATATAATACCATAAATAGGTAACTCCGTTTTTTATAAGTGAATGAATAAAATCTTCTGAAAAAGCGAGTTCCATGTTCGACTTGCATACGCTCATGGCGACACCCGTAACCAATCCGGCATTGGTAGAATTGACGATGGCAGCTTGGGTTTTTTCATAAACACCGGTTCCTCCGCGCCTGATATCTGCCACATTTTGGTCGCCTTCGAAACTGATGAGTGGAGTTACATTTGCTATTTTTCGCAGTTTCTCTGCAATAGCAGGAGTTAAGAGCGTACCGTTGGTAAACAACTGAAAGTAGCAGTCGCTATGCTTTTCAAAAATTTCAAAAAGTGGTTTGTACAATAGTGGCTCCCCTCCTAATATGCCAAAGAAATAAGATCCTTGTTCTTTTGTTTCAGAGATGATCCTATCCAGCGTCTCAAACTCCATTCTGCTATTTTCCATTTTACCGGTAACCCAGCAACCCTGACAGCGTAAATTGCAATCATCGGTCACAGAAATAAAATGGAAGGCAGGGAATAATTCCCCATTTTTCAATCTTTTCTGAAAACGGTTGATGCTTATTGCCCCTTTAAATCCAAGGTTATAGATAAACTTATACAAACACTTTTTATCTGTTTTTAGCAGTAATCTTTTTAGCATAATCAACTTTTCTCCTTTTGCTCATTTTTCAATTCTTCCAATGCTTTCTTTCTCTCCTCTTTGGCGCGGAACATAAACCCATCTCTCAGTATATTTTTGCGATTTTTATTTCTCTTATTGAGAATCTCAAAAAAGCCACCTTTTTCAGCAGGTTTGGCAATGATGGGGTTTTCATTTGGTTCGGCTCCCGATAAAACTGAATTTTCTGGTAAACGTGAGAAAATAATCGCATTGGCAGGGCACGTTCTTCCACATGCAGGACAGTTATTTTTACACGCTAAAGGATCAACGACTTTTAAGCTCTTTTTATTGAATTCGTAAACGCCAAACAGGCAGAACCGTGAACATTGCCCACATAAAGTACAAAGTGAGTTGTCGATGACAGGATACCAGGCAGGAGCTTTTAATTCACTCTTCTTCACCTGATAGTTAGCCTTTCCGGAAGATAGCTGAAATTGATTTTTAAGTTTGTCTTGAATTTGTGCTACAGGTGTATCCCTGAAATTCAGTACATCATACTTTCCGAAGTCTATTTTATTCTGATCCAGCATGTTTTTTATTGCTCGTGGGAAACATGCTATAATTATTTTATTATCGTAATTCTTTCCAACTGAATTCAGAAATGCACTCTCATTGATAGAAATAGCACATAAATCATGCAACTCGTAAACATCAATGCTGATTTTCTTTAATGCTTTTTCCAGTTTCCCCAACTCTTTATCCGAAAATAAACCGGCTCCGCAACGACAATATATTAAACAAGAATTATTATTCATCTCACCTTTAAAAAAGAAGGCTAAGTAAATGAAATTATTTTGATTTAAAAATCATATTTTATGCGGACTAGTTGATTTGTCCTGAAAAATAAATATTTTACGAAAATGCAAAAATACCCTGATTCAAGATATTTTGATTATGCTGCTTCGTCACCACCATGGCAGGAGGCTTTGGATGAATATGTAAAATCATCGACAATTTTTTTTGCAAATCCATCTTCGCAACATCGTCATGGAAAAGAGACAAAACAGGAGTTGTTGATTTTGAAAAAGGAATTCTGTGATTTGCTCCATTTTTACGATGGTAGATTATTATTATGTGCGTCAGGCTCAGAAGCTAATAATACTATTATTGAAGGTCATATGAGAAAATTCCCGGAAGGGAAGTTGTTAATCGCTGAAGATGTGCATGATTCAATATGGTATGCGACTGATAAATATAAAAAATCGGTGGAGGTACTGAAAATTAACCAGAATGGAGAGATACAAATGGATGATTTTGACAGGGCTTTGACCAACGACATTTCACTGGTTTGTATCAACCATGTAAGTAATGAGACAGGAACAGTTCACCAGGTGTTGGAGATGGCGGATATATGCGCACGGAGAAAAATAAAAATTCTGATCGATGGCACTCAATCTCTTGGTCACATGGCAATCAATCTGGACACCATTCCTTTTGACTATTATTCATTTTCAGCCCATAAATTCGGTGGAGTAAAATCTACCGGGGGTCTATTAATTCGCGATGATCTGTTTGAACCTTTAATAAGAGGAGGGAAGCAGGAATGGGATTTACGGGCAGGAACAGAAAATATAGCGGGGCTTTCGGCAATGGTTGTGGCATTAAAAAAGAGCCTGGAATGTGTTGAAGACGAAATGGAACGTTTGAAAGCACTGAAAAAATTAATGCTAAAACAGTTGAAACGGCTGCCCAATGTGTTGATCAATGGGCCGGAGAATGGCTCTCCAAGAATCCTCTCTGTCAGTATCCCGGGAGTGACAGGCAGGGAACTGGTTGCAGTTTTATCCCACTCAGGATTTGCAATCTCAACCGGATCGGCATGTCATGCAAACCAATTGGCGCCATCGAGAATTATTACGGCAATGGGAAGAAGTGAGCCAGAGGCCATTGGATCTATCCGGATAAGTATGGGTATTGGGACTACAGAAGATGCAGTCAAAGATTTGCTTAAGGCTCTAATTGATTTAATAAAATAGTATTTACCATGGAACCGTTATATTTAAATAATCCCACATTTATCGAATTGGATGACGCATATCGGGGACTTCCGAAGTTTGGGAAAATCACGGTAAAGACGTCTAATTGTGAGCTTTCTATTTATGATCTCGAAAAAGAGGGATTTGTGGGTATTGAAGTTGTAGGGTTTGCTTCCGAAGCATATCCTGATTTTACCATCAGGGCTTTCAAGGGGAAACATGGCCCCTGCCATTTCACCGGGGGGAAGGCGAAGTATTCAGGGGCGGCTTTCGCAGCCTTGGATGATGATAATCATCTCCTTTTTGCAGATAAGTATCAGGTTGTCTGCGACAAAACTTCCAGAATTTATGCCTTACCCCCTTATGAAGATTTAATTGATTGCAAAGAAATTTCGCAGCAAACTAAACCAGGTAATTCCACTATTGAAGAAGAATCAGGAGATTTTGAATCAAACCAATCTTTTTTATACAATCAATTAAAAGATCAAAAAAGTAATTCAGAAGGCAGGAAATCTCTGTTTTATCCGGGACCATTCAGATTTTTGATTCTGAATGACGGAACCATGGTGCGGCGAGGAAAATGGAATAGTATTCCCCAAAGCATGGCCGGCGACCTTATTCGCGAAGATAGATTTATCTACTTAGAGGGCAAGCCGGAAGTCAGGGCAGCTTTTTTTCAGGAAGAATATGCTCAATTTGGTTCATCTTGTTTATTAGACGATTTTAAACCGGAAGCTATTGATCATCCGGAAATAGAAACTGATTTTTCAAAATTGGCAGACGTAAGTGATAAATTCAGAACCCGCTTGCTCAGCATAATCAATAACCGGAAAAAACATTTCATTTTAATAGGCAATGATGCCAGTGACCAATTCGGATGTTGCCCGTCGGAAGAAGTTACCGATGCGAATAAGCTGGTAAAATATGGGATATTAGATGCGCTTGCCGAACCTGTTCAGGGGGATTCCTGTCCGGTTACCATGTATGCATTCAAGGATGAAATTTCAATTAATAATGACACGTTATCCAGCGAGATCAATAATAAATTCAGAAAGAAAGTTCTTTCTCATCTAAAAAATTCATCTCCTTCAGGATGGAAAAAGGCGATTAAATGGGTGCTGCTGATTTTTATTGCAGTTAGCCTGATACTTGCAGCCATCAGGTTGTATAATATGCAGAACGCCGTAACTGAGACTAGCATGTATGAACTGCTTGAACCGGCAGGGAAAAATCAAGCCCTGGTAGTTCTGTTTCACAACCGGAAAAGATGTTTTCAATGTACGAGAATGGAGAATCTTACCAGGGAAGTTCTTGCTAAATCATATAACAACGAATTGAAAAATAAAAGCCTTGGATTTGAAACAATCATTATCGATGATCCGGCAAATTTTGGCATTGTCAACCAATATGGAATATATGGGGTTACAGTGGTTTTTGTAAAATTTGATCAGGAGGAGGTTGTGAAATCTAAAGTGCTGACTGAGGCGACAAATTTATACAGGGATGAGCCTGTCTACAAAAATTTTCTAAAAAAAGAACTTCACCAATTCCTGATCGGCGTCGATGACTGAGCTATTAATTGCAGCAACCGGATGTGTAGCCCTTGGAATTATGTCCACAATGCATCCATGCCCCATGACCTCCAATATTGCTGCTATTTCATTGATATCCGGATGGCCGGGAAGTAAAAATAAAAGGTTTTCAATAATAATGTATTTCATCCTTGGATACATGTTCTCCTTACTAGGCGCGGCAATTTTATTAAATTTCAGTGTATTATCGGCACCTAGGCTAAGTGTATTTCTACAAAGTGTGCTTTCAATTTTTTTCGGTCCATTGTTAATTATAAGTGGCATGGTACTATCCAACCTGATTAATCTAAACCGGTTTTATAATGCATTTATATTAAACATGATTGACTGGGAAAATAAATCTGGTCTATATGCATTTCCTTTCGGGGCAGTACTGGCTTTAACTTTCTGCCCGGCTACTGCCTCCATTTATTTCGGCATACTCATACCACTTTCAATAAAAAGTGATCAAATCCTCCTTTTCCCAATATTATATGCAGTTGGCGCAGCTTTCCCAATAGTAGCAGTGAGCGTTATGATAAATCGTGGATTGGTGAGCATTCTTCAGGCGGGAAAGGCAAAAAAAGTCCCGATCATCGCAGGTTGGATTCTGATCTTAATTGGGATTTACGTTACCGTTGAGCAGTTGTATTTGGGGTAATCAGGCAAAAATTTGTTAGTACAACTTCTCATCTTGCTACTGGCACGCGAATGGTGACCAGCTCTTTCGGATTTGCCAGCCGAAAGAAAAAATTATAAAATCCCTACTTCGCAAATTGATAGGTATAATCCACAAACAAACATTATTTTAATGGCATAAGCCAGAGATAAGAATCCACTAATCTCTCGGTCTCCACCAAGCCACACCGTTTTTTAAATTTAATAATTGAGGCGGACTTTCCAAGTGCCACCAAAGTTTCGTAACCGATAAAACCCCATTCATTCATAGGTGCTATTATATTCTGTTTATTCCACTGTTATTTCGTTAAATGAAATTCTTAGAGTTGTAGTTTTAGATGCCACCTTAGTTCCGTGTTCGAAGGTCAAAGTTTGGCTCTGAGGTTCAAATTTGTAGTTTCTGGGGTCAATAAAATGACCTGTCACCCAAAACCACCCAAATTCTCCGTTAGCGTTTTCTTCTGTTGCTTGCTTGACAGAAATGTAAAAATCGTAAAGAACTACATCCAGACCTTCAGGTAAACTACCTATTGTTCTCCCACATTCGAACAAGCGTATTGCAATTGGTTTTGGTTCAGTGTTGAAGAACGTTTCGATATTCCGAATACTCTCTGCAAAAGAGTTCAATTCGTTCGAGCCCTCAGTAGTGATCGTTATCTCTTGAGCTGTTCCTCGGAAAATCAAGAGAATTAGAAAGATTAATGTGAGAATTGAGAGTTTCATTTTGCGACCTTCAATGGAATACAACGTTTGAGTAAGTGCTATTGCCTTACTTATACTGTAAGATTGCTAATCTAATGGATTTTTGGTATAATGGACAAAAAGTAGGCTATTTTAGAGTCGATTGGTTCAAGTGGACAAAAAGGAGGCTGTTATTTTTCTAAAAATAATCATATTTTAAAATCTTCTTTAGCTTTGCAATGTCAGACTAAACGGAAACAGGCT
>JAJRQT010000214.1 GCA_024280115.1 Bacteroidota bacterium | reverse complement strand
CTCAATTGAGCTTCTACAGGCAATGGCTTTACAGTAAATGTCCCATTACCATTGTTTATCACAACAGAGGTCTGGAGCTGATAAGCATTCAGGATCAGCGTGTTTTTCATTTGATTGGGCGTGAAAATGCTGTCAACTGTTTGATTAATGAACTTTTTATAATTCATATATTTATGGCTCAAACCAGGTAACTGAGCGACCAGGTCGTGTTTTAAAACGAGGGGATATGATACTCCATTTTTATAGACACACACAAGGTGGTCAACCGATCCATTCAGATCAAAATCGTTGACATACATTTGAACCGGTTCTGATTCAGACCCCTTAAACATAGTATTCAAACCATGATTTCCTGCTATAAAATCCAAATCACCATCCCCATCCAGATCATCGACAAAAAGGGTATTCCACCATCCATTGGTTTTTCCTAGCCCGTATTCTTTTGTTTTATTTACAAATTTTCCGTGCTCATTGATAATGATGGTCAATGGCATATATTCCCCTGTGATGATGATATCCTTATCATTATCATTGTCTATGTCAGCCCAGGCAGCATCTGTAATCATACCTATGTTGAGGAGATCGGGAGCGATCTGCCGGGTAACATCCGTAAATATTCCATTACCATCATTATTAAGTATATATCCGTTCATTGGGATGCCATATAAAAATGGTTTGCTGCGAACACCGATAAACAAATCTAAATCACCATCGTTGTCGTAATCATAGGGCCGGGCACAGGAAGTGCTTTCAAAATTGAATGTGGGAAGTATCTGATTTGATTTGCTGAAATTCCCTTGTCCGTCATTAATATATAACCGGTCCATCAATCCGGTGGAACTGTTTGGCAATTCAATACTTCCACTATTGACATAAAGGTCGAGATCTCCATCATTATCTGCATCAAAAAACTGCCCACTAGTATCTTCACTGAGTGCATCTGCCTCGAAAAGTTTTTTATTTGATTTTTTGAAACTTCCATTCTTCTGTTGGATCATCAAAGCTCCGGAGCTATCCTTTGCCCCACCAATATAAAAATCATCCATCCCATCTCCATTCACATCCCCCTTACACAACTTGGGTCCTTCAGTTGAGATCATCTGGAAAATAAGCCGGTCTCTTTTAAAGTCAATAAATTCATTTTCTTTATGTTTAAAATCAATCGGAAATGTTTTGGTTATATCATGAAAAACAGGTGATTTTGCCTTTGATTTGTAGAATTCGAAAGGAGCCCCTCCCTGTTCGTTATCAAACTCAAGGGTCTGGTTGATTGCTACGTTTTCCCGTAGTGTCATCTTTCCATCCGGCCAAATAATTATCAGCGAATCGACCTGGGTTGCTTTCCCTAAGCCAATGGATAAATTGTGGTCTATTGTAGATTGGTATCCACGGATAGGCATTTGTTCGATGTAGTAGGAACTGCCTTGTGTTATGGCGATTACTTTAGCTCCAATTGCATACGTATTTTTACCTGTTCCATGAAGCTTCAGGCGAATATATGAATGGTCTTTATTGAAATCCTGGTTATCATTTCGATATATAAAAGCCTTCATATTTACATTGTTGACGACCAGATCATAATCTCCATCATTATCTAAATCTCCATAGGAAGACCCGTTAGAAAAGCTTGGCTTATCAAGTCCCCATTCACTGGCCATATTCTCAAAATTGTAGGAAGATTTATTTTTGAAAGCAAAGTTGGAAATTCGCATGGAAGGAATGGCAGAAATGAGTTTTTCATAATCAATGTCTTTCCCTTTTACAATTGTTTTTATCACTTCTCTATTAGAAAAGTACTGTAAATAATCCTGATCAGTAAGATCCTGGAATATTCCGTTGGCTACAAAAAGGTCTTTAAATCCATCGTTGTCCATGTCAAAAATCAGGGCACCCCAGCTCCAATCAGTCGATTGAACACCAGCCAGCCTGCCAATCTCGGTAAATGTGCCATCTCCATTATTGAGATGAAGCATATTTCTAATGAACTGATGATAGTAATCATTATCCAGATTTTCCTGGTATTTTTCCCAATTTTCAAACGTGGTGACTGTTTTCATCCGTGCATCTGACTTTGGTAACATATCTGTCACAAAAATATCCGGATAGAGGTCATTATTTATATCTCCGATATCAGCGCCCATAGATGCTGCGCTTATCGATCGCATCTGAGAGGTGAGGTTTTCTTTAAATGTGCCATCTCCCTGATTCATATATATATAATCTCTTTCGAAAAAGTCATTGGATACATAAATGTCTTGCCAGCCATCCAGGTTGATGTCTCCAACAGTCACACCCAATGCAAAGCCGATAATACTACCATAAATACCAGCTTCTTCGCTAACATCAATAAATTTTCCATTGTCATTTCTGAATAGTTTATCAGCCCCGGTTGTGTCCCGTTCAAATCGTTTATTCTTTTTTAGATCAAAACTACCAATGGCTTTGTATGAGTTATTTGCGAGATAAAAATCCAGATCATTGTCTTTGTCGTAATCAAAAAAAGCTCCATGGATGGAGTATCCTGTATCATCCAATCCAAATTCGGCAGCCTTTTCAGTAAAAGTTAAATCACCGTTATTAATGAATAATTCATTCCTTTTATCATCTCCTTCAATCTCGCCGGAATTACATACATAAATATCTATCCATCCATCGCCATCGATATCTGCCAGGCTCACACCGGTTGACCAAGCCCTGGCTCCGGCAGTATTACTTTTCACCGTAATGTCTTCAAATTCGAAATTTCCCTTATTCAGGTACAGTTTATTATCTTCCATATTGGAAATAAAATAAATATCAAGCAACCCATCATTGTTGATATCTGCAAGTCCTACCCCTCCGCCGTTGTAAAAATTTCGATACGTGTAAATGTTAAATTTGCCTTTGAAATCCAGCTTATTTACAAAATCAACATGGGTGGTCTCACTGTCCAGAAGATTAAAAAGTTTGGGATCAGATTCATTAGTGTCATTACAGCCGTAAAACAATGACAGTAAGATTGGGATTAAAAAATATTTGAAAATCTCTTTTTGATTCACTATTCAATAAATTCTATTCTGCTGTTTCGTTTTTTTGGTTTTTCGCTTTTTCTTCCACCGACATATCCGTATATAAGGCCCAAACAATTCCATCACTTCCCGGATCACGATAAATACTGATGCGGCGGTTGCCATCTATTTTTATATATGCATCATTATTCATTTCATTCTTTATTTTTATAAAACCTCCTCCATACCACTTTTCAAACAATTTCACGAGTTCAACTTGCAAAGTGTCAGCGGAAAATTGTTTATTCCACGGCGCCCATGCTTCGTATTGAAACTTCACTGGCATCTCATAAATCTTATCTTCAAAATATGTTGGGTAGAAATTGACGTTCACAGGAGATTTTAGTTCATCGGTTAATTCATATAAAACCGAAGTGTTTCCAGTTCCCTGCCTAATGATGCCCTGTTTATTCAACTCCCAACATTGGGAATAAAAATCTTTGCTCGGCATTCCTAATGACAAGCCCAGAAAAAGTGTATCGTGTCTTACTCCACTTTCCAGCCCCTCTTTGACCATTTCCTGATAGTGCGCTTTTTTGCTACTACAATTGGATAAAAATCCAAGGATTAACAACCCGGAAAATAGCATTGGTATCAGCTCCTTTTTATTCATTATTAAATATTTGAAAATGATCATCGTTCTTTGCGACTAATATTAACTTTTTATTCTTAAATCTGATTGATTTAATATCTCTAATTTCTCCTTTAACGCTAAATCCGGATTCCGCTGCTTTTACATTATAAAAATAATTTTGGTCATTGCCCATTAACAATGTGCCGTAGCTTGCCATATAACTTCCCACTTCAGGTTTTACCCTCGATAAGTTTCCCCCAGCCAGAATGTCTAAAAAGCCATCATGATTCATATCATAGACATATAAACTGTAAACCGGTGAGAATTGTACTTCTACAGGGAGCTCAATCAGCTCAAAATGACCTTTACCGTCATTTACAAATAATGCACTTTCGAGGTGAAAAGCTTCTTTTTTAATCGATTTATTTAAAATATCATCCGGAAAGATATCTTCAATACGCTGGTTTTTATATTGATCATAAGTTGGATATTTACTGGCAAGAGTTGGAATTTGTTTCACCAGATCATGCTTTAACACCATTGGATAGGAAGTGTCACCTTTATAGGTACAAATAATATGTTCAATGCTTCCATTTAAATCAAAATCGTTTACATAAAGCGTTGCCGGATGGTTTGTTGAAGCTTTAAAGCTGGAATTTAACCCATGGTTACCGGCCACGAAATCAATATCACCGTCATTGTCAAAATCTCCTGTTTCCAGTACGTTCCACCATCCATTTGTATGCGAAAGTCCGGCCGCCTCGGTTGACTTTATAAGTCTGCCATTTTCATTAATAAATAATTCAATAGGCATCCATTCCCCGGAAATAATCAAATCTTCAACTCCATCCATATCAGCATCAATCCATTTGGCATCAGTTACCATTCCGATATTTTTTAACTCTTTAGCCTTTTGAAGAGTAATATCTTTAAAATTCCCATGTCCGTCATTTTCCATTAAAAAGCTACTTTCATCAATGCCATAGAAAAAAGGTTTTAATCTAACACCTATAAACAGATCCAGGTCACCATCCTGATCGAAATCATAGGGGCGCACACATGAAGTGCTTACAAAAGTAAACGAAGGCAGTATTTGATTGGATTTGGAAAAAGTACCTGCACCGTCATTAAAATATAATCGGTCAATTAAGCCCATACTACTGGATGGCAATTCATTACCGCCACATGCTACATAAAGATCCTGGTCTCCGTCTCCATCCGCATCAAAAAAAATGCAATCGGTCTCTTCAGAGATTTGGTCTTTTTTAAATAGAGTTTTGTTTGTGGATATAAACCCATTGGCGGACTGAACCATAAGCGCGCCAGCCTGCCCCTTTGCTCCACATATATAAAAATCATCCTTATTATCACCATTTACATCGCCTATAGTAAACTTTGGCCCTTCCGAAGAATTCATGTGAAACAATAGTTTATTACGGTTAAAATCTACAAATTCATTTTCCTTATGCTCAAACGTGGCGGGGAATTTATCAGTAAGCTCCACAAATATTGTCTGTTGAATCACAGGGACATTAGTGTCGATAGAACCGGCATCATTTTGGTTGATGGTTAGCATTTGATTTGCATTGATTCCCTTAAGCAAGCTTTGCCGAAGATTTGGCCAGGTGATTTTCATTGAATCTATTATGCTTATCGCTCCCAATCCGAAATGAAGCTTCTGATCAACCGCAGACATGAAACCTCGCATGGGCATTTTTTCCAGGTAAAACAATTTATCTCCTGCATAAAGTGTGACCTGGGCTCCAATTGCATCGGTATTTAACCCGTCTCCTTTCAATTTAACAGTTAAATAATTAGTCTTAGAATTTCTATCCGAATGATTTTCATATACGAAAGCCTCCATATTCACATTGTTAACAACCAAGTCCAGGTCCCCATCATTGTCCAAATCGCCATAGGCAGATCCATTGGAGTGACTTGGAGTTGCCAGCCCCCATTGCATGGAACTGTCGCTAAAAGATAAATTGCCACTATTGGAAAAAGCACAATTGGGTATTTTTACAGATGGCATTTTTTCAATTAAACTCAGGATACCTTCATCATCTTTCATGATTACATCCCTGACATGCTGCGGATCTGAATAATAATTTAAATAATCCTGATCTAAAAGATCTCTGTAAATTCCGTTGGCCACATAAATATCTTTATATCCATTGTTATCCAGATCGGCAAAAAGCGCTCCCCAGCTCCAGTCACTTGCTGATACACCGGCCAGTCTTCCAATTTCACTGAATGTGTTATTCCCGTTATTCAGTTGAAGTGTATTCCTGGCAAATTGATGAAAATACCCTTGTTTCAGACTGAATTGATATTCTTCCCACGTTGCAAACACGGCTTTTGTTTTCATTCTTACATTTCCTTCTGGCAGCATCTCTGTAACATAAATATCCGGATATCCATCATTGTTTATATCTGCCAAATCAGCGCCCATCGCACCCATGCTTGTTGCACTAATTTGTTGTTCCAGGCATTCTTTAAATGTGCCATCGTGCTGGTTGATATACAAATAATCCTTTTCAAAAAAATCATTGGATACATAAATATCCTGCCAACCATCTTTATCAATGTCTCCAACGGTGACACCGAGACCAAAGCCGATGATACTTCCATATATTCCGGCCTCATCACTTACATCAGTAAAATGACTACTATCGTTTCTATAGAGTTTATTTCCCCCTTCCGGGTCTCTTTCGAGTCGTTGATCTTTTATTAATTCATACTTATCAATGGATTTAAATGAATTATTCAAGAGGTAGCAATCCAAATCTCCATCTTTATCATAATCAAAAAAGGCGGCGTGAGAAGACAGGCCTTTATCAGCGATTCCATATGCTTTGGCCTTTTCAGTAAAGGTTAAATCTCCGTTATTTATAAAAAGCTCATTGTGTCTGTTCTCGCCTTTGGGATTCCCGGATTTGCAAACGTAAATATCAAGGAATCCATCTCCATTGATATCCATGATGCTTACTCCCGTTGACCAGACATCAGGGCAATGTACGCCGGATTTTTCAGCAATTTCTTTGAATTTTAAATTTCCCTTGTTTATGTACAATTTGTTATCCACCTGGTTGCCACAGAAATAAATATCAGTGAGCCCGTCATTGTTGAAATCACCCAGACCAACTCCGGCGCCGTTGTAAAAATTACGATAAAGATAAACGTTAAAACTATCGGTTTGATCTAACTGATTAATAAAATCTACACCAGATATTTCACTATCCAGAAGAGAAAAGAGCTTTTCCTTTTTCTCCTGATCATGTTTGCTATTGGAACAAGAAACGGAAATAAAAATAAATGCGACAAGGTAAAAGCTTCTGAAAGGATTGAAACCGTGTTTGTTATTCACCAAATAAATTTAATTTACAACCAGTTGAAATTGGCTTATGATTCAAAGAAAACAAAATAATTCGGGACAAAAGAGAGAAAGCAAGTAATCTCCTGATTACTTGCTTTCTTATAAAATTCTATATTTAATTAGTTATCAACTTATCAACCTCCACCTCCGGCAGCATAGCCAGGATTTTGTTGTAAGTTTTGATTTGCATCAAGCTGACCTCTTGGGATAGGAAAGAGCTCTCTGAAATCTTCATTGCCAATTGCATCACCTGGATTGTTAATAGGAGGGGTCCATTTTTCAACCATGTTGTAAAGTCCCCACCTTATCAGATCCTGTCTTCTTGAACTTTCATAGGCCATTTCACGTCCTCTTTCGTTTAGCAACTCACCACCGGGGATACTACCATCTTCAATGGCAAAGCTAACGGGGCCATCTAGTGTGGTTAATAATCCAATATCAACTCCGCCATGAGTCGTTCTTACCTGGTTTACAAGTGCAAGAGCAGCTCCATCTGTTGGATTGCCCGATATCCTCCAAAGTGCTTCAGCTTTCATTAACAATACATCGGCATACCTAAAAATAGCGTAGTCGTTACTCATATTATTCGGTATTGATCCAAGGCCAATCTCCCATTTTCCAATTCTGGCTCCTGCTTGCCTCAGTGCTTGCGGCCCCACTTCATTTATTTACGGCATAAAATTTAAAAGTTCTCCGTCAGGGTCATTTGTTTCTGCGCCGCTATCAACAACTGGATCACCATTAGATTTATACTGATAACCAACAAGGAAGGTCCCTCGACCAGTATAAGGAGCATCTATAGTACCTGGTTTACCCTTTCTTAAATCATCATCATCAAATGAATTGTAGAACTCTTCCAGGCTACAGAAACCATTCCACGGTTGCGCTGTTAAATTGTAAGTATCCTGACTTCCATAATGCAAAGTTCTTACAGCGAGATTAAAACCTCCATAAAATACCTGATCAAAAGGCAAGGCAAAAATGAATTCTTTTGAAACTTCAGAATTTACATTAAAGTTGGTAAAGTAATTTGGTTCCAAAGAATAATCACCATCATTTATGATCTCATCCAGCACAGTACTTGCTTTGTCATACATCGCCGTACCAACCCAGGCTTCTGCATTCATGTACATTTTGGCCAATGTCATTTTAGCTACATTGGCATTCATTCTGCCATAGGTAGATTGATCAATATCAGTGCTTAGCGTGGGAATGCTTTGAACCAATTCATCAACAATAAAATTAAATACTTCCGACCTTGTATTCGTCGCGGGATTAGGATCTGCATTTTCAAAATTTGTGACAATTGGAACATTTCCATAAATGTCTATCAAGGTATAGTAGAAAAATGCCCTCAATGCCCGCAGTTCATTTATAAATGCTTCTGCATCAGCAGGATCAACTTTACCCTCATCTACCAATGTTTCAAAAGTAAATATCAGTCTGTTGCAGTTGGCAACGCCTCCGAAACCAAATCCCCAAACTCCTCCCGGCTCAGGATCTTCAAAATTCCATGAGTGCAAATGTAATCTTCTCCAATGACCGCCATCATCCCAGTCCTGACCTCGGGTAGGAACAATCATCGCATCTGATGATACTTCAGAAAGAGCAAAATAACTGCCGCTTGCATAACCGGACAAGCCGGTATAAGCTTCCGCTAAAGCAGAAACGAATTGAGTCTCGTTTTTAAAATAATTATCCGGCGTAACCTCGTCGAACAATTCTTCATCGAGATTGGTACAAGACTGCGATGAAACAGCCATGATCAATCCAATGATTAAAATCCGTGTGAATATTTTTATATTTTTCATGTCTTTTTAATTTATAGCTAATTAAAATCCAAGATTTACACCAAAAGCAAATGATCTCGTCAGGTACCATGTATTTCTTCTGTCTATACCAGGCGCGAGTACATTAGAGCCATCGGCGTATCTAACCTCCGGATCAGAACCTTTATAGCCTGTGGCTACAAACAAATTGTTGCCCATTCCGTATATTCTTATCCTTCTGAACGCAGCACCTTGCGGCAAGTTGAAACTATAACCAATACTGAAATTGCTTAAGCTGAAGAAAGAAGCATCTTCTACGTGTAAACTTGAGAATTTCCCCTGGGAAGTATTTAATAAGGTTCCATTCGGACCTCTTAAATCCCTGGCTGTTTCAATGACATTATAAGATCCGATTACATTCGGAACTTCATAAAATGATCTGTAAGAATTTACCAAATCATGACCAAACACGCCTCTGAAGAATAGGTTTGCATCCCAATTTCCAAACGTGAATGTATTTCCAAATCCAATTTCAACTTTTGGTAATCCATTTCCAATTACTGCCCGGTCTGCATTGGTTATTTCACCATCTTCATTTAGGTCCTTATGAATCCAATCACCATTATCTGCGATACCTTCATAAATCAAACCCCAAATCTGTCCGATTGGTGCCCCTTCCTGTACACGGATAATCGGTGTATCATTTTGCCCCGGTGCACCCATGCCGGCAATATCCCTTATGCCATATTGAATTCCTCGTGTTGAGTCAGATAATGAAACAATTTCATTCTTGAGGTAGTTTGTAAATGCCAATGAAGGAGTATAAGTGAAATTTGAATTAGTGACAGCTTTCCAGTTTATCAATAATTCCAAACCGCTGTTTTTTAATTCTCCAACATTGGTCCATGTTCTGTCAAATAAATTAGGTGGTACGGGTACAGCTACATTTTGCAATAAATCTTCTGTTTTCCTTGTATAATAGTCTATGGCTCCATATAACTTATCGTTGAAAAAAGCATAATCCAATCCTATATTTGTTTCTTTTTTAACTTCCCATCGAAGGTCAGGATTGGCATTACTGACAGGACCGTAGCTAGGTATCCACTCGCCATTCACCAGGAAATTGCTTCCAGGTCCCAATCGTTGAATTGAGAGATAGCTGCTGGCGAGGTTATTCCCGGTTTCACCATAACTGACTCTAAATTTCAGGTTATTCACTGATGCGCTATTAATGAAATTAGCAAGCTCGACACCACCGCTAATACCAGGGAAAAATCCCCATTTATTATTTTCTCCAAACCTTGAAGATCCTTCATACCTGCCACTGGCAGATAAGAACCAGGTTTGATTCCAATTGAAGTTCACCCTTCCGAAGAAGGCAATCAATTTATTGGTGTTTTTATAGCTATTTAAATCACCGAGGCCATTATTGAAATCCTGAGATGCTGATAAATTATTGTATCCAAATTCATCGGTAATAAAATCGCCACCTTCAGCACGGAATCCTTCATTTGTAAAATCCTGGTATGAATAACCTCCAACTGCATCAATTGTGCCATTGCTTAAATCTCCATTCCACCTCAGGGTAGATTCAAATAATTGATTGAAGCGGTCATCATAAGATTTCCTTGCCAATCCATTTCGATCTCTTCCTGACCAGAAACTGGTAGAGGCTCTGTACGAACTCCTTACATCACTTTCTGTCTGAAGTGAATAGAACATATCAAAAAACAAATTGTCAATAATTTCATAGGCGCCTCTTATCGCAAGGTTTACCCGCTTATTGGTTCCATCATTGGTGTTCTGCTCCAAAATGGAAACCGGGTTGTAATAATCAAACAACACCTGCTCAAAATAACCTCCATACTTATTAAATTCCGGATCAGTACTTCTCACAGGAGCGGTGGGATTGTAAATGGTAGCATATCTAAACGCTTCATCATATCCATATTTTGAAGTTCCCCATGTTCCACCAAGATTCATTGTGAGCGTCAATCTGTCATTAAGTGCTTTGTGGGATAAATTGATCCTGCTATTAATTCTGTTAAATCCGGTATTTAATGCAACACCAGGCACATCTCTGTAGTTAAAAGACATCCTGTATGTTGTACTACTATTTCCACCGGATACTGCCACATTATGAACCTGGCTGACGGCATTGTCTGTAATTTCGTCAAACCAATCTGTACTTGACCCAAAATCTGTCCCTAAGCCAACTTCACTGGAAAACTCTCGCCATTCGCTCGCAGATAAAACCGGTTGGAATCTGTAAGGACTTTCAAAGTTGACATAACCGTTATAATCAACATTCATCTGACCTTCCTTACCACCCTTTGTTGTAATAATAATAACTCCACTTGCACCCCGGGTTCCATAAATGGCGGCTGCTGAAGCGTCTTTAAGTACATCCATAGATTCGATATCATTTGGATCCACATTGTCGAGACTTGCACCAATAACTCCATCGACTACAATAAGGGGAGAAGTATTATCTCCTAAAGTTGACAATCCCCTAAGTCTGATATTGTAACCTCCATTGGGGTTACCTCCTGCTTTAGTAATTGTTAATCCGGCAACCTTTCCTTGTATTAAAGCTTCCGGGCTTTGGACGTTACCTACGTTAAAATCTTCTTCCTTCACGCTGGCTACTGCGCTTGTAATTTCCTTTTTCTCCTGTGTGCCATAACCGGTGACGACAATTTCAGAAAGTGCTGTAATATCTGGAGCTAGGTTTACATCAATCACTGATTGATTGCCAGCTTCAATTTCTACGGTCTTATAGCCAACAAATGAAAACACTAATACTGCAGCATCGCCAGTAAATGAGAGAGAATAATTGCCGTCGATGTCAGTTACGGTACCGTTGGAAGTTCCTTTTACAACCACATTTGCTCCGGGAATTGATTCTCCTGTATCTTCTTCCTTAACAGTTCCTGTAACTGTTTTGTCCTGGCTTACAATCTCGATAACAACGTTGTTGTTATCATTTGCACTCTGTGCCAGGTTGACATTGATCACTTTATTGATTTGCTTAAACTTATAATTTGATTGTTGAGATACATTCAGAAGCAAATCGAATACTGTAGTCCTTCCTTTCTTTAAGGTCACCAGTTTTTTTGTATCAACAATACTTTCATCATAAAAAAAATGATAATCTGTTTTAGATTCGATTTTATCAAAAACAGTTTTTATCGATGCATTCTCCAACCTGAGATTCAGGTCAATTTCGCTAATGGGTTTGATGCTTTGAGAAACACCATCGGAAGCCAGCAGCAACCCAATACAAATGAATTGTACCGTTATTCCATAAAATACGAATTTAGACAACATGATTAGTAGTTGTAAAAGTTTATTTTTCATAACTTTAAGAGTTTATTTATTAAACATTTTTTTAATATCCTGACAATTATAGGGTACCACGCCATCAGTCAGGATCAAACCGGAGTTTTTACTCCGGTTTTTTTTACGATGAATCCAATTTCATTTTCATTTTTTTAGTTTTTGATTTGTAGTTTAACTTCTTTATTATTTAGTTCATAATCGACTGCCCTGGAAAATTGTAAACTCTCCAGAACAACCTTTAAAGTCTCATTTTCAAACCATCCGTTTATCCTACATTCTTCGTCAGAATTTCCACTTAGTGCGACTTCTACACCATACCACCGTTCTATAGTATGAATGAAATCAGCCAGATTTGTTTGTTTAAATACCAGGATGCCATCTTTCCATGAAAGTTCCAATTCCCGGTCAAATTCAAGTTTTTCAGCTTCTTGAAGTACTGGATTGTAAACAACCTTTTCTCCGGGATTAAGTACATAGGCCTCTTTAAGCTGATTGAGAACACTACTAATCTCCACTTTACCCGTATTCAGAAAAACACTGATTTTTGAATCTGATTCATACGCCCTGATATTAAAGGAAGTTCCTAAAGCAATAGTATAAATATCGCCGGATTTGACACGAAATGGTTGTTGTTTGTTTTCGGATACTTCAAAATATGCTTCTCCTTTGAGTTCTACTTCTCTATAAAGTTCATTAAATCTTTCAGGATAAATGATCTGGCTGCCGGCATTGAGCGTCACAACTGTACTGTCTGGTAATAGTATGGTAGATTTCTGACCAAGTGGATTTTGTTTACTAATGAATTGAATAGGAAGATCAACTGCCGGTGTTAACCAATTGATTTTAGCAATAAATGAGAAAGTCAATAAAAATAAAAATACAGCGGCCACTTTAATCCAGGTTTCGAGGCCAAGAGATCTATTATTGTGATTAGCCGAAAGCCGTCTTTTTTTAACTGATGATTTTTCAAGTAAAATATTTTTTAATACCCTATTGAAACGCTCATCATCTTCCAGGGCTTTTCTGAAATTAAATTTTTCTATTAAGCTTTTGGCATTTTTAAAATCATCGAGTTTATCCGGATTACCCTTTACCCACTCGCTCCAAAACAAATCATTCTCAACTGTTGGGTTTTTCACCCATTTGATGAATTCTTCGTCTGTTAACAATTTCTCTACCGTGTTCATACGTACTTTTCCCATATTGATTAACATCCTTAATAATACAGATGGGAACTTTTCTTAAATGACCTAAAAAAAAATTACTTATTTATAAATTTATTTTTTCTATCGATTTTAACCCAAATGTAAAAGTTGTTATTTTAGCTTTGGCTCAAAGAATGGCAATAAGGTTGATTACTAACAGTTATATTTTGACAATCAGGGAAATAAATAAAAACATGACTGACAGATACTTCATCACGGCTCTCATGGACCCAAGTGCTCTGTACAGCAAATTTCTAAGTGTCTTCTCGCTATTTATTTTCATGATTTCCCTCGCTTCAGAATACGAAAGGTTTTTATAATAAACATAGTAAACAACCTCTCTCTGCTTTCTGGTCAGCTGCTTCATCGCTTTTTCCAAAATCTTCTTTCTCTCAACTAATATATCTTCCTGGATCAGGTGCGTTTCATGCGGGAGCACAATTTCAAATTCCTCACTTAGTTCATCGATAGATTTATTCCTTTTAAGAGGCGATACTTTTTTATCCAATATTCTTCTCCTTAGAGAAATAAGAAGATACAACCTGATAGATTTTTTAATAACACCAAGTTTATTTCTGTTTTTCCGTAATTTGATAAATAAATCCTGAACGCAATCCTCAATTAAATTAATATCAGTTGTAAACTGAATCCCATAATTAATAAGCTCAGCAAAATATCTGGAATAAATATAAATAAATGCTGATTCATCCCCACTTTTAAATGTTTCCCATATCTCTACATCTCCCGTGCTATCAAAAGGGCTTTTAGTTAAAATATTTCCAGTAGATTTTATTTTTATAGAATTGGTAGAATTTCCTGATTTATCACTGTTTACTTCATGACCGGAAGAATTATCAGGTAAATTATTATTAAAACTATCTATTGAAGTACTGGACATTTAAGAATAATTTTATTAAGAAACCTTAAATACAATATGAATATGTCTCCAGCTTTATTTGCTGTCGATAGGCATTTGTTCCTACAAATTTTAATTGCATTTCATACGGGCGCTGACGAATTAAATCGCCGCGGAAAGAAAATCGCATAATAAATTAATTAGGTATTTAACTCAAAGTAGATAAATGTTTTTTCACCAATATTAATCATCAAACAGTAGCAAGAGCCGCTGGGTGATGGTGAAAATTGATCATTTATTTAACTTTGCTAGTTGCATATTAAATATGTTTTATTCAATTGTCAATGAAAATTACTAAAATAGTGCGTGGAATTGTAAAAAAGACGACTTTCATAGTTAGGACATAAAATTGTTAATTCATTGAAGCCAGTTCATGAAAATTTGAATTTGCCTGAATTTGGACTTACCATTTATTTTAGATTGGTATTTATCAAATTGTTTTATACCTTTGCAGGCCATTTTATAAATAAGAAAAAGTAAGATAATGAAACGAACTTTTCAGCCTTCAAGAAGAAAGAGGAGCAATAAGCACGGATTTAAAACGAGAATGTCCAGCGCCAGTGGTCGATCTGTACTTGCAAATAGAAGGGCCAAAGGAAGAAAAAAGTTAACTGTTGCTGACGAAAGAAAGCACAAAAGATAGAAGCTTGTCGGTCACTCTTGTTGATTTTGCTAAAAACAATCTACAGTGAGCTTCACTTTAAAAAAGCACGAGATATTAAAAAGTAAAAAAACAATAAAGGAACTGTTTGATAATGGTTACTCTTTTTTTATGTATCCATTCAAGGTGTACTATCTTCCATCAAAAAGCCAAAATACCAACCAGGTGCTGTTTTCTGTCTCAAAAAAATATTTTAAAAAAGCAGTTGATAGAAATTTAATCCGAAGAAGAATGAAAGAGGCCTATCGATTGAATAAAGGTTTTTTGAATTTTGAAGTTGGGAATCCATTTTCATTATCTATTGCTCTTATATATATTAGTAGATTCAAGTTGCCTTTTAGTGAAATAGAATTTAAACTAAAACAAGTCTTTGTTCGTTTGAATAAAGCTGAAGAAAATAAATTATTACCATGAAGAAATTTAAAGTTCCAGGTTTGATAATTGCAACACTGGTGATTGTAGGGTTTTTCTCTTTCAACAATCCGAATGAAAGGTATTTTGAAATAACAAGGAATCTCGACATATTCTCAACCCTATTTAAAGAGGTGAACGCTTATTATGTAGATGAAATTAACCCCAACAAGCTGATAAAAACAGGCATAGATGCAATGCTTGCTTCCCTGGATCCTTATACAAATTATATTCCCGAAGACGACATCGAAGATTACAGGACTATGACCACGGGTCAGTATGGAGGCATTGGTGCGATTATAGGGCACAGGAATGGCAAAAATGTAATTATGATGCCCTACGAAGGATTTCCGGCTCATAAGGCAGGCCTTAGAATTGGCGATGAATTATTGAAAGTTGATGATGTGGATGTTGTTGACAAAAACACTTCTGAAATAAGTCAGCTATTAAAAGGTCAGGCAAACACAAAACTAAAAGTCACAATTAAACGATATGGTGCGGATGAACCAATTGATCTGGACATCACAAGGGAGAAGATTAAGATTAATAATGTCCCTTATTCTGGTATGGTTAATGAAGATATTGGATATATAAAGCTTTCAGATTTTACGACCGGAGCCGGTAAAGAAGTGAAAAAATCTTTGGAAAAATTAAAAAAGCAGGGGGCCACAAAAATTATTCTCGATCTTAGAAATAATCCCGGGGGGCTATTAAATGAAGCGGTGAACGTTTCTAATGTATTTATAAACCAGGGATCGGAAGTTGTAAGCACAAAAGGAAAAGTTACCGATTGGAATAAAACATATAAAGCTCTAAACCAGCCAACTGATATTGAAATTCCTGTAGTTGTGCTCACCAGTAGAAGAAGTGCCTCGGCAGCTGAGATCGTTAGTGGTGTAATTCAGGACTATGACCGGGGAGTATTGGTCGGAGAAAGAACTTTTGGAAAAGGATTGGTTCAAGCCACAAGACCTTTAACCTATAATTCCCAGTTAAAAATCACTACAGCCAAGTATTATATTCCAAGCGGCAGATGCATCCAGGCAATCAACTACAGCCAAAGAAACAAAGACGGAAGTGTTGGAGTAATTCCTGATTCTCTAAAATCAGCTTTTACAACTCAGAATGGCAGGAAAGTGTTTGATGGAGGTGGAGTAGATCCAGACTATGAAGTTGGGCCATTACCACTTGCGCCTATTACTGTTAGTTTAATAACACATGGATTTATATTTGAATATGCATTGAAGTACCATTATGAGCATGAAACTATTGCATCTGCAAAAGATTTTAATCTCAGTGATGAAGAATTTAATGCATTTGTGGAATGGTTGCAAGGCAAGGAATATGATTATACAACCAAGGTTGAAAAAACTATTGAGACGCTCACAAAATATGCGAAAACCGAAAAGTATTATGATAAAATAAAAGCAGAAATAAAAGACCTCGAATCTAGAGTCATGCATAATAAAGAGCAGGATTTAATAGAATTTGCCTCAGAGGTAAAAAATGTATTGGAAGAAAGAATCACAGAGCACTATTATTTAGTGAAAGGTAATTTTGAATCTTCTTTTGACAATGATATTCAGATACAATCTGCTGTTGAAATTTTACAGGATACAGAAAGGTTTAAGAGCCTGCTAACCGTATCTGCTGAATAATCAATGATTTAATAAAAATAGGAGAGGTGACAATTTTGTTGCCTTTTTTTATGGTATAAAGTTTATCGATTTTTCATTTTATTTTGAGGTAAGAGAAATAAGACATTTGACCATGGCAATTATATTAAGTATTGAAACCAGCACAAAAACATCTTCTATTGCCATTCACGAAAACGGGAGATTAATTTCATCTCAACATATTCACATTGACAAATCACATTCCGAATATCTTACATTATCCATTAAATACTTAATAGAAACAAGTGGATTAAAAATTTCCGATATTGAAGCGGTTGCTATCTCCAAAGGGCCAGGATCCTATACGGGGCTTAGAATAGGGACTTCAACGGCAAAGGGTATATGTTATGGTTTAGATGCAAAATTAATATCTATAAATTCGCTGGAGGCCATGGCGTTGGGTATGATAAAATGCCACGAGATTGATGCACTTTTTTGCCCAATGATTGATGCGAGAAGAATGGAAGTTTATTGCCTTATTACCAATTCAGAATTGTCTATTCTTGAAGCGACCCAGGCTAAGGTTATAGAAAGTGATTCGTTCTCAAATCTGCTTTCAGCGAAAAAAATAGTTTTCTTTGGAGATGGTGCCGGCAAATGCAAAGCAGTGTTAAATCACAATAAAAATGCTGTATTCATTGAAAATATTCATCCTTCCGCAGAGAATATCGGTTTTTTGGCCTGGCAAGCTTACCAAAAAAATCAGTTTGAAAATGTAGCATATTTTGAGCCTTATTATTTAAAAGATTTTATAGCTAAAAAACCTTCAGCCAAAAAGATGGTTTAGTAATAAACGGCAGCGTATTGGAAAAGAGTATTATAAACAGAGTAGCGCAAAGTGCATTAGTAACAATAGACCTGGAAGAATTTTATAGTCCTGGTGAAAGGATATCCTATGATCTCAAAGACAACCTTTATAAAGGTATGATTTTAAAGGAAAAAGATTTCAGACAATTTTTAAATTCTCATGATTGGTCTTTTTATAAGAATAAGCATGTAGCGATTCAATGTTCGGTTGATGCAATAATTCCAAGGTGGGCTTACATGTTACTTACCATTTATATGGAAAAGGTTGCCGATTCTGTGATTTTTGGATCATTGGAAGACTTGGAGCTATATCTTTTCAAAAAGTCAATTGAAAAAATTGATCTTTTAGGATACATGGATAAGAAGGTGATCATCAAAGGGTGTGGTAAAATTGATGTCCCTATTGCTGTTTATGTGGAGTTAACTAGGCTATTAAAACCATATGTGATTAGCATTATGTATGGAGAACCATGCAGCACGGTACCTATCTATAAAAGACCAGTAAAGTAAAGACAATCATTTTCATTAAAGTGCATTGTAAATCATAAATAAGTATATACCTTTGCGTTCCACTTTCGGAAAGGGTGTCTTGCGGGGAAAGCCTGCTGGTGATAATTGAATAGTTTAAGAGTTAATTTCCTTATTATT
>JAJRQT010000213.1 GCA_024280115.1 Bacteroidota bacterium | reverse complement strand
GAAAACACCTCCAAAAGTTCCAAATTTATTAGATTTGGCCATGAGCTAATTTATAAGGTTTTAATGGCAAACTACAATACAGGGAAATTTATGAAAAGGAACCAATACTTTGTTGAAAAATAAAATATTTTTTACGATTAATTAGTAGTATCAACTGCAAAGGGATTACAATATTTTTATTTAATTTTTTCTGTAAGTAGCAATTCCATTTTAATTGCCTTTAATTGGAGATCTTTTTTACTTTTTAAGCGAACAGAAAAAATGAGCAATCCAGGCTTTGCAATTACAGAATACCACAACACTGTGGATTTATATAAAAAACTTGATGATTTGTTAGCGCAACCCATCAGACCTTTGAAAAGGAATGAGGTTGAAGAGTATAATAGATACTTCGACCAAAATTGCAGCAAATCTCATGAGATTACCTCCTCAGCAATGAATTATATTCCCGGAGGGGTCCAACATAATTTGGCTTTTAATTACCCCTTCCCACTGGTTTTTACTAAAGCGGAGGGCGCTTACCTCTACGATAAAGACGGCAATAAATATATAGATTTTCTTCAGGCCGGTGGGCCAACGGTTTTGGGCAGCAATTACCCTGTGGTGAAAAATAAAATTATAGAATTGCTGCATGAATGTGGCCCTTCCACAGGATTATTTCATGAATATGAATATAAAATCGCCAAAAAAATATGTGAACTATACCCATCGGTAGACCTTTTCAGGATGCTTGGTAGCGGCACTGAGGCAGTTATGGCGGCAATAAGGGTGGCGAGATTGGCCACAAAGAAAAAGAAGATCATTAAGGTCGGCGGGGCATATCATGGATGGAGTGACCAGATGGTTTATGGCATGAGAATCCCGGGCACAGGTAGATTTGAAGCACATGGAATCCCTGCATCATGTTCCAGACACACACAGGAGGTATGGCCAAACAGCATCTCCTCTCTTGAGAAAAAATTGAGATTAAACAAACTACGCGGTGGTACAGCAGCAGTAATCCTGGAGCCCATTGGCCCGGAAAGCGGCACCCGACCAGTGGACTTTGATTATAACAAAAATGTCAGGGCATTGTGTGACCGATATGGCGCATTGATGATTTTTGATGAGGTGGTATCGGCATTTAGAATTGGATTGAGCGGCGCACAAGGCTATTTCGGTGTAAAACCCGATCTTACGGTTTTTGGTAAGGTAGTGGCGGGTGGTTATCCCTCGGCGGGTGGTTTAGGAGGAAGTAAAGACCTGATGGAATATCTTGCCGCAGGATTGCAGAGCGGGAAAAAGCGAGTTATGGTAGGCGGAACCTTGGCTGCTAATCCAATCAGCTCGGCAGCCGGGTATTACACCATTTTGGAAATTGAGAAAAACAATGCCTGTGAAAAGGCAGGAAAAGCGGGTGACAGGCTCACCAAAGGATTGCAGGAATTGATTGAAAAATATAATTTGCCTTTTGTAGCATATAACCAGGGATCTATAAACCATTTGGAAACTTCAGGGGTGATGTTTGTGAAAATAAACTGGCTGAAGATCATGAAAGTATTAGCGGAGATAAAGCAACGAAAACACATGATGGAAGAAATGGGAGCGGCTTATATGGCCGAAGGGATGGTGACGCTAGCAGGAAGCAGGATGTACACCAGCATGGCCGACACTGATGATATCATTGACGATGCACTGAACCGCTTCGAAAATGTATTTAAAAAGATAGAGGGGGTGTAAAATCAGTCTGGATAAATTACTTATTAGGCGAAAATAAGTTGGAGTTGGGTACTGGGTACTGCCTTACATGATGGATACCTTAACCCTAAAGTATCCGGGAAGTTTTTATCGTATAATAAACACCGGTATGTCTCAAAAAGTCTTTTTCATCATGATTTTTAATTTTACCAATAAAACTGAATAAAAGAACAATAGAACATTTGAATAGCGAAATAAGAGAACGCTTAAACTCAAGTGCCTCGGTCTGTATTTCCACAGACCGAAAAACATGGTTTGTGAGCCTGTTCACCAAAGGAGGGGACACAAGCCACGGCGAAAATAAGCAAAGTAAAATCTATGATATAATTCTAAATTCGTTATTCAATTATTCACATGTTCGATATTCTTTTTAATCTAATACAAATAGTTTAAATCACAGCATGGAGAGAAAGTATGTAATTGCCCATGATGTTGGAACCAGTAGTGTAAAGGCAGCCTTAATTGATATTGAAGGAAATATCATTGCCTCTTCAGAGAAAGAATATGGATTTACCTATCCAAATCCCGGGTGGGTGGAACAAAATCCGGAAGACTACTGGAAGGCTATTGTTGAATCTACAAAATCGATCATTAATTTTTCAAAAGTAAAATCCGCTGAAATAATTGGAATGGTTTTTACTACCCAGGCAATGGGTATTATTCCAATTGACAACCAAAATAATATACTTTACAATAATATTACCTGGGTAGATGGCAGGTCTGAAAAGCAGGCAAAAAAACTCATGAGGCGTTTCCTGGGAAGAAAAGTATTCAAATCCATTGTTGGAATAGAGCTCACCGGAAAGGATGTCATTCCAAAGCTGATGTGGCTGAAAGAAACGCATCCGGATCTATATAAGAAAACTGAATATTTTTTAGATGTAAATGGTTATCTGAAATTTAAAGCGACTGGTAAAAAAGTAGCGGAATGGTCCGGCGCTTGTTCTTATGCTTTCAATTTAAAAAAGAAAGACTGGGAGCGGATATTTTTTAAACTGGCCGGTATCGATACATCAAAACTCCCTCCACTGGTCAGATCGGTGGATGAAGTAGGTGGATTGACTTCGGAGGCTGCTAAAGAAATGGGCCTGGACCCGGGTTTGTCTGTATTTGGAGGATGTGATGATACGCAAAGCGCAGCTATTGGCACGGGAGCTATTGGCGAAGGAGCAGGCCACATTTATCTAGGAACATCTGCATGGGTGGGAGTTATGACAGAAAAAGCCCCGAAATTTAAAAATGCAGCCGTTTGCCTGCAAAGTGCCGACCCTGAAAAAAACCTCGTTGTAGGAATTACAGAATCAGCCGGAGCCAACCTGGAATGGCTGATAGAGCGATTCTATTCCATGGAGAAAAACAGTATAAAAGGGAATAGTGTATATGATCTTCTAGACATGGAAGCCGTTGAAATTCCGCCCGGTTCTGATCATTTAATTTTCACGCCCTGGTTACTGGGTGAAAGATGCCCTGTCAGTACAACAACAACCCGGGGAACAATTTATAATTTAAGCCTGGAGCATAAACGGGGACATTTTGTGAGGGCGCTTTCAGAAGGCATTGCTTACAACCTTAGGTGGATCATTGAAAATTTCGAAAAGGATTTCAAATTTAAAATACCCTCTTTAAGAATCACCGGTGGTGGGTCTCAAAATGATCACTGGATGCAGATATTTGCAGATGTTACCAAAAGGAAAATAGTAACTACCAATCAACCCAAAATGGCCGGGGCCATAGGAGCTGCCATGTGTGCTTTTGTAGGCGCTGGCAAATTTAAAGATTTTCGGGCGGTTCAAAACATGGTTGGAAAGAACAAAGTATTTCTAACTAACCCGGAAAATCATCAGGTTTATGATAAATTATTTATGGAGTACAAGAGCCTGTACTCTTCATTGAAGAAGACATACGAAAATTCTAATTCAAAAAGATTTAATATATAAATAATAGGTATAATGACTATTGAAGAAGTAAAAAAACTGGTTTGTGATTCGGGAAAAGAATTGCTAGAACAAGGATATGTGTCGGGCACCTGGGGAAATATAAGTTTCAGGATTGATGAAACCTTCATGGCCATAACTCCAAGTGGCCGGGAGTACGAAACCATGACTGAGGATGAAATTGTCATTGTGAACTATAAAGACCATAGCTATGAAGGTTCGATTAAGCCATCTTCAGAATTTAAGTTGCATACGGAAATTTATAGAACACGAAAAAACATTAATGCTGTCATTCACACCCACCAGATGAATGCCTCAACTGTAGCAGCCGCCAGGCGGGATGTGCCCCCTATTTTAGATGATATGGCACAGATCATAGGGCCATCGGTAAGATGTGCGGATTATGCTCTGCCAAATACAAGGAAGATAGTAAAGGCTACTGTGAAAGCGCTGAAAGGCAGATATGCAGCGCTTATGGCAAACCATGGAGCTGTCTGTGTTGGCAGGGATATGAATGAGGCTTTTGTAGTTTGCCAGGTATTGGAGAAAGCTTGTAAAGCATTCATCGAAGCTGAATTTCTGGGTGGAGCGAAAGGGATCAGTAAATTCGAGGCGCATCTGATGCACCAGTTTTATTTATTGAAATACTCAAAGCAGAAGAAGAAATCGTAATGTCGTCGTGCCTGTGCCTTTGTTGGTCCTTGCCTACCGCAAGCAGGTTGTGACCAACAAAAAAGAGATCATAAAGTCGTCCACGGAAGTGATGAGAGAAACTGAAATAAAGATTTACAGCTACCGCTGGATTATTCTTGCATTGTATTTTTTAATGACGATGATCATTGAAATTCAATGGCTTACCTTTGCCTCCATCGCTACAGCCGCGCAGGAGTTTTACAATGCCACTCCTCTTCAGATCGATTTCCTATCCATGATCTATATGATTGTGTTTATCGTGTTGAGCATTCCAGCTTCATACATAATCGACACTTACGGATTGAAAAATGGATTGATAATCGGGGCAGTTCTTACAGGAGTTTTCTCTCTTTTAAAAGCCGTATTTGCAGAAAGCTATCTCATGGCAGTAATCGCCCAAACCGGTTTGGCGGCAGCTCAACCCTTTATATTAAATGCTGTCACTAAAGTTGGCGCTCAGTGGTTCCCAAAAAATGAACGTGCGACCGTTGCCGGAATTGGTTCATTGGCACAATATGTTGGAATTATTGTCGCCTTGGCCTTTACACCAATGCTAATTTCTCAAACAAATGGGTCTTATGAATTGAATAATATGCTCATGATTTATGGACTATTTTCAGCTACCGGATCTGTGATTATGATACTGTTCTTCAAAGAGGCGCCCCCATCACCTCCAACTAGTTACGAGGATTCCATGAGAATCAGCCCCGTTGAAGGAATGAAAATAATTTTCAAATCCATAGATATGAAACTGGTACTGATCATGTTTTTTATTGGCCTCGGGATATTCAATGCAGTGAGTACTTGTATTGATCAGATTTGTGGAAACTTGACGATGGAAGAAACCGGTATTGTCGGTGGTGTTATGCTGGTTGGAGGTGTATTGGGTGCATTAATCATTCCGCCGATTTCAGACAAAGTGGAAAAAAGAAAACCTTTTTTAATCATATGTATGGCGCTCATGCTGCCGGGTCTTATTGGCCTCACATTCTTCACCACCTTTATTCCTTTGATGATTTCCGCTTTTATTTTTGGCTTTTTCATCATGAGTGCCGGACCAATTGGATTTCAATATGGTGCGGAAAAAAGTTATCCCGCTCCGGAATCTATTTCACAGGGACTTATTCTCTTAGCGGGTCAGATATCGGGAATAATTTTTGTGGTTGGTGTAAATTCCATAGGTGTTTTCACCTCTATGGTCATTTTTATTATGCTGGTGGTTTTTAATGTTTTTCTCACATTTAAACTCTCCGAATCCTTTGTCAAGTCTAAATAGATGACATATTTCAATTTAATCTGTGCCTTTGTTGGTCCTTGCCTACGTTATAAACTGTTCTGGTAATTTCACCTTGTAGCTCAGGACACAAAGCTCTAATCTGTCCTTTCACCCTTCACTCTTCACCTTTTACCCTTTACCTTTTACCCTTTACCCTTTACCTCTCCGCTCATAGCTCAATATACAAAATATACTAGGCCATAGCAGTAGTAAAACCACAGAAACCTGCCTGCCCGGTTCATGTCAATAAGTTAAGCCCCGAACGTCATCGCGAGGAACGAAGCGATCTCTAAAATGGAGCATTTGGGTTAAACTTTACAGACTGCCACGCTACCCCTGTCTGCGGCAGGCAGGCTCGCAGTGACGGAAAGCTTAACTAATTGACATTGATCTGGCCTATAGACAGATCTACACCCACGTGGCAGTAAATATCATTAAACGTATTGAAAGTCCCCTCGATTCTTTAAATTTAAACCAAAAGATATAATAGAAATAAACCCCACGGGGTTTAGCGAATTGTTGGCAATAATTTAAAAACATCATGAAAGAAATTGAGATTGGGAAAAAAACAAAGAAAATTGATCTTAGCAAAAAAGGACTTAAGTCTATCCCAAATGAAATATTTGAAATAACAGATTTAGAAACATTGATTCTTGAAGGGAATCAAATAAAATCGATTTCTGATTCAATTTCAAAACTCTCAAAATTAAAAGTACTTGATGTTTCAAATAATAAAATCAATAAAATATCAGACAAACTATATTCCCTTGTTGGTCTGGAGAAGTTAAACTTATCAAATAATAAGCTATTAAGAATCTCACCAAACATTGTAAAACTTGAAAAACTTAAAAGTCTTACTCTTTTTAACAATAATTTAAATATTCCTCCACCTGAAATCACAGACAAAGAAAATTGTAAGGGATCGGTATTTCTATACTTCGAAAAGTTTAAGGAAGAGCAATTTAACCGACATAAGTTAATTTGGGAAATAAAGTGGAATCTAAATGAAACGACTAAAACATTATGGGTTGATGATTTTAAAGCAAAAGCGTTTAAAGACACATTTAAAAATATCAAAGATCCAGATTCAATTTGGTTAGACGATATCAAAATTGAAGATTATGAATTTCAACTTAAAGATGTCAGTTCTACCCAAAAAAAACTTGATGAATATTTTAAGCTTATTGAGAATCTTGATGCAAAACAAAAATCCATAATCGGTGAAGATCTTCTTTTTAAAATTAATAACTCAAAAGGTCTAACCAAGACACATAAGCTTTTCGAATCTAAACTCATATTTGTAGGTGAGGAACGGGCCGGGAAGACATCATTAATAAAATCCCTCACAAATGGAGATTTTACTCTAAATATTAATGAACTTAGCACACAGGGAATAGATATTACTCATTGGGATGTCCCCAAAAAAGAAGTGAAAGCTGATAATGGTTTTAGGTTAAACATCTGGGATTTTGGAGGTCAAGAAATATATCACTCAACCCATCAATTCTTTCTAACAAAAAGGTCTATATATATTATTGTTACGGAAGCAAGAAAAGATGTTAGACATGATGATTTTTATTATTGGTTGAATATCATTAAACATCTTGGTGGACAAAGTCCAATCCTAATTGTTACAAACAAGATCGATCAACCCAATACGGGAATAGCTGTAGAACGATTCAAAGATATTTTCCCAACAATAGTAGATGAATATAGGGTTAGTTGCCTAGATGAGCATAAACAAACAATTGTTTTGCTGAAAAAAGCAATATACAATCTTGTTAATAATAAAAAACTCCTACCTCATATCGGGACACCCCTTCCAAAGGTGTATGTAGATATTAGAGATGAGATTAATGACTTAAAAGATCAAGGTAAGTTAGTAATTTCTAACAAGCAATATTATGAAATTTGCGAACAATATGATTTAGATGAATCTGAAAGTGACAATATAAGCGACTTCTTTCATGATCTAGGAGTTTTTCTCCATTTTCGCGAAGATGAAGAATTAAACAATACAATCTTCCTAAACTTTGAATTTATCACAAAAGCTGTATATAATGTTTTAGATAATACGCAAATAATTGAACAACATGGTTATTTCACGCCGACAGAGTTACAGAAGATATGGATTGAACCAGAATTTCTAGATAAGCGAGAGGATTTACTTGCTTTAATGAAGAACAAAAGGTTTGACTTATGTTTTGAATTAAAAGATGGAAGATATTTAGCCCCTCAACTACTACCTCATAAACAACCTGATTTTAGTTGGTCACATACTGCACAAAGAACTCTTGATTTTGAAATTGTTTATGCTTTTCTTCCAAAAGGAATTATTTCAAGGCTAATCGTACGACTGAATGATTATGTACACAATAATTTGTATTGGAGATATGGTGTTGTTTTAGATTACAAAAACACAAAGGCCTTTATTGAAGAGCAGTACTTTCAACGAAAGATAATTGTTAAGGTTGTAGGAAAAGCTTCAAAGAAACTTCTTGATATAATACTAACACATATTAAGGAAATCAACTCTGAGTTTACTAATCTAGAATATGAAGAAATGGTTCCGTGCAACTGCATAAGTTGTCTTAATAGGTCAAATGATACTCATTTTTACAAATACAGTGAATTAAAAAGATTCAGGATTGAACTTAATAGAGAGACTAAAGAATGTGGTTTATCTGGTGAACAGGTTAATATTGACAGTTTAATTAAGGGTACATTTCTAAATAATATGCGCCTAAATAAAAGATCAGGATTTGCTCAGGACAAATTAGAAGCTTCTCCCAGTAATTCAAGTAGTTTATTGTGGATTACAGCTCTCTTTCTTCTTATTGGAGCTGCGACTTTTGCAATAATTTATTTTCTTAACCAGAATCAGGCTATTTTATGGGCATCAATTTTTGTAATTCTATTTTCATTAATTGGGCTATTCTTTCTATTTGATAAGAAAAGATTGTCAGAGAAGGGTTTTTTGAAAGGAATTCTTAATATTACTAAAAAAGCAAATTTGGGAAAGGAAGAATAAACTATTGCTAAAAATATGGAATCAAATTTACGTGGGTCCAGGGGATCCTACTAAATTTTTCCATTTGCCATGCCTACGGAAGATAAATTGAACCCCGATCTGCATCGGGGAAGGCTATTGTCAGGGGAATACCTGTGTAATTTCAATTTTTTACAATTAATGGGCATTGGTGCAGCATCTTTCCGTTAGTTTGTTGTATTAACCCTAATTCTTCTTTCGAAGCAGGTCAAAGCTCGTTGACCTTCCGGTGTTTTGACATTTGTGTCTTCATAATTTTATATTTTTGATTATGCAGAGTTTAACGATAACTTATCTAACTCAAAGAATTGTTGCCTTTGCGTTTGGTTCAGCATCACCTATCGGTAATTTCGCAAAGACAACACGCAAACCAAAAACTACCGATAGCCGTACCGTTGTAGGCTATTGAAAAAATCCATAGGAAATCAATAAATTAACAATATGACAACATTAGTAGTAGGTGCAACTGGTGCAACTGGGTGGATATTCCGGTGATACTGACCCCTCTTCCGGTGATGTTGACCCCCTTGGTGGATCAAGGTTCAAAGAACTCGATGGTCTGACAATATTACCGTTTTTTTCTTAAACTTTCACCTTTTAATTCTATGCGATAAGAGGAAT
>JAJRQT010000212.1 GCA_024280115.1 Bacteroidota bacterium | reverse complement strand
GGCTGTTGTCCGCCAAAAGAAAATCCTCCATATTTTCCTGCAGCATGCTTGGTGTTCTCAATCAGAGATCGTTCCTCGTTTTTCATTTACAGTTTAACTCGTTTTTCATATTTATCCACTATTTCACGAATGTCATGGGTGAAATCAGTCCAAACACTTTCCCATTCTTCCTCGCTATCTTTTGAATAGTCATAAAATTTTGTGTTAGTTTCAGCTTTTTTCTTTATCAACTCAGGAGCTTTATCAGTGTTACAAAGTTTAGGAAACAACCCTTCCATTACTTTAGCATATATTGGCAATCCCGTTAAATCCATCCAGCGGAATGGCCCACAGATTGTTGCCCACCATCCAATGTCCTGTCTGAATGAGCGATCTACAGTTTCAATATCTGCTACCCCAATCTCAACAAGATGCATTGCTTCTCGCATCATGGCATACATCAACCTGTTTGAGATTAATCCGGAAATATCATAATTCAGCACTGTTGGATGTTTTCCACATCGCTCTCCGATATCTCGTCCAATTTCAACGGCAATGTCGGCTGTATCTTCTGCCCGTGATATTTCAAGATACCTCGTGATTTCGGCCGGTTCACCCCAATGCATTCCAATGAACCTCTCTTTATTTGTAAGTTCTTTTTGAAGTATGGAAATGGAAATCCCAGATGTATTAGTGGCAATTACCACATCCTTTCCGACAACTGATTCTATTTTATTGTAGATATCTCTTTTCAATTCAAGTGATTCGCCAACCGTTTCGATTATGAACTGGCAATCTCCCATTTTTTCGATTGAATCCACATACGTGAAACGCTTCTCCCATCCTTTAGTTTCAGCTTTCGTGATGCTATTTCTATCAATTAATTTCCTCAAACTTCCTGAAATGTGATTTAAGGTTTCCCGCTCACGGGCTGGTGTTCTGCTATATGCGATCACATCAAAACCATATCTGATAAAACAACTTGCTATTCCCTGCCCCATCAAACCGAGGCCAATGATACCTATGGTGTTTATGTCCATTTTACTATTCATTGCTATTCCTTTTTAGGTTCTATTACTATTTTAACTGGTAATAATTATTTTTCATTTAATCAATAATCCTACTTGTAATGCTACAATGATACAATGCAAGAATGCTTAAATAATTACTATGCGTAAACCATTGATATTATGCAATTTACGACAACTTTTTATTCATTCTCGTTTTGAAGTATTTACTCATTAACGCATTTATTTATTTGAATAATCCAGCGCTATTATTTTCCATTAAACCTACCTGTTGCATGATAGTTCTTTTTAATATTCAACAAGACTTATACGAACATTTTTAACTCCTGTAATTCTTGTATTTGCTGAAGCTTTATAAAATTCCCGGGCATCTCCTTCAATTCTCGCAAAGACATTTACTCTCACGGGACCTTCTGCCATGGTCGGTGTGCTGTCTTTATCATAAAACCAACAAATTTCCGAAACATCATCATCCAGTCCATAATGATCATCCCGGTTGAGCCATACATAAGCGATATCACCTGTTTGCACTGCACTAGTAGCCTTTTCTCTTTCTATTTTTATATCTGTAGAAAGCAGCATGGCGACTTCACTTCCCGAATAACGTGCATGAGTGGCAATACTTTCCAGCGGCAGATGTTTTATGAGTTCATTACACGTTCTTGGCATTTCTTCTTCAAGTAATCTTGCCCGTATTTTAATTTTTTGATCTACAAATTCAAGTTCAATATATTTAGTCATAATTGTTTAATTTATACGTGTCTTTTCAAAAATGATTTAATGCGACAATGATCGAATGCTTAAATACAATTTCTATTTAACTTTTTACTATTCTCCCATTCTCTCATTCACTCATTTGTTTTTAAAAGCATCATCGATAAAGCGATAAGCTTCCAGCCTTATTTTCGTTGGGAAGTCATGTTCACAATCCGGATAAATTACCTGCAGATTTTCTTCTACTTCGAATAAATTATAGATTTTATTCGCTTCTGAGATTCCTTTTCTTACTCCTTCGACAGAAAAGTTGCTATCGTGTAGTGGCGAGTTTGAAAAGAACTGTCGCGGAGCCAATGCAGCTACCACTTCATAAAAGTCAAAGGGCACAAGATCAGGATTGAGGTGGTAAACATCCTTGAGCCGGGGCATATAGCGAGGACTGGTCCAGCCTTTGATATTTCCTTCATAATAATCGTGAAAAGGAGTCCAGCCACAGCTTGAAACAATAACTTTCAGCCGTTGATCAAATACGCCGACAAACATGGCATTATGTCCGCCGAGTGAATGGCCTATTACACCGATCTTTTCCGGATCCACATATTCCAGAGATTCTAAAAGATCAACGCATCGCATGTGATTGAATATTCCTTTCATGGTCCCTGAGACGTAATCATCCTTCTCAAAGTCATAATCATAATCACCAAATGATGGATAATCCGGGCATATCACTACATAACCGAGTTGCGCCAATTCCAAACCGTACTGCCGGTTTTCAAGTGGCCCTTCTCCGGCAACTATCAGCTTCCCCAATGGTCCGGTTGGGTGCAAAGCCAGCATCGCCGGTAGCTTTTTATCTTTTGGAATATCTACCGGAATATACAGTAAAGCCGGAATCCGGTCTCCTGGCTCGCTGGCAAAAGTGATGGATTGGCATATGAATCCATCACCGGTGGTTTCATTTATGATTTTCACATCCAGATCAATGAGATCATGTCGATCTGGCAAATTGCCCATAGCCAACTGCATACCCTCAAGAATCTGATTGCGTCTTTTGTACCAATCGGCCTGGCTTGAAACAGGTTTCAGATCTCCATTCTCACTGTAATATTCGAGTAAATTTGCATGGTTGGTATTTTGCTGAGCAACTAAAGGAAAAGGAGAAAAAAGAATCCCCAAGAGAGAAGTGAGAAATAAAATATGAAATATTTTTAACTGGTAACAATGCATATCATCCAATCCACCATTTCTTATTGTTGAAGTAATTGTGCTAGTCATTTTATTCATGCTAATTCGATATCAAAGGGGTCGGATTTTATTAGCAAAATGCTATGGTTTATGATATTCGAATACTCTGTTTTTCATAAACCCACCCCTATCCCTTCCAAGGCGCCTACGCTAAAGCTTCAGCGACAGCGTGGAGGGGAATTTGGTCCAGGAAGAAATCAAAATTGTCATATTCAATTATCTCCGGACCAATAATAATTCTATTCCAGGCAACCACGACCTTCAATGGCCCAGACGTCTTTAATTTTATTATTCCTTGAAATCCACATCTGCGAATAGAAATTGTTTGTGGTACATCCATGAGGAGGGACCATCCTTATTTTATCACCGATATTGACATTAATATTTTTGAATACCGTATGCTCTTCAGCCACATAGAGGTTTGTAGCATAAGGATGGCCAACAAGCTCCGGAACTCCGTACTCTGCCCCCATTCCTTTCAATCCAACATCAGTTGAAATTACATCATCGCGTTTCGAGATTACCGTAGTAAGGATATACCTGGCGTTTAAAAAATCCGGGCGTATCTTTTTATAAGCAGAATCCATCAAGACATAACTCCCACACTGTAATTCATCAATTCCTTCGATTTTCCCGGTAATATCATAAGTGCCTGTGCCTCCTGAGGATATAATAACTGAAAAGCCTCTTTTCTCCAATAATTCCCTTGTCTCCAACAATGAACTCATTTCTTTTTCAACACGTTCCTTTCTTTTATTATAATCAGGCAATGTCACAATATGACCTTCATAACTTTGCAGCCCATCAAATTTCAATCCATCTGTATCAGATATGATCTTTGCTAAATCCACTACCGGTTTTCCCGGCTGTACTCCTCCCCGATTCATGCCTATATCAACTTCTACGAGAACTCCAATAGTTACTCCAATCTCTCGGGCAGCATTGTCTAGTTGTTCAATACCCTCAATTGAATCTACAGCAACTCTCACAGTCGCTTTTTCATTCATTAAAGCAACTCGCCTTACTTTATTAATTCCGATTACCTGATTGGCAATCAAAATGTCTTTTATTCCGCCATTTACTAACTGCTCTGCCTCTGAAACCTTGGCACACGTTATGCCAATGGTATTTTTGTAGGTCATTTGCAGCTTAGCTAATGACACACATTTGTGAGATTTAAAATGCGGACGTAGCTTACAATGCCTTCCATCTAGATAATTATCTAAAAAGGAAAGATTTGAAACGATATCATCATAGTCTGCAACTATTGACGGGGTTGGCAACACCTCAACCTGTTTGCGAATCATTTCTTTTAAATTCGGACTTCCTTTCATTACAAATTCCATCCAACGGGAGCTTTATCATCATATGCTACAACGGCGCTCTTTTGCTTACAATAAGCCATCAGTCCTTCTACGCCAAGCTCCACACCTGTTCCGCTCATTTTATGTGGGGGAACCGGAATTTGTGGATATCCGTCCATCATGCAATTTACCCAGATGATCCCTGTGTTCAACGATTTTGTCATGCGCATGGATCTGCTGCCATCTTTTGTCCAGACAGAACCTGATAAGCCATAAATTACACTATTGGATATTGTCACGGCTTCTGCTTCATCCTTAAATGAAATCATGCTGAGTACCGGGCCGAATATCTCTTCGGTTGCAACCCGCATATCTGCTTTTACATCAGACAAAATTGTCGGTTCAATCCACCATCCATCTGCAAGTGAATCTGCGAAATTCATTTTTTTACCACCGGTTAAAATGTTGCACCCTTCATCAATTGCTATCTTTATGTATTCTAATGTTATATCATATTGGGCTTTTGTGATCATAGGTCCAACAAGGGTACCTTCATCATTTGGATTTCCGACACTCAGGTTATCGAGCTTTTCTTTTAAAATTGATTTGAATTCCTCAGCGATAGAATCCTGAACCAGTAATCGCGAACAGGAAACACACAATTGCCCGGCATTCACAAAGGCGCTGATAATAGCAGCATCGGCAGCTTTATCTAAATCCGCGTCTGCAAAAACAATTATAGCATTTTTCCCACCCAACTCTAGATTCACAGATTTCATTTGATCAACAGCCTTTCTTTGAATATGCTGTCCAATTGCCGTGGAACCGGTAAAGGATATTTTCTTTACATCAGGATGTCCTATCAGGCTTTCGCCGGTAGAAGATCCTTTCCCCAAAGCTACATTTACAATGCCTTTCGGAATACCAGCTTCAATGCATAATTTTGCAAACTCCACACTTGTCAATGGCGTATCGACAGAGGGTTTGATGATAATGGCATTTCCTGCTGCTAACGCCGGCGCTACTTTCATAGCCACATTGACCAATGGATAATTCCATGGCAATATTCCGGCGACAACCCCATAAGGCTCATACATCGTAAATTGAAAAGTTCCGGTTGAGGAAGATTTAACACGTCCTTCAATTTTATCAGCAGCCCCGGCATAAAACCGGATGATGGATGCTGTCAATGGAATTTCGCCATTTTTAAGCTGTGAAATGGGTTTTCCTGTATCCTGCAATTCAAGGTCAACTAATTTCCCGGCATGAGCTTCTATTAAATCAGCCAGCTTCATCAGAAGATAACCCCTGCCTGAAGGCGACAGATTTTGCCATTCTTCCGAATGATAAGCCGCTTTACTCGAGCTTACGATTTTATCTACACATTCCGAATCACAGCAATATTGTTGAGCAATCACTTTTCCTGTGGCAGGATTGATTACTTCAACAATGTCCCCGCTTGCAATTTCTAATTGCTTTCCATCTATTACCGGTCCAACTATATTCATCGTTTTTTCTCTTTAAGGATATGAAACATCTCTTTTAATTCATCAATTCCTAAATAAAGAATTTTTACCGACATGTAGGTAAAGCCTACAAGTGAGAACAGAATAACTATTGCCCAGATTATAATCCACATATTTTTATATTTTAAGTTCTACTTTATTTCAATGGAATTATTATACAATTGACCAAATGAATTAAATTCCAATTTACAAGCACCAAATTTCAAATAAATCTCAATTCATCAATATCCAAACTAAACAGATTTTTCAATTACGGCTGAAAATATCTTTTCAATCTTTGCAAATTGATAGGTGCTCTCTTCCCTGCTACCGGACTGGCCCATGTCAATAAGTCATAGTCAATTACCTATTCGCCATGGTTTGTGTCCTCACAAACCATATTTTTTCGGTCTGTGGGGACACAGACCGAGGCGCAATGACGATGAAAATTCCTTATCTTAATAACATTGACCAGGCAGGAAGGTAATTCATACGGTTTGTTCATTGAATTTTGAATCATTGTTTATTATTTGCGATTTGTTTTATTGCGATTTGTTATTCTAATTAACTTCATGATTGAACCATTTTATCTTTTGGACTACTTAACAAATTTTGAATAAGCGATCCCACCAACATTCCGATCAACGCCAGCAAAAAACCTCCCCAACCAATTACAGATGCCCATTCATTTTTTAACTCTTCAGAGACGAACAAATAGAGCATTGGGGGCATAGCGCCCAGCGTAAATGATAGATACGCTCCGGCATTTCTGGCTTTTTTCCAATAGACTCCGAATCCGATACTCACCAAAGCTCCCGGCAGAAATAGCATCCCGGTCATTTGCAGATAAAAATAAAGATACCCCTCAAGTTTATGGAATAACGACCACCAGATAATAAAGATCATGACGGCAGCAACAGTAATCCGGCTCACCATTAATTGTCGCTCCGAACTCATTTCTTTTTTGGTGATAAATTTAATAATTACTCCAATGATGTCTTGTGAAACCACCGAACTCCACGAAAGCAAATAGCTCGCATAAGTTGACATGGATGCCGCTAATAATCCGGCGAAAATCAAGCCCAATATACCCGGGGGAACAATGGCTTTTATAAATAGCGGCAAAGCATCTAATCCTTCAACGGGTTCTGTGAAATATGCAAATGCCATAATTCCCCAGAATATCGGGAGAATTCCGCGGAACAGGAACATCAAACCCGACCATTTATATATTTTCATTCCGGTTTTAGAATCTTTTGAGGAAAATAGTCGCAGCGCTACAGCCTGCCAGGCCACGAGAATTGCCGTCCATTCCAGAATCTGCCATATGAGAAACCCTATTCCAAATTCCCCTGTAAACAAAGTGGGGAAAAATGGATTTATCCCTTTGTCGCCAAGCTTTGTTGTAACTGAATCCACAATGTTTTCCCAACCAACGATATACACACCATAAACAGTGATGAATACCATACCAAAACTCAACAATACATATTGAATGTAGTTGGTGAGAATTACAGAAACCATTCCACCCAGAAGTGTATAAACTAACACCAGGGTCAAAAGTAATACCATGGTAACTAATACATATTCTTCAGGAATACCACTGACAGTATTTATAAACTTAGCCTCAACTCCCGGAAATACTCCAAAATTCAGTATTCCACCAACCGCCATTAATACCCCCACATACAACCGGACACCTTTGCTGAATCTTCTGGAAAAAAATTCAGGAATAGTCATGATCTTCATTTCGAGCAATGGTTTTATTATGAAACCGGTTTTCCCGAGAAAAAAGTAAACCAGCAATGGAGGAACAGCTATAATCAAACTGGCAAATCCTGCTTTATAACCCAATTCTGCGTAATAGACATAAGTAATCATGCCAATTTCTGTACACATCATTGATATTAAACCCAGGTTGAAACCCATGGTCCTGTCGGCAACGAGATAGTCACCAATACCTGCGACATATTTTTTCATCAATATGCCAGACAAAAAAACTAAAGCGACGTAAAGTGCTACAATAGCTAAATCAAAAAAATTGAAATCCATGCTTATAATGTTAGGTACAAGGTTAAATATTGAGGTTCAGAGTTACTAAATAACAAATAATAAATTATTCAAATTTACTTTTGTTTCATGCTTTGCTTTTTTATTCATTGAGATTTATTTGTTTTTTGTTATTTGGATATTGTGATTTTATGTTGGCTATTTTATTCATTATTCCTCCGGGGCATTAAAATTGGCATTTATCTTTATTAATCCTAATTCGGTATCCCATTTTTCAAAATCATCTATATCTTCCAAACCAGTTATCGACAATCTGAGAAGCATTTTTTGCACATCAGCATTATTTTTTAGGGCGATTGAATTTGCAAAATCTTCCAACAGTAAAATATATCTTTCAGCCTCGTCAAACCTGCCCAGTCCCTTTAAACAAAAAACCTGATAATAGATGGTTTTCATATCCCTGAATTTGTAAGAAACCTGGTACTTGGAATCCCTCTTCAACTTTAATGCTTGTTTCCACAATGCTTCTGCTTTTTCCTGATTCCCCAATTTATAATTACAGTATCCCATATATAATAATCTTCTGGCCTGCGAGGCAAATAATGGCATATAGTGCTGCGCAACATTCTTGGGGACTTTTATTGATTTTGTAAAAACTTCTAAGGCCCCAGCATATTTTTCTTCTTTCAGAAGATTATATGCTTTTGCCATTTTTAGATTTTTCCAAAATTCACCAAAGGATAAGCGATGCGTATCGTGCAGGTCAGAATTTATCAACAGTTCTTCTAATTTATCATAATAACCATTGTTCATGTAGGTGTTCATTAATTTTGCCTTGAGGGAATAGGCATTTTCAAAATCATCATACCGCTCTTCCATTAAAGCTATTGCCTTTTCAACCCCTTCACGCTTATTAATCTCATCCACGTAATACTCAAAAATATACGGATCGTCATTGGCCGACGTATAAGCTTCTGACAAATATCTGAATGCAGCGTCATTATTGCCAAGCTTCCTGTTCGCCCGATAAAGAGATACCAACATCACCCTATCTTTATATCCCAATTCATGAGCTTTCTTCCAATTAGCGATGCCTTCCATTTCAAAATCATGGGCATACATGAAATCTCCAAGATGATAATATAATTCAGCCTCATCCGGATTTTGTTTAATTTTTCTTTTTAGAATAAAATACTCTTCCAACCTCCAGGCATAATCCGCTGCAACAGACTTACTTTTAGGTGAAGCGATTTTTTTATTGGTTATGCTTTCCAATTCTGTCTTGTACAACTCCAGTATGCTGTTTGTTTTTTGAATCAATTTCATTATTTGAAAGGCTTCATCAATAAAACCAGCGCCATAGAAAGTGGCAACGACTTCGAGCATCTCATCCGGGAAATTTTCGTATTTCTTTGAAATTGTTTTAGCCATGGATTTATCTGACTTATTAATTATATAATCAGTGCAGGATACAAAAGGATTTTCAGTGTCAAGGTTGGCAGCTTTAGTAAGTGACTTTTCAGCTTCCTGATTATTTCCAAGCCTGTTTTCTACCAGTGCCTTGAAAATATATCCTTTAAGGATTGTTCCATTTATGGAGATAGCTTTGTCAAGTTGCGATTTGGCTTCTCCGAGATTGTTGCTGACTATGGCTATTTCTGCTTCGGCAATCCTTTCGGGATATTCATATCCAAAGCGACCCGCATGACGTAAAAAAAACTTTGCTTCAATATAATCTCCCAAATACATCAGTGTAAGCCCTTTATAATATAATGTTCGCCCATCATCTGGAATCCTTTCTAAGGATTGGTTGAAGTGCGCTAAGGCACTTTCGAATTTCCCCCCTCTCAGATCTAATAATCCGAGTTCTGTATGTGCCCTGGAAAAACCAGGATCAACCAAAAGAACCTCATCCAAAATTTCCTTTATTTCGGGAAGATGATAAAACCAGTCATTGAATAGCACTTCTGCTTTTGCAAATAATCCTTCTGCGGTGAAGTCCTTTCTTTCCACTTTTGATATTTTATTCGGAGCGAAATAGCTATCATACTTATGTGGCTTTTCAGTAACTGATAGTACGTTTGAAATTACTTCACCATTATTTTTCAACAGAAAAAGGGCAATGTCTTTTGAATTATTGTTGCCCAGATCAAACTCTTCAATTAGAGATACAGGTTTTTCCGGTGAAAGTTCGGACAGCTTTATTTTCTTTAATATCTCCCCTTTTTGTTTGAGTAGCAGTAGGGGATTTTCATACTTCTGATTGGTTTGAATTTTTATGTTAGCTATTGCTATATCAGAGGAACTTTTATCTATCGTGAAATTTATCGCTGCATTTTCTGAAGCTCCATTGAAAGAGCCTATGGCCCCAACCGGATACCAATAGTGTGTAAACTCCAAAGAACTCATCGGGGCTATTCGATCAAACTTTTCCTGGATCACAATTCGTCCACTCTGGATTTCTCCATAATTTACATCTTCGGCATGCGTATATCTTTTTTCCAGGGCAGTCACATGCCAGCCCCAACTCCAGTATTTTTTGCCCGGCAGATCATTGACATCTGCATAATGCACAAGTCCAAAGTTCTCATCATGATTGTAATAGCCCATATACCCTTCCCGGGCGTTCAGCATGTAAAAGCCTACTGCTTCATCTATATTTTTGAGGATGGAGATATCTTTATTCGCATAAATTGGCCATGAGATTTCATTCTCATATTCTCCATGCAAAGCCCCACTATTTTCAGGATAAATAAATTCAGTATTCTCATTCACAGGAATTCCACAGTTTGCCCAGTACAAATATCTTTCTTCCAGATGGGTTTCGTTTGCTACACGCACATCCTGCCTTATGCGCGCTTCCCCTGGGAACAGGGTAAATGTAACACTCCAATGAAGTCTGCCGATTTTTTCCGTATTGCTCATGATCAATGAAACTGAGCCATCATCATTTTCTTTCATCTCACACATGCGACTTCTGGCATTTGTTTGAGAGTGTGCATTAGGGATGTTCAATTCCATGCCTCCACCGAGATATTGATAACCCATGCCGGAATTATAAAATTTAGCCTCTTTATAGTTTCGATGGATGACTTCTTTATTCCTGATTTTATCATAAATAAACCACAACCTTCCACCATAATCCGGAGCCATTCCAATTTTCAGGTATTCATTTTCAGCCACAAGAATTTTGATTTTCTTCTTTTCAATCTGGAAATATTTACTGCCATAAAATTGAAAAGGATAGGTAATGTAACCGGTCAACAAACCAAATGGAGGGTATGGATCTAACGGCAATTGGTTGTGCTCCAGCATCTCTTCTTCAATCTCATAGACTTTCACATTTCCGTTTTGCGCAAGAGAAGGTATTGTTGCAATTGTTATAAATAGGATGATCGCAATTATCGTAAAAATTCCTTTTTTCATATTATCTTTTTTTTCATAGCGGATGATAAACAAATATATAAGATTAATGATGTTCAAGGTAATTTGAATAATATTTATAATATTGACTATTAGTACACCTTGCCTAACCATTGAAAGAAACGACTACAGTATTATTAAAACTGCAAAAAAAAGCGATTACTTCCTTAATTTGACTTTGATGACAAGAAGCTATAAATTTCGATAAACAAGCATTAGTGAATGACCTATTTTCATTCAGCAAACCTCAACCCCCTTATGAGCAAATTCAAAAGAAGAGATTTTATCAGGAATTCAGTCCTTGCTGGAGTTGGAGCATCTTTACTCAACGATCCTCTCCAGGCCAAAACACATGAGTCAATTGAAAGTTCCGTCAATCCAAACAGTTCGCCAAAGAAAGTGATCATCGGTGGCGGTGGAATCGGTGGGCTGTGCACCGGATATGAATTAATGAAAAAAGGTCATGATGTTACTGTACTGGAAGCATCGGGTCGGCACGGCGGACATGTATATACTGCCAGGGATGGTTTGTCGGATGGGCTATATGGTGACTATGGAATGGAACATATTACCAAACCCGGTTATGACCGCTATTGGGATTATCTCAAGGAATTTAACATTACAGCCCTACCCTACCCAAGAAGAAAAAATGTCCTCCGCCAGATTAATGACAAATTCTATACAGAAGAAATGCTTCGTGATCCGGCAGTACTCAAGGATTTCGGGTACAACCAAAAGGAAATTGAGTATCTTTCAAACAATCCCTGGTGGGATTTAAAGTCACTTTATTTAAATCCTTATCTGGACAAATTCACAGACGAATATCAACCTTTCGGTGTTGGTTATGACGACTGGGACAATATTCCCATTTCTGACATTTACAAAAAAGAAGGCGCATCCGAAACCGCTTTAAGCCGCCTGGGCGGAAACAATACCTCAGCCTTATTTGAGCTTTGGCATACAGCTATTCTCAAACTAAGGGGTGTACCATTATCCCCACCTGAAGTCTTCAGATTAAAAGACGGCAATCAAACACTTCCAAATACATTTGCCAAACGATTAGGTCCGAGAGTTTGGTTGAATTGTCAGATTACCTTGATCAAACAAAATGATTCCGGAGTATCTATAACCTATCAGCAACAGGGCAAAGAAATTTCTATGGAAGCAGATTATTATGTCAATTGTATTCCATTGCCAACATTGAAAAGCATCCCAATAGAACCTGCTTTACCCGAGGCACGGCAATACATCAATGAGAACATTACTTTTGACTCCTATCAGAGATTTGTCTTTCAGGCAAGCTCAAAATTCTGGGAAGAAGATGGTTATGAGAATATCAACATGGACTTCAGTCACCCCGATCTTTGGAACGTATGGCAATCTGCTGAAGAAGTAGATACACACAGGGTAATTGTATTGGGAACGGGGCCGGGTGGTGTTTCTCCTCTACGGGCATTGGCGGCATTTAGAGAAGTATATCCGGGGAAAAAAGACACGATTGAGCAGGCAGTGAGTCAGGACTGGACCAAGCAGAAGTATTCACCCAACTGCGAAAGACTGCCCTTTCCGATGGGCGAGCTCAATATATTCTGGCCACATCTGATGGAGCCGGTCGGGCGCATTTACTTCGCCGGGGCATATGCTGACAATCTCAATTGGGGAACTGAGGCTGCCACACGCTCAGCAAACAGAGTGGCCGATGCAATTGACAAAGCCTGATCTATGAACAGATTTATAAAAAATTATTTTCTAAAGTTTTTGGGGATTTTTTTATTATACCTGATAAGCTTTACAGCGCATGGTCAAAGCGTAAGCGAAAACAACGCGCCTATTGTTGAAATCATAAAGCCCAAGGCGAATAAAAAACTTAAATGTAACTCATTGGTTCCCTATTCTATCAGTGTAAAAGACGTGGAAGATGGTAACTCAGCCTATGAAGAAATAGCTAATTTTGAAATAATTCTCCTGTCCAAATACCTGGAAGATTCTTCACTGGCAACGGAGTATTTAGAAAATATAAATAAAGATCTGGAACCTTTGTTTGCAATGAGCAAGTCAACGTGCCTCAGTTGCCACGCTGCTACCCACAAACTGATCGGACCATCTTTTGATATGATTTCCAAACGGTATAATGATCAGGAAAATGCAAAGACATATCTGGTCGAAAAGGTGATTGCAGGTGGCTCCGGTATCTGGGGAGAGGTGCCAATGCTGCCACACCCTGGATTAAGCAAACAAGAAGTAGGATTTCTGATAGATTGGATCCTTAGCCAGGCCGACAATCCAACCCAATTCTACATTGGCGGTGCAGGGGCATTTAAAACGAAAGAAGTGCAAACCATTTCTAACAAGTCAGTTTATATTCTAACAGCAGCTTACGAGGACCATGGAATATCTGATGATTCCAAAAGTAAAAAACATGGGACACATAGCATTAAACTCATGATTGGGAAATAATGCATGCATATGAACTGAAGTATTATTTAAGCAATAAGGTGGGATGTTTCATTGGGTATTATTGGTAGAAGTCCAGAGTCAGAAGTCCGAAGTTATCATATGTGAATACTTAATTGCCGGGTTGAATATTTTAGCATATGAAACCATTTGATTACTTTTGACGATAGTAACGCATAACGTTATTACTGAAGTTTCGTACTAAAATAAACATCTTTAATTGATTGAAAAACAATGTCTTATATAATATATTTTCTTTGAGTCTCTCTGCGTCTTCTTTGAGTAACTTTGTGAAATAGCTGTTACACAGAGTTGCGCGAAGAAGCACAAAGTTTCACAG
>JAJRQT010000211.1 GCA_024280115.1 Bacteroidota bacterium | reverse complement strand
TGAGTTTTTCCAACCTGAATTCTTCGGGAAATAAACTGTTTGTGCCAGTGGGTTTGTATATTTGTGCCATCTAATATTCTTTGATGCTAAGATAACACATCTATCTGAATTTCAATAAGTTAATTTTAGATATCCCCTTTAGAACATTAAAACAATTTTACAGGCTACTTATGCCGTTCTTTTAGCACTTCAATTACCTCTTCGAGTTTAACATCTTTTGCCTCAAGCAATACCAGCAGATGAAAGAGCAAATCAGCAGCTTCATTTTTAAATAGATTATCATCTGAGTCTTTGGCCTCAATCACCAATTCTACTGCCTCCTCTCCAACTTTTTGAGCAATTTTATTTATACCCTTATCAAAAAGCAATTTGGTGTAGGATTTTGCTGCGGTACTTTTCTTCCTGTCAACAATTATATCCTGCAAATAATGCAAGAATAAGGCGTTGGTGCTATTTGATTCATCAAAACAAGTATCCGCCCCTGTATGACAAGTCGGTCCTTGAGGTTCAGCCTTTATTAAAAGCGTATCGTTATCGCAGTCAGATATAATCTCTTTGACATTCAGAAAATTTCCTGAGGTTTCTCCCTTGGTCCAAAGCCGGTTTTTGGTTCTGCTGAAAAATGTAACTTTCCCTTCTGCCTTGGTAATCTTTAACGCTTCCTCGTTCATATATCCCAACATCAAAACTTTGTTGGTTGACCAATCCTGAATTATCACAGGCACGAGCCCATCTCCTTTCTTAAAATCTATTTTCATCTATCTAATTTATTAGATTTTTATTTGATATAATAAATTTGGGATTTCGTACTTTTTCCCCTATTCCAAATGCTATTTACTTAACCCAACTTTTCCCCTTTCCCTTTCAAACGGATATAAATTATAATTCAGTTCGCATAGGAATACCATGCTCATGAAGATAATTTTTTAACGAAGGTATGGGTATTTCTTTAAAGTGAAAAATACTCGCTGCCAGAGCGGCGTCTGCAGCACCTTCGGTAAATACATCGTAAAAGTGTCCCATATTCCCAGCTCCGCCGGAGGCGATGACCGGAATGTGGAGTTTCTTCGATATTATTGCAGTCAATTCATTAGCAAAACCAGCTTTTGTGCCATCATGATCCATGGAAGTCAGGAGTATTTCTCCAGCTCCGCGTTCTTGTAATTCATTAGCCCATTGTTCAGTCACTATTTCAGTTGGTTTACGCCCTCCGTGAGTATAAACAATATTTTTATTACCCATATCCTTTGTGTCGATGGCAACTACAATACATTGACTTCCAAATTGAAGCGCCATTTCATCAATTAATTCCGGTTTGAGAACCGCCGAGGTATTTATTGAAATTTTATCGGCACCGGCATTGAGTAATGCGCTCACATCCTGAACGGAAGAAATTCCTCCGCCAACCGTAAACGGAATATTTATTTGCCGGGCGACATTCCGTACCAGCTCTACCAGGGTCTTCCTGTTTTCGACAGTTGCAGTGATGTCCAGGAAAACCAGTTCGTCTGCGCCCTGATCAGCATAAATGGCTCCCTGCTCTACGGCGTCTCCTGCATCGCGCAATTCTACAAAATTCACACCTTTCACGGTACGTCCGTCTTTGATGTCCAGGCAAGGAATTATTCGTTTTGTTAACATTATTTATTTGGTTCTGGGTTCTAGGTTCTGGGTTCTATGTTTCAAATTCTGGTTCCAGTCACCAAGTTCCTTTATAGTTATTCTATTCTCATATATCGCTTTTCCTACAATCACACCATGAAGTGGGAATTTATCCAGCTCAATGATATCATCCATTGAAGCGACCCCACCGCTGGCAATGATTTCAAGCTGTGGGAATTTCAAAGTCATATCGTTATAAAGATCAACTGCCGGACCGGCCAAAACACCATCTTTGCTCACATCCGTAGATATAACATACCTAATAGATTTAGAAATATATTTCTCCAAAAAAGTATCCAAATCCCATGAACTGTCTTCCTGCCAGCCACTTACCGCTATTTTCCCATTCAGCACATCTGCTCCGAGAATAATTCTTTCAGCGCCATAACTATTTAACCAATTCTCGAAAAGGCCCGGATTTTTTACAGCTATACTCCCACCCGTAACCTGCCTGGCCCCTGAATCAAATGCCAATCGAATATCATGATCAGACTGCACACCTCCACCAAAATCAATTTGCAACCCGGTGTTTGAGGCAATCCGTTCCAACACCTTATGATTGATGATCTTCTTTTGTTTAGCTCCATCCAAATCTACTAAATGCAACCTCACTATACCTGCATCTTCAAACATCCTGGCTACTTCCAGTGGATCTTCATTATATATTTTCTTTTGCCGATAATCACCTTTAGTGAGCCGTACTGCCTTCCCGTCAATAATATCTATCGCTGGTATTATAATCATATTTTATAGTTTCAGAAAGTTTTCTAATAAATGCTGCCCAACTTGTCCGCTTTTTTCCGGGTGACCCTGAATGGCATAAAAATTATCCTTATGCAAGGCTGCGCTAAAATCATTGATGTAATCTGATTTGGCAATTGTTTCTTCTCCTATTTCACAATAATAACTGTGAACAAAATAGATGTACGCTTCTTTTGGTAAATTTTGGAATAATGCCCCTTTTGTATCAAAAAGTCTATTCCAACCCATATGAGGCACCTTTAATTTCGGTTTAAACCGTAAAACATTCAAATCAAATATCCCCAGGCATTCAGTATCGTTTTCCTCTGAATACTTGCACATTAACTGTTGCCCAAGGCAAATACCAAGAAACGGTTGCTTCAGATTCACAATAATTTGATCTAGTTTTCTTTCTCGTAAATAATCCATAGCCGTGCTGGCTTCTCCCACTCCCGGAAAAATAACCTTATCAGCACCTTTTATAATCTCCGGATCATCACTCAGAATGGGATTCACTCCAAGCCGGTTCAATGTGTTGGTCACTGAAACCACATTGCCAGCATTGTATTTAATGATTACTGTATTCATTTGATTCATCTTAAATTATCGAAAGCCCGAAATAGGAAGCTTTATTGCTCCATTAACCTATTAAAAACTATCCTTACTTGATACCGGTATAGTTAAAAGGCGTAATACATTTCAATTCTTCCTTTATGGAATTATCAAAATCAAGGCCTTCAATAAATTGCCAGATGCTGTCTTTGGTGATTTTTTCATTAATCCTCGTCAGCTCTTTCAGGGCTTCATAAGGCTTTGGATACCCCTCTCTCCGCAAAATCGTTTGGATCGCCTCTGCGACCACCGCCCAGTTCTTTTCCAGATCAGCACTGATATTTGACTCTGCAAGTTCGAGCTTATTAATGCCTTTCAAAAGTGATCTAAAGGCAATAATGTTGTGCGCGATCGGGACACCAATATTTCGCAAAACCGTAGAATCTGTCAAGTCTCTCTGCAACCGTGAAATAGGGAGTTTCATTGCTAAATGTTCGTAGATAGCATTGGCAATTCCAAGGTTACCTTCAGCGTTTTCAAAATCTATTGGATTCACTTTGTGCGGCATTGCGGATGAACCGACTTCACCTTTCTTTATCTTTTGCTTGAAATAATTCATAGAAATATATTGCCATATATCCCGGCTGAAATCGATTAGAATATTATTCACCCTGATCAACCCCTGACACAGTGCGGCCAGATTGTCATAATGCTCGATTTGGGTAGTTGGGTAACTTCTTGAAAGCCCGAGCGTTTCCGCAACAAATTTATCTGCAAAAGCATTCCAATTAATATCCGGATACGCGACAACATGGGCATTCATATTTCCTGTAGCACCTCCAAATTTTCCCGAAAATGGAACTGCGAAAACCTGATCGAGCTGTCGCTCGAGGCGCTCGATAAAAACGGATATTTCTTTCCCAAGCAAGGTTGGGGATGCCGGTTGTCCATGAGTTTTTGCCAACATCGGGATATCTGACCATTGAGATGCTTTGTCTTTCAATAAGTCTATGAGTTCACCAATTAGCGGCTTTACCTCTAACATCGAGTCTTTAATTGAAAGAGGCACTGCCGTGTTGTTGATATCCTGGGATGTTAGTCCGAAATGAATAAACTCTTTGAATTTTTCCAATCCTGATTTATCAAATTTTTCCTTGATGAAATATTCAACGGCTTTCACATCATGATTGGTGACGCCCTCAATTTCTTTTACTTTTAGTGCATCCTCTTCTGTAAACGAAGTATAGATATTTCTCAATTCACTATAAACTTCCGGTTTAATTTCTGAAAGTTGAGGCAGTGGAATTTCACAAAGGGCAATGAAATATTCGATTTCTATCAGGACGCGGTATTTTATAAGTCCATACTCCGAAAAATATTTAGCGATATGATCAACTTGTTTTCTATACCTTCCATCAATAGGAGATATGGCCGTGAGCTTATTTAAATCCATGAAGTTTGTTTTCGAAAAATAAGTTGCAAAGGTATGAAATAGACAAAGGTTTTCCACGGTTAAACATTAATTAATCATTCTTTTTTCAAGGATAGAATTGAATTGTTTATAAATTTGAAACCATTCAAAAACAAAAATTATTATTTCTGATTTTACATTAGTGCCAGTCCATTTAATTTAAAATTATGCTCAGCATTTTCAAACGGAAAAAGAAACAAAATAAATCCAATTCGAATCGATATTTCAGACTTAAAATTAAAGCGGTAAAAAAAGAAACTGATGATGCGAATACAATAATATTTGAAAACCCTGAGAGTCCTTTTCATTACAAACCCGGACAGTTTTTAACCCTAGTATTACCAATAAAAGGTGAAGAAGTCAGAAGATCCTATTCGCTATGTTCCTCACCATTTATTGATGAATCTCCGGCAATTACAGTAAAAAGAGTCGAATCAGGAATTGTTTCAAATTATATAAATGACCATATGAAGGTTGGGGATAATTTTGAAGTTATGGAGGCAGCAGGCCATTTTGTACCCAGCTTAGAGAAAGAACAAAAAAAAGATTATATCCTGTTTGCAGCTGGAAGTGGCATCACACCATTGATGTCGATTATCAAATCCATTTTGGAGATTGAACAGGAAAGCAATATCACATTGGTTTATCAAAACAGAAATGAACAGTCTATCATTTTTAAAGAAGATCTCAATAAAATTGCTTCAGACTATCAAGGGAGATTTAAACATATAAATGTGCTTTCACAACCAACCGAAAGCTGGGAAGGATACACAGGAAGGATTGATTCCGCCATGGCAAACATTATATTAATGGGTGAAGATGGTAGTAATTTAGGCACTGCTGATTACTATTTATGCGGGCCTACCGGATTCATGCAAACTGTTTTGGAAACACTTATTGAATTTGAGGTGCCTGAAAACCATATTTACAAAGAAAGCTTTTATACAGGCGAACCAAAACATAAAATTAATTCCAAGGCAAAGAGTAGCGATGCTGCTTATGATGTTAAAATCATGCTCGATGGAGCGGAATATAGTGTAACTGTCCCGTCGAATAAAACAATTCTCGAAGCAGCTTTGGATCAAGATATCGATATGCCATTTTCCTGCCAGAGCGGACTTTGCACAGCATGCCGGGGAAAGTTGCTTCAAGGCCATGTGGATATGGAAGATGATGAAGGTTTGAGTGAAGAAGAAATCAAAGAAGGATATATCCTAAACTGTGTGAGCAAACCGACTGGGCCGGGTGTAAAAATAGAAATCTGTTGATGATTATTGATTGAATAATAAAATCTGGAAATAATTAAATATATGAATAATAAAATCTCCATTGAGAGAAAAAAGAGAACATTTGTAGCTGATGAATTTGTCCCGGACGATTGGGATTCTATTGAACCGTATTACCAGGAATTGCTAAATACTGGCTTCAATGATGCAGAATCATTTAGAAATTGGCTTAAAAACAAATCCGAACTTGAGGCAATTATATCTGAAAATGCCGGCTGGAGGTACATAAGAATGTCTTGCGATACTGCCAACCAAAAATATCAGGAAGCATATTCTTATTTTGTGAGCGAGATAGAACCAAAGATCGCCCCATTGAATCATCAGTTGAATGAGAAAATCATCAAATGTCCGTATAGAGATGATCTCGATGAAGACGCGTTTAAAATATTATTTAAAAACATTGAAAAGGATTTTAAGATTTTCCGGGAAGAGAATATTCCTCTGAAAACAGAAATTCAAAATCTTTCCAAAGAATACGGGGCCATCTCCGGCGCAATGACCGTAACTATTGACGGAAAAGAAATGACCTTACAACAGGCAGCTACCATCCTGGAAAATACAGAAAGATCAAAGCGTGAAAATGCCTACAAAGCCATCTCTAAAAGACGATATCAGGACAAAGATTCCCTTGATGAGCTGTTCAATAAATTAATTTCCTTAAGGCATAAAATGGCTCAAAACGCCAACTTCGAAAATTTCAGAGATTACATGTTCACAACGATGGGAAGATTTGACTATACCCCAAAGGATTGCTTTGATTTTCATGAATCGGCCCAGAAAGAGATTGTTCCGATATTAGATCAGCTTGCCAAAGACAGAAAAGAAAAACTTGGGATTTCAAAATTGAAACCATGGGACAAGGCAGTTGACCCAACCGGAAAACCGCCATTGGTGCCATTTAAAGACACTTCTGATCTCATTGAAAAAACAATCAATTGTTTCAACAGGTTGGATCCATTCCTCGGGAATTGTATAAAAACCATGGAGGACATCAAGCATTTGGATCTTGATTCCAGAGTTGGAAAAGCTCCCGGAGGATATAACTACCCACTATCAGAAATTGGAATTCCCTTTATTTTCATGAACGCGACCAGTACACTCCGCGATATGGTGACGATTTTGCATGAAGGAGGGCATGCCGTGCATTCAGTATTAACCAAAGACCTGGAATTGACGGATTTCAAACATACTCCTTCTGAGGTGGCAGAATTGGCCAGCATGTCAATGGAGTTGATTAGCATGGACCATTGGGATATTTTCTTTGAAAACGAAGAAGATACCAAAAGAGCTAAAAGAGAGCATCTCGGACAAATCATCGAAACACTTCCATGGGTTGCGATTATAGATAAATTTCAACACTGGATCTATGAAAACCCCGGACATAGTATCGAAGAAAGGAAAATACAATGGAATGAGATTTTAACAGATTTTTCTGATTCTGTAACCGATTGGTCAGGGTTAGAAAAGTTCAGAGATTACATTTGGCAAAAGCAGCTCCATCTTTTCGAGGTGCCATTTTATTACATAGAATACGGTTTCGCCCAGCTTGGGGCCATTGCTGTATGGAAGCGATTTAAGGAAAATCCACAAAAAGGATTAGATGGATATTTATCGGCTTTGAAACTGGGCTATACTAAGTCGATTCCTGAAATTTATAAAGCGGCAAATATTGAATTTAATTTCAGCAGGGAATACATCAGTGAGTTGGTTGCATTTGTGCAGTCAGAGTTGGAGAAACTATAAACCAACAAACTGCCGTCATTCTGAACGTAGTGAAGAATCTAGTAGCCGTTTGGGAGATCTTGGCAGGCTATCACCTGACTCATTCGGGCTACGCTTTCAGAGTGGCGCTCTTTACAAGGTCGATCTGGTACTAACGAACTTTAATTCAATATTTCAGCTTTGACAAAGTTTTGAACTTTGACTAAGACATTGATTGGCACAATTTTTTATTATTCAATACTGAATATGTAAATGAGGTATTTACTGATTGCATTTTTCATATTTATCCATTTTTATTGTAACAGCCAGGTTTACAATGCTCAAGAAATGTATCCTAATGGAAGACCGAAATATAAGGGGAAATACGTTTCGTGTGTTGTAGATTTTATCGATGGAGTGTATTTGTATGAAAAAAGAAAATCAGGGAAATGGATTTATTATTATCCATCTGGCACGATAAAAAGGATTGAGTATCATACGAAATCAAAATCCTGTAAAAAGGATATTAATAGAGAAGGGAAGTGGCAATACTTTAACGAAGAAGGGGTGAAATATTTAGAAGAAAAGTATGTGAAAGATATTTTAGTTCATAGGGAAATTGACATTTATGATGGAAATGTTTTGTATGGTAAAATAATTCAGGATGGAAATTTGTATGATACAATTTTATTTAAACAAGCAGATTATTCTCAAAATTTAATCCCGAACCCGGGGTTTGAAATTTATTACCACAAGTCTGTAAAAATCACAAATGAAGGTCAGAATCAAATCGAAGATATAATTCCGCATTGGAATTCTCCAGATGATGCTACACCTGATTATTATAATAATCACAGAAGTATAACTGGGGTGCCGAATCATCTGGGAAATGGATTAACTCCGATTGATGGAAATGGATATGTAGGTATAATGACTTTTATGGATCCGAATTCCAGGTATGAATCGTGGGAGCCACAAGGAAAAGCAATATATGACCTGAGTTATGTTTATTCAGAAACAATTCAGTCAAAGCTTCTACAAAAATTAGAAAAAGGAGAAACGTACTGCTTCAAGATTCAAATTGTTTTATCTCAAAATGCAGGCTATGGAATTGATCGGTTTGGAGTTTACTTATCTGATACTGCCATACAGTTTACATCTGATAAGTTTCCGGAGCATCCTCAATTAACCTTCCATTTCCCGATACTTGACACCGACAAATGGACACCCCTTTGTGCCTGGTTTATCGCCGATGGCAACGAAAAATTTATAACGCTGGGCCGGTTTAGCCCTCCGGAAGAAACCGGAATATTTCCACGAGAACCATTAGTAACAAGCGAACTAGATATCAACAAATCTGCGTACTACCTTATCGATAATGTTCAACTTTTTAAAGTATCCTCTCCTGAAGCCTGCAATTGTCAAAAAGAGTATCAGCACGAAGTGGGATCTTCTGATCCGAAAAACTTAATTGGGATAGAAAATTTTGACATATATGAGGAGAACAAAGTGGTGCTAAACAATGTAAATTTTGATTTCGACAAATATGAGATTAAGCAATCGAGTATTGCAGAATTATTGATATTGAAATCTTTCCTGGTTTCAAATCCGCAAATTAAAATACTGATCACCGGCCACACCGATGATTCAGGATCAGAGTCTTACAATCAAAATTTATCTTATAAAAGAGCTATAGCTATTAAAAATTGGCTTGTGAAAAATGGAATTGAATCACAAAAAATTTTATGTAAAGGTCAAGGTTTTGATGCTCCCATAGCTGACAATTCATCTGATGAAAATAAGTCAATCAACCGGCGGGTAGAATTTGAAATAATTTATCAATAAACATCAAGGATAGTATTCTATTGACTACAATATGCCACCAGGCTTAACGGATAATTAATAATTTACATTCATTTGAGACTCGTCCCTGGCTTCCAGTTTGCTCTTTTTTTTCATCAAATATTTGTCAACCTCTCTTGCGGCTTCTCTTCCTTCGGTAATTGCCCAAACAACCAGGGATTGGCCTCTGCGCATATCACCGGCTGCAAATACATTTTCAATATTCGTCTTGTAATTGTTGGTGGCAATATTACCTCTGGCATCAAGCTCTATTTCTGTTTTTTCCCTAATTATATCAGTTTCTCCATGAACAAAGCCAATAGCTAAAAGTGCCAGATCACAGGGGAGGTCTCTTTCAGTTCCTACAATCTCTTTAAATTCCGGCTTACCGGAATACCCGATATCCCATTTAATATCAACTATACGTAAATATTTTACATCTCCATTTTCATCGCCTATGAATTCTTTTGTCAGGATTGACCATTGTCTATCCACACCTTCTTCGTGCGAAGTAGATGTTTTAAGGATTGTAGGATATTTTGGCCAGGGATCGTTTTCAGATCGCTCGAAAGGAGGTTTGGCGAGTAATTCAACCTGTGTCACAGATTTAGCTTTCTGTCTGTTTGAGGTGCCTACACAGTCAGATCCGGTATCACCTCCACCAATGACGATCACATGTTTTCCTTCTGCTGTAATGGAAATATCATCATTTATGGTGTCTCCAGCTACTCTCTTGTTTTGTTGAGTCAGAAAATCCATGGCATAATGAACGCCACTCAATTTACGGCCTTTAATTTTCAAATTTCTTGGTTTGGTAGATCCTCCGCAGAGCACAACCGCGTCCACTTCATGGATCAATGTGTAAAACGGTAAATCGGTTCCAATATTCACATTCCCTTTGAAGACAATGCCCTCTGCCTTCATTATTTCCAATCTCCGGTCGATATATTGCTTTTCCAATTTAAAATCAGGTATCCCGTATCGCAACAAACCTCCGATTCTATCGGATCTTTCAAATACAATTACGGTATGACCGGCTTTATTTAGTTGTGCTGCTGCAGCAAGACCTGAAGGTCCTGATCCTACAATGGCCACCTTTTTACCGGTTCTATATTTTGGAATATTCGGCTTTATCAGGCCAAGGTTAAAAGCCTTTTCAACAATAGTCTTTTCAATGAACTCGATTGTGACAGGTGGTTTGTTGATGCCCAATACACATGCTGACTCACAAGGTGCCGGACATATTCTTCCTGTAAATTCAGGGAAATTATTCGTGCTCTGTAATATTTCGACAGCCAATCCCCAGTTTTCGTTGTAAACAGCATCGTTGAACTCCGGAATAATATTTCCTAAAGGGCAACCCGTGTGGCAAAAAGGCACTCCACAGTCCATGCATCTTGCAGCCTGTTGATTGGTCTTCTTATCGTCAAAATCAAGAAATAATTCTTTAAAATCATTAATTCTTGTTTTCGGATCTCTTTTGCCAGGCAACTCCCTCTCAAAATCTAAAAATCCTGTTGGTTTTCCCATTGATATATTTAACTTCTTTAATATAAATACTTTCGCGCAGAGACACCATTTCCCAGGTGCCGTAGATTAACGTTCACATTAAATAACTTCTTCCAGCTTTTCTTTTCTCGCCAACAATACGCGTTTATAATCCTTTGGCATTACTTTAATGAATTTAGACAACGCATTTTTCCAATCATCAAGTATTGCCTTTGCTACAGTGCTATGCGTGTAATTATAATGATTCTCTAAAAGCTCTTTAAGCGTTGTAATATCTTCATACTCCATCTCGTCAAAATCAACAAGCTGTTTATTGCAGTAATCATCAAATCTATTCTCCTTATCGTAAACATATGCAATACCGCCACTCATACCTGCTGCAAAATTTCGTCCGGTTTTACCAAGGATTACTGCTATACCACCGGTCATATACTCACACCCATGATCCCCAACTCCTTCAACCACTGCTTTAGCGCCAGAATTTCTCACACAGAACCGTTCGCCTGCCTGACCTCTAATATAAGCTTCTCCTGAAGTTGCTCCATAAAAAGCCACATTGCCAATAATGATATGTTCTTCAGGAATAAAGTTGACTGTTCTATCAGGATAGACTATTAAATGTGCTCCAGACAAGCCTTTTCCAAAATAGTCATTGGCTTCTCCTTCTAATTCAAATTTAATGCCCTTTGCCGAAAATGCTCCAAAACTTTGACCGGCAGATCCTCTGAATTTTATATCAATTGTATCGGCAGGCAATCCCTTACTTCCATATACCTTTGAAACTTCATTGGATAAAATAGCGCCGACTGATCTATTTATATTAATAATATTAAATTCTGCTTTTATGGGTTTTGCTTCTTCCAATGCAGATTTTGCTGCATCGAGAATTTTCCAGTCAAGGGCAAGGTCCAGTTCATGATCCTGGCTTGTGCTACAAAATAGTCCTATGGTTTCATCCGCCTCCTCTTTGTAATAAACGCGACTGAGATCTAATGTCTTAGCTTTCCAATGATCAATATTTGAACGCATTTTTAATACATCAGCCTGGCCGATCATTTCGTCCACCGTGCTGAATCCAAGGTCAGCCATAATCTCCCTCAAATCTTCTGCAAGAAACATGAAGAGATTTACGACATGCTCAGGCTTTCCAGAGAACAGCTTTCTCAGCTCTTTGTTTTGAGTTGCTATACCTACAGGACATGTATTCAAATGACACTTACGCATCATAATGCACCCCTCAGATATAAGCGCTGCTGTGGCTACTCCCCATTCTTCAGCACCTAACAGCGCGGCAATAGCGATGTCCCGACCTGTTTTTATCTGACCGTCCGTCTGCACGACAATACGATCTCTCAGTTTATTTTTAACCAGCGTCTGATGTGTTTCGGATAAGCCAAGTTCCCACGGTAACCCTGCATGTTTTATGGAGCTAATTGGTGAAGCGCCCGTGCCACCGTCATAACCTGAAATCAATACGACATCAGCTTTGGCCTTTGATACACCGGCAGCTATTGTGCCGACTCCAGCCTCTGAAACGAGTTTAACGTTGATTCTTGCCTTTCTGTTGGCATTTTTCAAATCGTGGATCAATTGAGCCAGATCTTCAATAGAATAGATATCGTGGTGAGGAGGGGGAGAAATCAGACCTACTCCCGGAGTTGAGTGTCTTACCCGACCGATCCAATCATCTACTTTGTGCCCTGGCAATTGACCACCCTCTCCAGGCTTTGCGCCCTGAGCCATTTTTATCTGAAGCTCTTTTGCATTGGTAAGATAGTTGCTTGTAACACCAAACCGGCCCGAAGCTACCTGCTTAATGGCAGATATTTCCCAGTCTCCATTTTCTTTTTTTATAAATCTACGTTCATCTTCACCACCTTCGCCACTATTACTTTTCCCGCCAATCCTATTCATAGCGATGGCAAGCGTGGAATGTGCTTCATGGGATATAGATCCAAAGGACATTGCCCCAGTGGCAAATCTTTTAAATATATTCTCTTTTGGTTCTACTTCTTCGAGAGAGATCGAATTCCTCTTTCTAAATTTGAGCAAACCTCTCAACGTGGCAGCCTTTTTGGTTTGATTATTCACCTTTTCAGCATACTGCTTATAAATCCGGTAATTCCCCTTACGAGTTGCCTGTTGTAACAATTGGATTGTTTCAGGATTGAAAAGGTGATATTCCCCCCTTCGTTTCCATTGATAAACTCCTCCGGATTCCAGTCTCTGTTTCACCTGAGGTGTGTTGGGGAAAGCGAGCTTATGCCGCACAAGTACCTCCCTGGCTATATCATCAAAACCTAATCCTCCCAGTCGTGAAACCGTTCTAAAGAAACATTTATCAATAACTTTCTGGTGGATTCCAACCGCTTCAAAGATCTGTGCACCCTGGTAAGACTGTATTGTTGAAATTCCCATTTTTGAGAATATCTTCAATAATCCATAGTTGATTGCCTGGATATAGCTGCTGAAAATTTCAATTTTATCCATGTCTTTCGTAAAGACATTTTGCAACTTCAGATCATACAGCGTTTCAAAAGCGAGGTATGGATTTATAGCGCTGGCTCCAAAACCTATTAAAGTTGCATAATGATGTGTCTCCCTCACATCACCTGCTTCGACTACAATACCACAATTTACCCTTAATCCTTTGCTGATAAGGTGGTGATGTACTGCTCCCGTAGCGAGTAATGATGGTATCTGAGCCCTGTCCTTACCAATTTTTCTGTCAGAAAGAATCAATATGTTAATTCCATATCTGGCTGCATTTTCGGCTTTATAACAGATATGGTCAATAGCATCTTCAAGCGCACCTTCCTTACCACTCGCCTCAAACGTGATATCAATAACTTTAGATTTAAAAAACGGGCTATCAAGTGTCCTGATTTTTTCAAGCTGCCTGTTTTTTAGTATCGGTTGATCTATATAAATATGACGGCAATGTTCCGGGGTTTCATCAAGTATATTTTTAGTACTCCCGAAACTTGTAAACAATGACATAACCAACCTTTCCCGTATCGGATCTATCGGAGGATTACTAACCTGGGCAAATAATTGTTTAAAGTAATTGGAAAGATGCTGACTTTGATCGGAAAGAACCGCCAAAGGTGTATCAGATCCCATAGATCCAATAGGTTCTATTTTCTGCTCGACCATCGGCTGGAAGATAACTTTCATATCTTCGCTGGTATAACCCTGGGCAATCTGACGAGTCAGCAGGGAATCTCCATCATACACAAACTCATAATCTTCCTTAATGGGTAAATTACGAATAGGAATCTGGTTTTTATTCAACCATTCTCTGTACGGTTTTCTATTGCAAATATCCTTTTTCAATTCTTCATCACTGATGATTCTACCCTGGGTAAGGTCTGCAACAAACATTTTTCCCGGTTGCAACCGGCCTTTAAGAATTACTTTTGACTGATCCACAGGAAGTGCTCCAGCTTCAGAAGCCATCACGAGTTTGTCATCTGATGTCAGACAATATCTCGAAGGCCTAAGGCCATTTCTATCCAAAGTTGCCCCAACGACATTTCCATCTGTAAAACAAATCGAAGCGGGGCCATCCCAAGGTTCAATTATTGAAGCGTGATATTCATAAAATGCTCTTTTATCATCAGACATAAGGTTGTTCTCCTGCCATGCCTCCGGGATCACCATCATAATTGCGTGAGCCAGGGACCTTCCGCCCAATCCAAGAATTTCGATCATACTGTCGAGATTAGCGGAATCTGAATGCTCAGCATCACAAATTGGCAATAACCTTGCGATGTCTTCTTTACTAAAGAAGCTTGATTCCATGAGCGTTTCCTTGGAACTCATCCAGTTCACATTCCCACGGATGGTATTAATCTCGCCATTGTGAGCAATGAACTTGAATGGTTGAGCCAGTTTCCATTTTGGAAAGGTATTGGTTGAAAACCTGGAATGGACAAGCGCTAATGCAGATTTTAATCTTTCATCGTTGAGGTCCGGATAGTAAGAAGCCAACTGATCTGTACGCAACTGACCTTTATATGCAATGGTCTTAGGAGAGAAAGAAACAAAATAAAATTCACCATTATTCCCTTCAACATTGTGACCGATAAAATGGGTAGTATATTTTTTAAGTACGTAAATCTTTCTTTCAAAAGCCTGCGGATCTTTGATCGTAGTGTGCTTGACAAAAACCTGCTCGATTTTAGGCTCCAGAGATTTTGCTGTTGCACCAATGTTGCTGTTGTCTGTGGGGACATCCCTGTAACCTATGAGTTCAAATCCTAATTCTCCAATATGCTTATTGAGGATGTATCTACACTCTTCCCTGACAGCTTCATCGGCTGGGAAAAAAATCATTCCAACTCCATAAGATCCGAAATCCGGCAACTCAAAACCAAGTTTCGAGCATTCCTGTTTAAGAAAATCATGAGGATTTTGTATTAATATTCCGGCGCCGTCACCAGTTTCAGGTTCACACCCACAACCGCCACGATGTTCCATGTTCATCAACATTGTGACTGCATCCTGAACGATTTCATGTGATTTTTTGCCCTTCAAATTGGCGACAAAACCAATTCCACAAGCATCATGTTCCATACTTGGAACATACATTCCTTTATTTTTTTTATTGTTCATTCTCAATTTGATAGAATCTTTTAATTTACTCCCCTTGAAAGATGATTCCTGCGTTCCAACTTAGTCTGCAATATAAAATATTGCCTTTAAAAGATATCCTCTGCGGATGAAGAGCCATAATGCCGATCCGACCGACTCAACTATTTTCAAGCCAATAAAGATAGCTAAAAACCTCGAGATATTTTATAGATTTCACAAAAAATGATACGCATTTTAATTGAAAAACAGCAAAATGCGCTAAAAATTGTTATAATTCATATTGTGTTTAAAATTATTAATTCAGGTCTCTTCATCGAGGGCTTCTTTTAAAATTGATATTATCTGATCAGCCTCTTCATGCGTCAGGATTAATGGCGGAACCAAACGAATAACATGCATTGCAGTGCAGCTTACCAATAATCCCTTATCAAGCAGTTTTAAAGCAAATGCCCTGCATTGCGTTTCAAATTCAATTCCTATCATTAAACCAACACCCCGAACATCTTTGATAAATTCATAACTTTTCGCCAAATCAGAGATTTTATTTAACAGGTATGTACCGACTTGCCAGGAATTCTCCAATAATTTTTCATCCAGAATTACTTCAAGGCTTGCCTGAGCTGCCGCACAGGCTAAGGGATTCCCCCCAAAAGTTGATCCATGGTCGCCCGGCACTAAAACATTTGCAGCATCTCCTTTTGCTAAAATTGCTCCAATTGGTACACCCGATCCTAATCCTTTGGCCAAGGTGATGATGTCCGGATTTATGTCAAAATGTTCATATCCAAACATTTTTCCAGTACGACCCATCCCTGTCTGAATTTCATCCACAACCAGGATGATATCTTTTTCTTTACAGATGACATCGATTTTTTCGAGAAAATCTTTATCCCCAATATTAACTCCGCCTTCTCCCTGGATACATTCCACAAAGATTGCCCTGGTGTCAACGTCTATTTGATCAAGCGCATCGACATCATTGTAAGGCAATTCTTTGAATCCATCCGGAAGAGGGCCAAACCCTTTTTGAAAGGCTGCTTTCCCCATGGTAATGGAGGTAACTGACCTTCCATGAAAACAACCTGAAAAATATATAATCGGGCCGGTTTTACCTTTTTGTTCACTTAATTTTCTTGCCATCTTTATCGCACCTTCATTGGCTTCAAGACCCGAATTGCAGAAAAATACCCTGTCAAACCCTGATACCTCTGTAAGCTGTTTAGCAAATGTACTTTGTGGAATATTATGATAAAGATTAGAAATATGGATAAGATTTGCCGCCTGATCCTGAATGGCTTTTACCACCTTTGGATGGCAATGTCCAACATTGTTGACCGCAATACCGGCCAAAGCATCGAGGTATTCTTTCCCTTCAGTATCGTACACTTTAGTCCCACTGCCTTTGATAAGCGTTAATGGAAACCTCCTGTAAGTCTGGAAATGCTTTTCTTCGTAAAGTTTTTGAATCGTATCGTTTAAAGCAATCATTTTAATTTTTAGAGTAGTAAGATGCAATAATTGGTAATTATAATAAGGGCTGTAAAGATAATATTTTTCAAATATTAATTGAACCCTGGATAAAATCCGATTTTCAAAAAAGTACTATGAATCCGCTTTGTTCAGAAAGTTCAATAAACCCGGTGTTAAAGACTGGCGATCATTGTAATTATAAAAAAATAATAAGATTAAGCAGATTTTTTCCTGGTTGAGGCATTGGAATAAAAACCGTTGATAGCTTTTGTGAGCTTATCAAACTCCAATAAAAATCCATCATGACCATAATACGAATCGATTTCATCGTAAACTGCCCCATCGACATGATCAGTCAAAAATTTTTGTTCAACAACAGGGAACAGGATGTCATTATCAATACCCAAAAAGAGACTTTTTGCCTTTATTCTTTTCAAGGCTTTTACCAAACCCTCTCTGTCTCTTCCAACATTTTGCGAATCCATTGCCTTGGATATTATCCAATATGAGAATGCGTTGAACCGTTGTTTCATTTTTTCACCCTGGTAATTTTGGTATGAGGCGGCTTTGAAATTATCATAAACAGCATCTGAATTCTCATGTTGCTTTGCTTCATAGCAAACATAATTTCTATACGAAAGTAAACCTATCGCTCTTGCGGCCTTCATTCCTTCCAAACCGGCATCATCATTACTTTCCTTCCAGGACTGATCAGCGGCAATGGCCATTCGTTGGGTTTCATTGAATGCTATGGCCCACGGAGAATGTTTGGCATTTGCCCCGATGGCAACCAAATGGTCAAATAAATCGGGTTCTTTTACAGCCCATTCAATCGCTTGCTGCCCACCCATTGAGCAACCTATAACAGTGTGAATATGATCTATATTTAAATACTCACGGACCAATTCATAGCTCTTTACCAAATCTTTATTGGTAAGTAAGGGGAATTCATGATAATATGATTGGCCTGTCGCAGGATTTTCCGTCAGTGGCCCGGTAGAACCATAACATCCCCCCAGCATATTCACACATACCACAAAATGTTTTTCAGGATCATATAATTTCCCATCCCCAAACAATCCACTCCACCATTCTGTGAAATCTGAATTACCGGAAAAAGCATGGCAAATCCATATTACATTACTTTTATCCGCATTTAGTTTCCCATAGGTAGTATAAAGCAATTGAAGCTCGGGTAAAGACTCCCCGGACTCCAATTGAAATTTTTGTTTGTAATTAAAGATTCTATTCGTTACCATTTAATACAATATTAGCTGTTAGCTGAGAGATCTATAACCTGACAACTAACAGCAATTTAACCTTAAACTGTTACCACATCAGGTTGAAAGACCTTTTCGAAAGCCTGTGTGAGATCATTCTTTATATCATCAATGTGTTCTATCCCGGCAGATATTCGTAATTGTGATGGTAAAACACCTGAAGCGAGTTGTTCTTCATCATTTAACTGCTGATGTGTAGTGGATGCAGGATGAATAATCAGCGTTTTAGCATCTCCCACGTTTGCAAGGTGACTGATTAGTTTTAAAGAATCCACAAACTCCGCAGCCTTTTCTTTACCACCTTTAATCGTAAAGCTCAATACACCCCCATAACCGCGTTCAAGATACTTACTTGCCAATTCATGGTATTTACTCGATCTCAATCCCGGGTAATTTACACTTTCCACAAGGTCGTGAGCCTCAAGCCATTCGGCCAGAGCCAATGCATTAGAAACAGTTCGCTCTACCCTTAGTGAAAGTGTCTCCAATCCCTGTAGAAAAAGGAAGGCATTAAATGGGCTCATGCACGGGCCGAAGTCTCTCAAGCCTTCTACCCTTGCCCTGATAATAAATGCTACATTTGGCATCCCAAGAGGATTCCCTTCACCAAAGGTCTCCCAGAATTTCAATCCATGATAACCCTCTGATGGTTCTGTGAATTGTGGGAATTTGCCATTTCCCCAATTGAAATTACCTCCATCGACGATGATCCCTCCAATGCTCGTACCATGACCACCAACCCATTTGGTAGTGGACTGTACGACAATATTGGCTCCATGCGAAATTGGTTTTGCAAGACATCCTGCAGCTCCAAAGGTATTGTCCACAATCAGTGGAATATCATATTTTTTTGCCAATGCAGAAAAAGCTTCAAAGTCCGGGACATTGAATTCCGGATTGCCAATTGTTTCCAGGTATATGGCTTTCGTCTTATCATCAATCAACTTTTCGAATGCCTCTACAGTATCTTCTTCTGCAAATCTCCCATCAATACCAATTCTCTTAAACTGAACCTTAAACTGGTTGTAGGTGCCTCCATACAAATGACTTGTTGTAACAAAATTATCTCCTGCCTGGAGAATATTCGACAATGCAATAAACTGCGCTGCCTGTCCGGATGATACCGCCAAACCAGCTACACCACCTTCAAGCGCGGCAATTCTTTTTTCCAGTACATCGTTGGTAGGATTCATGATCCTCGAGTATATGTTTCCAAATTCTTTCAGGGCAAAAAGATTTGCACCATGCTCAGAATTGTCAAATACAAAGGAAGTCGTTTGATAAATAGGGACTGCTCTTGCTCCGGTAGTTGGGTCTGGCTCCTGGCCAGCGTGTAATTGTAATGTTTCAAATTTTAATTCAGACATTGTTTATATAGTTTTGGTTTAATAATAATTATTGGTTCTCTGAAATTTCCTGAATAAGTGCAGGGGCACTCCTTGCCAATCAGCATTTGAGAAGATTTACTGATCAACAGCAGCACATACACCTGATTTTACCGAACTGTTCAAATAATTTATGAACACCTGCAAATATAGAAGGTGAGTTTACTTTAAATAAATACTTAAATTTTTCCATTACTATTTAATTTATATTCTTCCGAAAAAACCCGAACATACGGTACGGAATCAGGAATTAGCACCTTGGCAATTGCCACCAGGTTGCTAGGGTTTCACAGAGCCTGTCTCTCCACCCTTCTTTATAAATCAATTACAGAATAATTGATTTGAGCGTTCAAAAGTAGCAGATGAACAATTGATTTCCAAATATTAAAAGATATAAACATTGATTTTCCAACGATAGAAAAACGTCGACAAAGATCGAATGATGTGTCTGGTTTGTGTCATAACTAAATAATAAAAGCTGATGCTCATTGGTGAACATCAGCATTTAAAGCATCCGTATGACAATCTACGAAATCATTTTTCCTACTTTTTCTAATAAGGCTTTGGTCAGTTTTATTGCTTCGTCTTCGTCTATTTTAGATTCTGACTCAATACCAATATGACCTGTGTATCCGGCGTCTTTTACAATTTTCAACATCTTCATATAATCGATATTGACCTCATTTCCTTCAGCATCAAAGACTCCGCTTTTTGCACTTACACCTTTTGCATACGGCATCATTTCTTTCACCCCTTTGTACTTGTCATATTCCTCCGTACATCCTCCAGGACCTCTTGTTATACAGAAATTCCCAAAGTCGGGCAGTGTTCCACAGCTAGGTTTATTCACTTGCTTCATTACGTCCGTTAACCAAATTCCATTTGATGAAAAACCACCGTGATTTTCGACAATAATATTAATTCCATAAGGCTGGGCAAAATCAGTTAGCCTGCTCAGTCCGTCAACAGCCGCTGCTTTTCCTTCTTCGGTGTTCTTAGAAGTGGCATAGGCATTTACCCTGATGGAGTGGCAACCCAAAAACTTTGCAGCTTCCACCCATTTGTAATGATTTTCTATTGACTTAGTGCGCTTTGCAGCATCTTCATCAGCGAGATGGCCCTCTCCATCGATCATGATCAATACATTTTTAACACCCAAATCAGCTGTTCTGGATTTAAGCTCTTTGAGATATGCCTCATCATTTGCTTTATCTTTAAAGAATTGATTTACATATTCAACCGCATGGATTCCAAAATCATTTTTTGCCTTTGCGGGAAAGTCCATATTCTTGAGCTTTCCAGAGAAAAGGGTCTTATTCAGTGACCATTCGGCGAGCGAAATCTTGAAAAATAATCCTGCTGAGGTCTTTGCTATGCTTTCGTTGCCAGCAAATAAAGGTAAGGTAGAAATGGCAGAAAGTCCGAGAATCCCTTTTCCGCTATTCCTGATAAATGTTCTTCTATCTAAATTCATAATGCTAAATATTTTAATCTTTTAAAGATATAAATAATCACCAACAAACTACAATGACCCAACAACCTGATTTATTGTATTTATATTAGTGAGATTTAAAATCAATCGTAAATTTACACGTTAAAACCAGTACATTTTTTCCATTTGAATTTAACTATTTAATACATTCAACAATGAATTTGATTGAAGTAAATGATAAAAAGTCTTCAAAAGAGTTTTTAATGTTTCCTGTGAAATTGTATAAAAATGAAAGTCACTGGATAAGACCTCTGGACAAAGACATTAATGATATATTCGATAAGAAAAAAAATAAATATTTTAGACATGGTGAGCTGATCCGGTGGATATTAAAAGATGACACCGGAGTGATAATTGGCCGGGTTGCTGCATTTATAAATAAGAAAACAGTAAAAAGAGGCAACGATCAACCAACTGGGGGAATGGGTTATTTTAAATGCATCAATGACCAGGAAGCTGCATTCAAACTTTTTGATGCGTGCAAGAACTGGCTTAAAGAAAAAGGTATGGAAGCTATGGATGGCCCTATCAATTTTGGCGACAGAGACAAATGGTGGGGTTTATTGGTTAAGGGATTTGAAATTGACCCTAATTATAATTGCAACTATCAATTCCCATATTACCAGTCTTTATTTGAAACTTATGGATTCAAAACCTATTTTAACCAGATCACTTTCATCAGAAAGATAAAGGACCCGGTAAACCCGCTCTTAATGGCAAGGGCAGAAAGAGTTTTTCAAAATCCCAAATACTCGTTTAAGCATATCAAGTTGAAGGAAATTGATAAATATGCTGAATATTTCAGAGATATTTACAATGCAGCATGGGCACGTCATTCAGGAGTTTCTCAGCTATCACTTCAAATAGCAAAGCACTTGATGAATCAGATGAAACCTATCATTGATGAAAAAATCATGTGGTTCGGATTTTATGAAAATAAACCAATTGCATTTTTTATCATGCTCCCGGAAGTGAACCAAATTTTTAAATACGTAAACGGGAAAATGGACCTGATCGGAAAACTGTTGTTTATTTATCACAAATGGAGAAAAACAAATAAAAAAATTGTTGGGATGGTTTTTGGTATTGTACCGGAGCATCAGGGGAAGGGTGTAGAAGGGGCCATCATTGAGACGGTGCGGGAATTGATTACCGGAGATTATCAGCGTTATATAGATTTTGAAATGAATTGGATAGGTGATTTCAATTTAGGAATGATCCATGTTGCGGAGCAGGTCGGTGGAGACAGGGGGAAAATTCATAAAACGTACAGATATTTATTCGACAGGACTAAGCCATTCAAGCGCATGCCATTTATTGGCAAGAAAAAAGAGGAAGCTAAGGAAACCAGCTAACACATTTTGGCATAACTCCCCAGCCATTTGATATCTTTTTTGTGCTTTTCAAATACTTTAGAGATATGCGGATCATCTACATGTCCATCAATATCAATGTAGAAATAGTATTTGAAAGTCTTGCCTTTTTTAGCAGGGCGACTTTCGAGTTTTGACATATTGATACCGGCGTTAGAGAAATCCTGAAGCAACAGCATAAGGCTTCCTGGTTTATCCGTAGTTTTTGCTAAAAGGCTTGTTTTATCGTGTTGGCTTTGTTGATTGTTAATGTCCTTACTAATTATCAAAAATCTCGTAAAGTTATCGGAGGAGTCTTCCACGTTATCAAACAGAATGGGAACATTGTGCATACGAGCTGCGATATGAGAGCACATGGCAGCGCTTCCGTCTTCTTCAAGCGCAATTTTAGCTGCCTTTGAAGTTGAGTTTACCGGAACAAATTCAATATTTGCGCCATTAAAAGATTCATTTAAAAATTTCTTGCACTGCTTGAATCCTATGTCTTTTGAGTAAATCCGTTTAACTTCAGCCAAATTTTCACACTTTGTTGCAAAAGCAAAATGAATTGGCAACGGAACCTCAGCAGTGATGCGTATATCTGTTGACCCCAACAAGTCAATGGTTTCGCTCACCACACCTTCCTGATTGTTTTCTAACGGAACTACTCCAAATCTGGCCCGACCCGTGTCGATAGCCTCAAATACGGATCTAATGGAATCAAGGGCAAGGTATTGGCTCATTGCTCCAAACCGACTTTCAGCGGCCTGATGTGTAAAACTCCCCTCTGGTCCTAGATATGCCACCAACTCCGGCAATTCAAAATTTCTGCTAATTGCAAAAATTTCTAAAAAAATTGCCTCAATGGCTCCCCTGCTCAGGTTGCCCCGATGATATTTATATAACCTGTCAATAATGCTCTTTTCTCTCTCTGGTCTGTAAATTGCAGTATTCCCGGACTTCTTTAGCTCACCAACTTTCTTAATCATAGACATCCGCTCATTGAGCACATCGATGAGCTTGTTGTCAATTTCATCTATTTTTTTTCGTAATTCTTCTAACGCTTTGGCTTCCATTATGTAGGATTAAAATACCTTCAGGGCAAAAAAATGAAACAAAACTATCCAATTTTTGCGATTAAACAAATTTAAGGTATTATTGGATAGGTTTCCCGGCAATTCAATTTTCATAATTCCCATTTGCTGGAATTTAAATATATTTTATATGAACAACGATCAGCTAAAAGAAGAACTGGATAAGTTAAAAGAAGAAAAACACAGCCTCCTGAAGCTTGTGAATCATGATATTCGATCGCCTTTTAATAGAATATTTGCATTGCTTCAATTGCTTGAATTGGATGGCGGAGACTTTTCGGAAAACCAGCAGGAGTATATAGACAATATGTATTTGTCAATTTCAAGCGGCCTGGAGATGATCCGTAACCTGAAGGATATGAGAGAATTAGATGCCGGGAATATCCAGGTTGATAAAAATGAAATAGATCTGAAAGATATTATAAATAAAGCTATTCGATCCTTTTCAAAACAAGTAGAGCTGAAAAAATTAATAATAAATACAGAAAACAATCATGACAGTACAGCTATCTATTCTGATGAATATTACCTTCAAAGAGTGATCGAGAATGTATTGTCGAATTCAGTAAAGTTTTCCAATGAAAATACAATGATTAATATTCGGTTGCGAGTATCAGGAGATGAACTCAAAATTGAAATTCAAGACTTTGCAAGTGGCATTAATACCAATGAAGAACATATGCTTTTTCAGAAATTCAAGAAATTATCCGGTATCCCAACAGGAGGTGAAGGAGCATTAGGTTTAGGACTATATAACACCTGGTATTTACTTGAAAAATTGGGAGGAAGTATCCACCTAAAAAGAACAGGAGAACCAGGATCTACCTTTGTGATCAAAGTGCCTGCCAGGTAGAATATTTATTAAATAATTTTCATTAAATATTTACCATAACCACTTTTTACCAATGGCTGTGCTATTTTCTCTAGTTGCTCACCATCTATGTAATTCATTCGATAAGCGGTTTCTTCAATACAGCCAATTTTTAATCCCTGACGCTCTTCGATCACCTGGACAAAAGTACCAGCCTGCATAAGCGAGCTAAATGTACCGGTATCTAACCAGGCAGTTCCCCTATCTAATATGCCTACCCTCAATTTATCTTTTTGAAGATATTCTTTATTAACATCCGTAATTTCATATTCGCCTCTTTTACTTGGTTTCAATTCTTTGGCAATCGTGATTACATCATTGTCATAAAAATATAATCCCGGTACTGCAAAATTTGACTTTGGGTTTTCTGGTTTTTCTTCGATAGATACCGCCTTTAAATTGTCATCAAATTCAACAACTCCATACCTTTCGGGATCATTCACATGGTAAGCAAAAACAACACCACCGTCAGGATGACTATTGGCTTGAAGAAGTTTTGACATTCCGCTGCCATAAAAAATATTATCTCCCAGAATCAGCGCGGCATTTTCAGCTCCAATAAATTGTTCCCCAATCACAAACGCCTGTGCAAGGCCATTGGGGATTTCCTGAACTGCATATGAAAACTCACAACCAAATTTCTTTCCGTCTCCCAATAACCTCTCAAATAGTGGGAGATCATAAGGAGTGGATATTATCAATATTTCTCTTATCCCGGACAACATCAATGTTGACAAAGGATAATAAATCATTGGTTTGTCATAGATAGGCATCATTTGCTTGCTGACTGCAAGGGTCAGTGGATGAAGTCTTGTTCCCGAACCTCCTGCTAATATGATTCCTTTCATTATTTTCTGTTTTGGTATTGTTCTTTATAATAATCCAAATATGTGCCTGAAGTGACTCTTTCCAGCCATTCCTTGTTTTCAAGATACCAATCTACGGTTTTGCCAATGCCCTCTTCGAACTGTAAAGATGGCTCCCAGCCCAATTCATTCATGATTTTGTTAGCATCAATAGCGTACCGAAGATCATGACCGGCTCTGTCTTTTACATAGGTGATCAGTTTTTCTGATGTTCCAGGTGAATTGCCGATTTTCTCATCGACAACTTTGCAAAGTACTTTAATCAAATCAAGATTTTTCCATTCGTTAAATCCACCGATATTGTATGTCTCTCCTACTTTCCCTTTCTGAAAAATTGTGTGAATAGCTTTCGCATGATCTACAACATAAAGCCAATCTCTCACATTTTCACCTTTCCCATAAACAGGCAATGATTTCTCATGTAGAATATTGTTGATAAAAAGCGGGATCAGTTTTTCAGGAAACTGGTTTGGACCGTAGTTATTAGAGCAGTTAGAAATAATAACAGGCAATCCAAAAGTATTCTGGTATGCCCTCACAAAATGATCGCTGCTGGCTTTCGAAGCTGAATATGGTGATTGTGGATCATATGGAGTATTTTCAAAGAAAAATCCTCCATCATCTAAAGATCCGTAAACTTCATCCGTTGAAATATGGTAAAAAAGTTTGTCCGTAAATGATCCATCCCATTGTTTCTTTGAAGCATTCAATAAATTTACAGTGCCAACAATATTAGTATGGATAAATTCTAATGGATTGGTAATTGATCTGTCAACATGAGATTCTGCAGCTAAATGAATGACAGTATCGAAATTATACTTTTCAAAAATCTCATCGATAAACGAACCATCTACAATATCTCCTTTTATAAAAGTATAATTAGACTTGTTTTCAATATCTGTTAAGTTTTCAAGATTGCCTGCATATGTCAATTTATCAAGGTTGAATATCTGACGATCCTTGTATTCGTTTACAAATAATCTCACCACGTGGGATCCTATAAATCCCGCGCCTCCCGTAATCAATATATTTTTCATTTGGTAAAAATGCTATTTTTTAATATACCCCTCAAAATCGTGATGCTCTTTTTTATAAAGGCTTTCGGCGGGCAATGATTTGAAATATTCATAGGTAATCTTCAATCCTTCAGACCTTGTAATTTTTGGCTCCCAGCCCAGGATTTTAATAGCAAGACTGATATCTGGCCGCCTTTGAGTAGGATCATCCTGTGGGAGTGGTTTATAGATAACTTTCTGGTCTGTACCTGTCAATTTAATAATCTCTTCAGCAAAGTCTTTTATAGTAATTTCATCAGGATTTCCTACATTTACAGGGTCAGAATAATCACTCATCAGCAGCCTGAAAATGCCTTCTACTAGATCATCAACATAGCAAAATGACCTTGTCTGGTAACCATCACCAAAAATTGTGAGATCCTCACCTCTCAGTGC
>JAJRQT010000210.1 GCA_024280115.1 Bacteroidota bacterium | reverse complement strand
CTTATACGCTTATCGTATCAGACAATATCAGCTCATGCCCAAAAAGCTATTCGATAGATGTTGTGGATCAAAACCCGCAATTTACCATAACTGTGCCCCCACCGGCACAATCTTGTGGTGGGTCACAACTGGATGTAACAGTGACTTCAATCGGCCCACCTCCATTGCCATTTGGCGGAGGAAGATATACGCTTACTAATGAAGTGACTCTTCAGGTTTATGAGACCGATACAATAACCAGTAACATTGGTAGTTCAACTGTAAATTTCTCTATAGATTCTGTAACAGGGGGTAGTTATTCATTATTAGTTAGCGCCTTTGGATGTACAAATCAGCAGGCTGGGATTGTGGTTACAGACCCGCCAACTATGAACCTGACGGTTGCACCATTATTTGATATCTGCAGCGATAATGCTACCATTACCGCAAGTTCCACAGATGCAGGAGCTATCTTCAACTGGACCGGACCCAATGGATTTATTGCCACCGGACCGACAGTGAATGTGCTTGCCGGGGGATCCGGACAATATTCTGTTTCTGCAACAGTTGGAGGTATTCCCTGTGATACAACAGCGTTTACGCAGGTAAATCTTGAAACTTCGCCGGATCCGGTCATCACACCACTTACCGATGGGTGCGATGGAACCAGGCAGGTAGGAGTAGGGAATCTGTCGGGTACAAATTATTCTTATTTATGGTCTAATAATTCTACGGCGCCATCTATAACAATTACAACATCAAATGAATATAATATTGTTGTCAGAGATCAGGGGACAGGCTGCCAGGGATTGGATACCTTACAGGTCGATGTTTATGAGCCATTAAACGTAGCAGTCACCGTTGACCAGCAGGCATGTTTGGATGGAAATCTGGTTACATTAACTGCCAATGTCGTACCAAATCAGAATGTCCACTATCAATGGTTCCTGGACGATGTGAAGTTGCGTGACACGACAGCAAATCTTGAGACATTTAACCAGGGTTTATACCGCGCCGACGTCTCCGATGCAGCAACAGGAAATTGCAAGGCTTCAGGTGATTTACAGATCACCAGGGCGCCGATTACCGCGAGCAACATTGAACCTATTTATGTAATTTGCCCGGAACCTCCCTCTAGTGAAGTGGCAGTAATTGAACCTGGAAATTTCATTACTTACCTCGCTTTTAACCAGGAAACCGGAGATCAGATTTTTGAAACTATCCCGGGTACATTTGAAATTACAGAAGAAGGAAATTATAATTTTGAACTGGAAAATGTATTCAATTGCTGGACTTTAGATACTACTTTGGTAGATGTGAACTGTTTGCCGACAATTTATGCGCCAACAGCATTTAGCCCCAGCGCTACGATACCGGAAAATCAAACGTTTCGTATTTACCCAACCTTTGTTACGGATTTTCAGATATTCATTTATAATCGATGGGGAGAGTTGATTTACTTTTCAGATGATTTGGCATTTATGGTCAATGAGGGTTGGGATGGCAGGAAAAATGGCAAGCTACTACCACTGGGAACCTATACCTATGTAATGAAATTCAAAAGCGTAACCGAACCGGACAGGGGAGTTATAAAACAACCTGGTGGGATTACGTTGTTGAGGTAAAGCCTGAATTTGACTGTGATGGTGGGGCAAATAGTTGTATAAATTGTTTTGCATAGATAAAATCGTGATTAGTTAATCCCTTTAGTGATTTATTTCGTTGTCGATAGTAGAGACATAGATTCTAAAATTGACTAACCAATCCATTTCAATCATGGGAATTCAGGAATTACTTTCGAGATACAATGCCGGGTACGACCTTCTTATCAATCAAATAAATCAAATTCCTCCTCAAGCGATTCATTTTAAACCCACCCCTGACAAATGGAGCATTAATGAAATTATATCCCATCTTGCAGATTCTGAAGCCAATGGCTTCGTGAGAGCTAAGAAAATAATTGCTGAAAGTGGCGCCAAGATCACGGTGTATGAGCAAAATTCGTGGGCCGGGACATTATTTTATAAGGATATGGATTATAAAGACGCTCTGGAACTCATAAGATATTTGAGGAAGAATCTTTATCAGGTTTTAAAAAAAATCGATGCCGAAACATGGCATAATTATATATTCCATCCTGAATCCGGCAAGATTACCCTGCTGGACTGGATTCAACTTTATATCGATCATATTGATGTACACGTTCAACAGATGCACCGGAATTATTATGATTGGCGTAAAATCCACGAAAAAGAAATAGTTTAAATAAGCCGGGAGTCAGAAACATCACCCTTCATCAATTTTCATTTTTCTAAATTTTAGTATTCCATAATATTTTAATTTATATCCATAAGTTATAACTTCGCCGATATGGAATTAGAAGGAAAAATCATTCAATTAAACCCTTTGCAATCAGGCGAAGGAAAGAACGGAACCTGGAAAAAACAGGAATTTATTGTCGAAACCAAAACCCAATATCCGAAAAAAGTATGCATCACGGCATGGGGCGATAAAATTGACCAATTCGATTTAAAAGAAAATGAGGATGTGGTCGTTTCTATCGATATCGAAAGTCGCGAATACAATGGAAGGTGGTACACAGATGTCCGCGCCTGGAAAGTAGAAAAGGCCGGAGCACAGCAATACGATACTTCTGAGCCTGATATTTTACCTCCATCCAATGACCCGCCAATGGATGAAGATCCACCATTTTAATATACATCACAATCGCTTTATAATTTCCAAACAAGCTCTTCCATTGTGGTAGGGACATTTCCATGGGCCAACTTTATCTTCGTGTAAGTAAGGTTGGCCATTGTTATTTACCCTAAACCACCACTCACCATTTTTTTGGTCAATGATCCTATTTTTAGTGAATTCCCAAACCTCATTCGCCTTTTGAAGATATTTCGTATCAGATGTATTTTGCCAGGCATTCACAAATCCAACGATGGCTTCAGCCTGTGGCCACCAATGTTTATCAGTATCCGTATCCATATTGGGTTCCATTTCATAAATAAGTCCACCGTCTTCAGCAATCCCGCTTTTTATCACTGCATCCGTCATGTAAATAGCATTATTTTTAGTTTGTTGAATCAGCGTTTTATCACTCAATATTTCCGCCGCCTCCTGCAACAGCCAGCTCCCTTCGATGTCGTGACCAAACGAAATTAAACTTGATTTAGAATTCCAATCCTCATCGAAAAACAAATGAAAACCACTTCTTTCATTCACAAATCTATCGAGAAATAGCGCAATTAGATTTTTTAATTGATGCTCCAATTTAGCATCTTTCCATATTTGAAATAGCATCATATAAGCTTCCAAAATATGGAGATGAGTATTTAGGGTTTTCTTTTCGTTGATATCCTTCTCACTCAACCTTAAATCTTCCAATAACTTCCATTGTCGATCGAAGGCTTCAAAATATCCGTTTTTGTTATTGTCGAAAGCATGGTTTTCGATCAAATGAAATAGATCAATTGCAGCTTTGAGAGCGAGTTCGTTTTTTGTGGCTTTGTAATATGCTGAAAATCCATAGATCGCAAAGGCTTGTGCATAGATCTGTTTTTTGGATACTGAAGGATTGCCTAAATAATCCAGCATCCAGTAAACGCCGCCATGCTTTTTATCAATAAAATGGTCGAACAGGTAGTTAAAAGCCCGGTTTGCAATGTCAAGGTATTTGGGCTCATGAAAGTGATTGTATGTTGCCGAAAAAGTCCACAAAATCCGGGCATTCAAAATAGCTCCTTTGTCAGCATTTTCATGAATACGATCTTGCCCGTCAATTCTTCCAATGAAACCACCATATTTCCTGTCAATGGTTCTATGCATCCAGAAAGGCAGAATGTCATTGAGCAAATGACTTTGCATTTCTTCTTTTAATGACATATTCTCAATTATGGTTTTTTGTACATTTTTGGTAGGTCATTCTCAAAGATGGTGATTGGATCATTTCTGAATTTCACAAAATCAGGAGCGGACGGATGCCCGGGGTATGGTGCATAATGGTGACTTATCCGGGCATTTCTCCAAACCATTACGTAGGCAATGCGCTTTCCGGTATCATCAGATTTAATTCCATCCAACAGTATTGATGTAAACCAATCGTCAACAGGTATTTTTTCATATCCCGTTTCAGAAAACGCTGCTACCTTATTTTTTGATTCAGCGATTTCAACTACAGTTTTCAGTTGGTAAGTCAACTTTTTTCGACCTTCTATACTTTTGATGCTATGATAATCATCAAATGCAATAATATCAACAAATTCATCTCCCGGGTAAAACTCTAAATATTGCTCCTTTGAACTAAACCGGTCAGTGCTAAAGCAATAAATTAAATTGTGCACCTTCTTTACATCCCTCAAATAGGTAACTGTGAATTGCCACAGCTCCACAAATTCATCTCTGGAACAATTGCCCTTTCCCCACCAAAACCAACTCCCTGTATGTTCATGGAAGGGCCTGAAGATAATTGGTATTTTGACACCGAGACCGACCTTAAGGTCTTTTAAAAATTCTGCGAACAAATCCAGCCTCTGTTTGTAAAATTCATGCTTTTCTCCTCCGGGCAAAATGGTAAAAACAGCCCGCGTTTTATCCCACGAGTCACCACCGGTTGCCGGATTATCCATATGCCAGCTGATCGTATTAATACCTCCCCTTTTATAAACTTCTTTTATCCAGCTTTTCATATTTTCAAAGTTGACGCCATCGATATTCAATTCAGCGCCAAGTTTACTCACATCCCATCCATACAATGCCGGATACGAACCCGATACAGCCTTTACGTCCGAACGACCTTCCTCATCTGTCCAGCCAACTCCATAGGCGAGATCATCCTGATGTCCGAATAAAACTCCGGTTTTAGAAATCACTTGAAGATTTGCGTAAAGGGCCTTCGTCTTTTTGTTAGCTTTTTTGTCAATCGTGGAGCCTTGTCCAAAAGAATTGAGATTTGTCAATAACAGTATAAAAAGTAAGGGTAAAATATGCAGCTTTCTCATGGGTTTATATTCTAAAAGTGTCTAATGCAAATTAGCATCTTTTAGACAAAACTGCTAATACAATCCTATTCAGATCAATAGTATAAATGAAGTTTTTTTGTGAAAAATTTTAATGATATTTAGTCCCCAAAAATTATCAGAATAAATTAAATAAACAGCTCGGGTATTATGAGCATTTGAAAAAGAAGAATGAATGCGAACTAAGCACATTTACTCAATGAAGCCATTTACTAAAGCCATTGTTGATATATTGAGTTTATAGGGTCTTTGTTCTTTATTTATCTACCTCTTGTCTGGTGAGAGAAGATAAAGAGTGAATTTTTACTGATTAGTGCAAAATAACAGTAATTTACTAACCATATTAAACCAAATACAAACGGATCAATTTTAACCTTCAAAAAAAAAATCATGAAAAATGTATTCTTAAAAACAAAGTATGTGCTTTTGGTACTGGTAATCGCGTTCACATTTTCCTGTACTAAAGAAGGACCGGTCGGGCCGCAAGGTCCAGCAGGGAAGGATGGACAAAATGGTACCAACGGACTTGATGGACAGGTCGGTACCAACGGAACGGATGGTCAGGACGGCACTAACGGAACGGATGGACAGGACGGTGCAAATGGAGTGAATGGCAAGGATGGAAATGCTAATGTTATGGCATCTAATTGGTTTATACCATCAAGTTACACTTTATCAACAGGATTTGGAGGTATTAAAGTGTTGGATCATGATCAGGCAGCCCCGGACATTACACAGGAAATTATTGACAGCGGTGTAGTTTTGGTCTATGGTAAACTTCGTGGATATTCTACATCCATATGGCCCACAAACCAGGTGTCCTTATTACCTATAACACTAACATATGGTCAATCACCAACTAATATAGATACCTGGACTGCCATTTTATCTGCGGGTAATATTAAAATCAGGTTCGTTAACAATATTAACACATACACATCAATAGGCACAACCCATCAGTTTAGGTATGTTATTATTCCATCATCGGGATCTGCTTCAGGTAGAATAGCGAATTTTTCAAGAAAATCACTTACAGATCATCTTGCAAATGCGGGTGTTGATATAAATAATTTCGATGAAGTGGCAGCCTATTATGGAATATAGTATTCAGCTATTTAAAAAGCCGAAGTTTTAAAATTCGGCTTTTTAAATAATCCTTTATCTTCTGAATTTCAAATGGAATAAAATGTCCCTATAAAATTTGCTCCGCTTGCTGACACATCTTATTGACCATGATGCTTACATTTGCCCTGTTCCAGTCATAGTTCATCCGCTTGCCGTCAATCACTACAACCAGCTTTTTAAACTTATGAGTTTCATTCACTAATAGTCCTCCAAAATAACGCATGACCCTGGTCTTGTATTCCAGATCGTTTATCCTGACAATATCAATTACACAATGCATTGGTTCATTTATTTCATCACGGAAAGTTAGTACCAATGTCTTGTTATTATTTTCGAAATTTATTCCAGCCAAATCTGTCTTGACTTCTATAGCTTCCAGTGTCCCTGTTTCTGCAAAGGTGGCGATTGAAATAAACAATACGAATAAAGTTGTTATGAAGTATCTCATGGTTTCTATTGTTTTGGTCAATTCTATTCTAATTATATGCCAAAACAATTAACCTGTTGAAACATAATTATTTACGATAATCAAACAAATAAATAATGTCCATTTACGTACACTTTTTTAGACGGAAGCGTACAAGATTTGCTAAAATAATTCTTGAAACCTTCAATTTTTAATAGCTTTAGGGAATGATAATTTTAGCACATATACAATAGTTGTGTGCAATAGATTTGATTTCAATAAATAGTTGAAAAAATGGAAAAAAAAGAAATACCAAAATTTCATGAAACTTTCAATCCAATACTAGATTTATTGAGTGAGGGAAATATTATACATCATAGGGAATTACTCAATGAAGTCATCGATAAATATTATTCTCACCTACCAAAGGAATTATTGGAACAAAAGACAAAGAGTGGAGAAATATTGATCTTAAATAGAATTGCATGGGGTAAGTCTTACCTAAAAAAGGGAGGCTTCATAACATATCCTGAAAGAGGGTTGGTACAAATAACTGAAAAAGGAAAAAATGCAATTAAGAAACAATTACAACTAAATGATGTAGCAGGAGAATCCGACTTTTTAGCCTTTTATACTGAGGAAAAAACCAAGGATAATTCAATTAAAACAGAAATAAAAAACTCGACTCCTCAAGACTTAATTGATACTGGATTTTCAGAAATAGAAACACACGTTAAAAATGAATTATTAGAAAAATTAAAAACTATTGATCCATACTATTTTGAAAAGGTTATTCTGATTTTATTAAAAAAAATGGGGTATGGAGATTTCATTGAAACTTCGAAATCAGGAGACGGGGGAATAGATGGAATAATTAATGAAGACAAATTGGGCTTGGATAAAATATATATTCAAGCAAAAAGATATGGTGAAAATAAAGTACGTGAAAAAGAAATTAGAAATTTTATAGGTGCAATGAGTGGTGACACAAGCAAAGGAGTATTCGTAACTACATCAAACTTTGATAAAGGTGCAACCAAGAAAGCACATGATGCACATCACACTATCATTTTAATAGACGGGAATAAGCTGGTTGACTTAATGCATCAATACAATGTTGGCATTCAAATTAAGGTGACCTATGATTTAAAAGAACTAGATGAAGACTTTTTTGAAGGACAATAGGTTGTTAAAAAATAATTGACTACTGCTCACAGCAGCAAATTATAGTCCTGGGCCATTATACTTTTTCAAGAGAAATGAAAAGTGGCAAAAACAATAAAAACCCTGTAAAGGAGCGGCTACACTTCCTATTTGCAATTCGACAATGTCTCTCTTTCAAAGTTAAAATATGTGATTCATTGGCTCAGTATGCAAATGAATCACATATTAGGTTACAATTAACTCCAAAGGTTTTCACCATGAGCCCAGCCACTTCTTACCGGTTCTTTGATGAATTGATCAAATTCCGGATGATTGGTGACTTTCATACTATTCGCATCGTATTCAATGCGGGTATTAAATCTCTGAGCCATCACTCCCAAAAGGGCCATTTCCGTAAGATCGGCAGCATAATCAAAACTTGAACCCGGCATTGCTCCGTTACCCTTGATAGCTTCAATCCACTCTACCTGTGGCGCCTCCTCAGCTACTCTTGGGATTGTTTTCTTTGGAATTGCTTTTGTGAACTCAAGCCATTCTTCATCGGAAACAAGCAATCTTGGCTTGTTTGGTCGCCCACCGGTTGCAAGGGATTTTTTATCTCCGACCATAATCATTCCCGAATCAGGCAATTCATCAAGACCCCATTCAGGCCTGTTTTCGGGTCTCAGGCCACCTTCATACCAGTGCAGCGTGACAGGTGGTTTATTTCCTCTTGCCGGGAAGTTAAATTTCAACTGCGATTGGTCCGTAACAAAACCCTCCCCGGATGGAGACCTTACGATCGAATCCACAGATGTTGGCATTCCCAAATCCAATGACCAGAAAGGTGCATCCAGAGTATGGCAAGCCCAATCTCCCAATTCACCGTTACCGAATTCATACCAACCCCGCCAAAATCTTGGGAGGTAATAATGACTATAAGGCCTTTGGGCAGCAGGGCCGATCCAGCTATCCCAATTTAAACCGGTGGGAGCTGTTTCGGGAGTTGGAGGATAATTATCTGGTTTTAGAAAATATCCTTTCACGTCAAAATGGGGGCCATTGAACCAGGCGATAATTTCAGTTACATTTCCAAGCACATCAGCTTCATACCATTCTTTCACAAACCTGATTCCTTCAGTCGTATGTCCCTGATTTCCCATTTGTGAAATAACTCCATAGTGCTTTGCTGCTTTTTTCAGAGTTCTAAGTTGCCAGATATTATGAGCTAAAGGCTTTTCTACATAGACATGCTTTCCTAATTCCATGGCAGCCATGGCAGCGGCGAAGTGGTTATGATCAGGAGTGGAAATGGCAACAGCATCTATATCCTTGCCCATTTTATCAAACATCTCACGGTAATCTGAAAATTTCTTGGCTTCTGGAAATGCATTAAATCCATCAGCGGCCCGCTCTTCGCTGACGTCGCACATAGCGACAAAATTATTGAGCGCAACACCGGCCTCATCTTTCATATTGCAACCTTTGATATTGGCACCGCCCCTTCCTCCAACACCGATAAATGCTATATTCAATTTGCTGTTTGGTGAACAGCTCTTCAAGGTTGGTAATATCATTGCTCCTGCTGAGATAGTTGCAGCAGATTTCATAAACGATCTTCTGGATAAATCCTTCATACTAATATTTTTGGGTTTTAATTAAAAAATCTATTGTGGGATGTTTCGGGTAACAAATAAAACCTTTATTGAGACTATATGCAATTTTGCTATTCATGATTATTAAAAAATTTGATATACTTGAATTTATGGGTCTTCACCGAAATGCTTACTTGTATCTTTTTATATTGATATTTTTCCCATTACTAAAAATCATATTAAATGATATAATTGATAAAATTAATCTTATTACGTTTGATTATCATTGTCCTCAAGCCGGACGGGCTTTTACTTTCTGCCTTGAAACAGAAAGTAAACAAAGAATTCAAGGCTTCATAAAAATCTCTAAAATTTGGCTTTAAAAGCTAAAAGAATTGAAACTCACCCAACCGCACCGCCTAACCCAACGCTCAAACACCAATTCTTTCTTCACGCTTTTCAAGTCAATTTTTTTAACGAGATTTTGATGAGGCCAACTTACTGTCCAAAAACCAACATTTTAAAAGCTTATTCATTAGCAAAACTCAATTAAGCTTTAAGTACGCATTATTGGGATGAACCGAATTTATTAGGACAATTCTAATTTTGCCTTAAACTTCATTTTTCAGAGTACGAGTCATAAGCCGGGAGCTGTGAGTTTTGAGCTAAAAGCTGAAAGCTAAAGGCTAAAAAAATAATCACATGAATTGGTTCAATCTCTTTTGGGCTTGTATTTTAAAAATGTCTGGTGCATCACTCGGATGATATCCTTTGGATCTTGCCTGTCCATCAGTGGTTTATAGGTGTTGAAAAAGATGACAAAGTCATTATACTCCTTTTCATTGACCCCATACTGAAACATAAAAACAGCCCTGACTGAATCTGATGAAACAGTCTGAATATAAACCCTTTCTCTTTTACCTTCCTTATAAATCTCCATCAATTTCCTTTTCTCTTTAGCCTCCTTACTCCATCTGGAAAGCGGGCCGTAATTCAGACTCCCAACAGGAACATCGACATCGGGCTTAGGAGCAGGAGGTTGCAATCCGGGGATTCGCATAGCTGATCTTTCCGGCCTTTTCAGGTAATCTATATTTGGTTGACCAAATATGGTAATTCCGGGTAATTCAATGATTGCAGGATCCATTCTGATCACCAGATCTATTCGCTTTTCTCTGAAATAAATCATGGGTATAACTTGCCTTTCAAAACCCACAAATGTCACAATCAGGGTATCATTTTCATCTACCATCATATTGAATAAACCACGCTGATCTGACACTTCACCGACATGCGCAATTTTAGCAAAGATGTGAACCCCCACTAAAAATTCATCATCCTCGGAATTCATGACCATTCCATTTAATGGCTTTTTTCCACTACCTGCTCCCTGAGCCTGTGCTGTATTCAGGAAGCCTGCTACCCATAGCGTGATAGCAAGGGAAAAAACATATAAATAATTGTAGAAATCTTTCAAAGGCGGAAATATGATAATTTCATTGGCAAAACTCGTTAACCTATTCTTTATTGTATAATTTGAAATGTTAATAATTATTAAATAAAAACCGGATTTTTTATGAAAAAGATGAATCGTCGCAAAATATTAAAAATAAGTGGTGCCGCAATATCAGGCAGTTTTGTTACAGGACACTCCATGGCTAAGGCCCCGCGCATATCCAGCAAAAAGCTTAAAATCCTTGTAACTGGCGCTCATCCCGATGACCCTGAGACCGGCTGTGGAGGCGTAATTGCAAGATATACAGCGGAAGGCCATGATGTGAAGCTGTTATATTTAACCCGAGGAGAGGCTGGAATTCAAGGCATTTCACATGATGAATCGGCCAAAATCAGAACAAAAGAAGCCAATGAAGCCAACAAAATATTAAAAACCAATCCCGTATTTTTTGGGCAAATTGATGGTGATACAATGATCACAAAAAAATGGTATGAGAAAATGATCAATATAATAAAAGCAGAATCCCCGGATATAATATTTACCCAGTGGCCAATTGACACCCATCGGGACCACCGAATTTGTTCCATATTGGTTTACGATGCATGGCTGAATACAGGCAGCAATAGTGCATTGTATTATTATGAAGTCATGACAGGTGAGCAATCACAAAATTTCCATCCGTCAGATTATGTGGATATAACACCGGTTGTTGAGACAAAATGGAAAGCATGTTTTATCCATAAAAGCCAGAAGATCGATGAGATGTATCCTGATTCCCACGGAAAAATGGAAGTTTTCAGAGGAATGGAATTTGGTTGCAAATACGCAGAAGGTTTTGTGCATCACCAGCAAAGCCCTGTTGGTTATTTACCCGGACCGGTATAGATTACTGTTAACTTACACTGTGATATTTTACTTAAACCATTATCAAATACCCTGGCTTTTAATTCATAATTGCCTTCGGTAACATCAGACATTGAATACGTGTAGGGCCACGTTGTGTCTTCACCGATTAATTTTCCATTTCTGTAAAATTCAACTTTTGTAATGCTTGCATCGCTGTCCCCAACATCAACTTTTATCGTAATAGTTGCCCCCTCATTAAAATTAGCACCGGTAACAGGATATTTAATGCTGCATGTCGGGATATCAGCGTCTTTTACATACAGTGCGACATCAGGCCTATCTGTTGAGATTCCGTCAATATTATACTTTTTCACAGATTCCCATTGTGCCCGGTTGCCTACCGGGTGAGATGAAAAGTGATGAATACCTCCCGCATGTACATCCTCTGCCATAAAGGCTATCGAGGCAGATGCGTGGATTCTTGAAAAATATCCGCTTGCAATTGCATTGTTTAACAGGATTGTATCACTGCTCACCCAAATAGCATATTTTAATTTATCTCCATTATTCAGAGTTTTTGTATTATTTATCGCCTCTATTTTAGATACTTCTATAAATACTCTGTCGAATAAATTTCTGTCAGCGATCTTGTCAATTATACTTTGATATACCTCAGGACCAGGAGCAGGTTTAAGCTTGTCCATTTTTGTATCCATGGAAATAATGGAATTTTCCGGAGCGTTTTTCATGAAGAAATCCAGGAATTCATCTAAAGTAGGAACCTTTTCCCCAGCGTATTCACTACCAAAATGACTCCCCGCATCCAACATTTTTATTTGGGCCAGCGTTTTGCTGTTTACTGGAATATTTTTACTTCCAAATACAATTTCAGCATTTGTTGTCCTGTCGAGGGTTTTATCATGCATCAATACAATTTCACCGTCTGCTGTCAGATTAAGATCGGTTTCCCAGTTCATATTATTATCCGCACATTTCTTAAATGCAGCCAGCGTGTTTTCCGGAGCCCATAATTTCCCGCCCCGGTGAGCTATAATAGTTATCCCAGTTTCAGGCGATTCTCCATCTAATAAAAGAACTACATCTTTCCCCTTTAAAGCTATCGGTGCAGTAAAAGTGTAATTAATTCCAGCCCCGTTGACATCGGGCAGATTATAATAATTGCCTGCTGAAGGATCAAACCAACTAACCACATAGCGTACTTCATTGCTTAAATATAAGGTGACTTCCGGCGTTGAGTCTTTATCTGTCGAGCATGTTGTATGAGTTTCAAAAGTTGCTACTCCGACATCTTGAAAATCATTCGGTTCATAATTAATTTCTCCTCCGGTGGCATTAGGATGATATATGATATATTTATCATCCAAACTGTCATAGGCGATTTGAATCTGACTTGGCACTGGTGGGCCATTAATCGCTTTATAGTCAGCGGGTTTATATTTGGCAATATCTATTTCACTATCAATAAAAAAGTCCTTTATGTAATGTAAATCATTCATCCCCTTTAATTTGGCCGTAACTATTTCGATGCCAGTGTTATAAGCTATTTCATCAAATGCTCGATCATATGGTATGATAGCTGCATAGCCACCGCCATAACAGGAGTAACCTCCGGATAACAAGTCTGTCCAGAATAGACGCCTATAATAATATTCAGGATCACCGGCATTCGGTTGGGAAGCTTTTCCTTTATACCAGCCATCAACAACTTCATAGGTATCTTCACCATGGAATATCGGCACATTTCTAATCCTATTTTTATAATATGATTCAACATGGTATCCGCTGATATCACTTATTGCTTCATCGTGAATATAACAATTGCCAATACCTGCATAAAATATCGAATCATACGGATCATATTCATCATTGCCTGTTCCTACACATTTCATGGTTTCAAAGGGATCATTATCGTAAAGCCAGCTTAGCCATTCTTTTCCAAAAGCGTAATTGGCGTCAATCATTTCCTGGGGATATCTTGGCGCTTCAACCTTTGAAAAACGAATATCATACACGATCTGAAAATTAACATTTGGGTATGCGCTAAAACGGGCAACAGTGTATGTCCAAAAATTTATTTTCTCGGCATTATTCAATCCACGTCCATCATCCAGATATCCATCGGTTCCATCAAAAAACCTGGCCCATTCTTTTACTTTTGGTGAAATAATTAATTCAATATACAGGCCGGGAAAAGTATTAATTGAATACTGCAACCTGGCATCTGTTGCAAGCATTTGTTCCAAATCATATTCCTTTTTGTTGCCGGTCATCGATTGATCTTTAAACGGCCAATTCGGCCTCGGATATTTATATGGCCCCACTGTTGTTGTTCCATCCCAGCGACTGTAACCGCCAAAAGCGCCTGCCCGCATCAGTGTGGTTCCCATTTTCACGGAATTCATCATAACTTCATCCCAGTCTCCGGTGCCTCCTTTAGAGCTGTCGGGTTCAGAAGTCCATACTTTATCCATCAACGTGTATTGTGTATCACCAAAAGCTAAAAATGCAATATCTCTATTCCTCTCCGTTGCCCACCTGGTTGCGTTATCTTTGTGTTTTCTTAATTTACCATTCAATTTAAAATTTGTATCCGAGGCTTCAAAGCTGCCACTTTTTGAGCCTTTAATTGCAAGTTCGGCATTATCTGTAATTGTCCATGACCAGGATCCTGTTTTGGTTACATACAATCTTGCTTTCCATAAAGCGCCGTCTCCACCGGCGCCATCACCGTCATAAAAGGCTTTTACGTCTAAGCTTGTTTTGCCATTTGCAAAACGTACTATTGGAAATTTTGAATATCTGACGGAAGCTGTGGGAAGATCAGTACCGGTTAAGGCAATTTCATGAATTCCGTATAACCTGGCATTATTGTCTCCTATTGTGAAATTTTGACCGAATAAAAATTGAGCTTTTATAATAAACAGAAATGTCCCAACCAGAATTATAGGTTTTTTCATACTGAACTTAAAAATTGAAATTCCAATAAACATCGCTATAGTGCAGGTTATTCATAATTATTCAATACAGATTTATACATTATTTTCAGTGAAAAGTCCTTGGTAATGGGCCAATTCGATCGGTACTCACTACCATCTCGTCTATCCACAATTTTTGCGCATTATTCAAAAGTCCCGGGCCAAAATAAGGCGCCATCAGAAATTGGTTGAACATCATATTAGGAAAGTCAACTGACCTTAGAATCACATCAGAATGATCAATCACCAGTTCCCCGTCAAACCAGCCCCTTACTATCCCATCCGCATTTGGTTGCTCATTTTCAGCATCCAGCGTATTTAATCTGAAATAAGCTTCAATGCAATGCCATTTATCGTCATCAAACAGCACATTCTTACTATCGTAAAACATTCCGTTGTATCCTCCTTTCAATGGACCCTGTGTGAGTCCGTGAGGCATATCTTTATTTTGAATATCAGTTGCCGCCAGGCGCAACTTCCCGGCTACCGGTTCAATATATAAAGTAAGATGACTTGCCGCCGGACCATGATATTCAGAGTTTTCAGTAGTGAGGAAATGAGTAAGGTGTGGGTGGTAGCTCCTGCCGGACCACTCCCAATCATCCGAGAGTTTAAGATAAAAACGAATATAAATCTCATTGACAGGTTTAAACAGATGTCTAAATTGGGAAGATCCCTGGACACGCTGATTATTTTTAATCCATTCGTATTCTATACACCCTTTACCTTTCGCCGGATTTTCAGCAATCCGGCAAACTGTTCCGTCATACCAGCCTCTTTGCCCCAGGTTTGCATCATCAAATGCCTCTTCAAAGAGGATATTCTTCTGGTTTTTTCCCTGATAAACGGAGGTGAGGACGATCAAAAATATAAATGAAATAAATACCAGGGCTGAGGGAAAGAAAATCGTTTTTAAAGTTTTCATGATTTCAGATTCAAACAGAGCGTAAACAAATATACTATGATTTGAAATGAAATAAAATGAATATTCTTTTCATAAGGTTATGCGACAATTTTTTTATATTTAAATATTACTTTTCCTTAACTTAGTAAATACAATGAAAAGTGTACATATTTTATTCAGCGTATTGATATTAAATGCAGTTTTTTTAAATGATATCACAGCTCAAAAACACATTACGATCAGGCCGGTCGAGATTGACGATGTGCTGGTCAATCCCGGCATGGGTTTTACGACCTTTCAAATGTTTAATGGTGATAATCTGCCTCCCAATATGGACGTATTGACCAATCCCAGCATAGAAGATTATCAAAACCCCAAAGAAAATTTTGAAAACATAGGATATCCGAATACTTCCATCGCTTATTTCAGAATACTTTGGCAATTCATCGAACCCAGGGAGGGAGAATACAGGTGGGATTACATAGATAAACTTCTTGAAATAGCCCACCAACGGAAGCAAACACTCATGCTGAGAATCGCGCCATACAAAGGACAACCTGAAAAGGATGTTCCTTCATGGTACAGGGCATATGTCGGAAGCAATAGAGAATTCGCCGATCGTAAATGGGTTGTCGATCCGGAAGACCCACGATATGCATATTATTTTGGAAATATGCTCAGAGCCCTTGGAGCACGCTATGACGGGCATCCTAACCTGGAAAGCGTCGATCTGTCAATTGTCGGCTGGGCCGGAGAAGGTGGTGGTACAGAACTGTTATCTGACGATACCATGAAAAAATTATTAGATGCATATCTTGAATCTTTCAGAAAAACCCCACTCACTGTGCTTATACATGGAAAAAAAGCCACTGAATATATTAAATCAAAGGCCGTTGTCGGATGGCGCCAGGATTGCCTTGGTGACCTAGACTTCTGGGCCGCAGAGCAGGATGGATGGACGCACATGTATGATTACTATCCCCAGACAATCATTAATTACGGCATGCAAGATGCCTGGAAAAAATCACCGGTCACATTTGAGTCATGCGCAGATATGATGCGTTGGAAAAACAAGCATGGATACGAAATAAAAGATGTGAACTACATTATTGACCAATCCTTAAAATGGCACATTTCCTCTTTTAATAATAAATCAGGAAAAATTCCAGAAGAATGGTGGCCGCTTGTGCAAAGGTGGCAGAAAAAAATGGGGTATCGCTTTGTGTTGCGCAAATTTACCTATCCGGAAAAACTGAAACCTGGAGGAAAACTGTCATTCACATCATGGTGGGAAAATAAGGGAGTAGCCCCCTGCTATAAAAGATATCCACTGGCAATCCGGCTAAAAAGCAAACAAAACACACAAATCTTAATCACTGAAGCTGATATTGGGAATTGGCTTCCCGGAGATAATCTTTATGATGATGCTGTATTTATACCCATGGATATGACGGTTGGAGAATATGAACTTCAAATCGGCATTGTTGATCCGTTGACAAACAAGGCAAAAATAAAGCTGGCTATTGAAGGAAAAACTCCTGACGGGTGGTATAACCTTGGCAAAATGATTATTCAATAAACGACTTACATTTAATTCTAATCCATGAAAACGCAAGTATTATTTTTTATCTTAATCAGTTCCATTGTATGTATCTCCGCTGAGATTTTTGCACAAAAAACAATATATGTCAGGCCGACTGAAATAGACGATGTATTGACCAACCCGGGCATTGGCTTTATGACCTTTCAGCGATTTAATGGCGATGACCTGAACGAGGGTATCCGCTGGACAGAGGGCTTTCCTATTGAATACCAGGATTTTGACGGAAATCTTGAAAACCTGGATCACCCAATGACTTCAATTGCCTATTTCCGGGTTTACTGGAAATTCATGGAGCCGGAATTACATCAATATAACTGGGCGATGATTGACAAAGCATTACAAACAGCCCAGGAACGGGGACAGACCCTTCTGCTTCGCATTGCTCCCTATGGAACCGGTGCCGACCGGGATGTGCCGGCATGGTATCGCGCGATGGTTGGTGATAAAGATGAATGGTTACCGGATGGGGGAAAAGGATGGCGCGTAGATGCCGAAGATCCAAGATATGCCCAATACTTTGGAGGGATGATATCGGCGCTGGGAAAGCGATATGACGGTCATCCCGGCCTCGAAGCCATTGACCTTTCCATTGTCGGTTTTTGGGGAGAAGGACGCGGCTCGGCAATACTCACTCAAAATACCCGGTCAGCGCTTGTAAATGCTTATACTGACAATTTCAGGGACACACCACTCATTATGCTATTGACAGATGAGAAAACAAACAAATACGGCTTGTCACAGGCTGATGTCGGTTGGCGGGTAGATTGTATTGGTGACCTTGGTTTTTGGGCAAAAGATCAGGATGGCTGGACGCATATGTACCGCTACTACCCCTGGGGAATTATCAATTTTGGAATGAAAGATGCATGGAAAACAGCGCCCGTAAGTCTTGAGATTTGTGGAACCATGAAAAGGTGGAAACAAGAAGAGGGTTACAAAGCAAAAGATGTTGAATACATCTTCAATGAAACCTTAAAATGGCATATCTCTTCCTTCAATGCCAAATCTTCACCCGTACCGGAAGAGTGGCAGCCCCTGGTGGACGAGTGGCTGAAGAAAATGGGGTATCGTTTTGTGCTACGCAATTTCGCATTTCCCGAATTTGTCAAACCAAATGAAAAGCTCTCTTTTAAATCGTGGTGGGAAAACAAGGGTGTCGCACCATGCTATAAAGATTTCGTATTGGCTATCCGGCTGAAAAATAAAAACAGAACAGAAGTGATGGCCACTCAGGCAGACATTAAATCCTGGTTTCCCGGTGACAATATTTATGACAGTGATATTTTTATACCCCTTGATATGCCCGTCGGTGAATATGAATTGCAAATAGGCATTATCGACCGGCAATCGCATAAGCCTAAAATTCAATTAGCCATAGAAGGGAAAGACGCTGAAGGATGGTACACGGTCAGTAAAATTAACATTAAGGAATAATGTGATCAATACAGTTTATACAATCAAATGATTAATTATCCGGAACAAGATTTATGAGAAATATATTTTTTATCCTTCTATCAACATTATTCTTTACTAAATGCTCAAAGGATCATTCAAGTGGACTAATGGTGAAATTCCCCAAGGTGAGTGCGCCAATTCAAATTACGGATTCCGGGAAAGAACATCTTTTTGCAAGCTATTATGGTATAAACTCATGGAGCAAATCACAAAGATATGTGACCGTTCTTGAAACAAATTTAAAATCCGGTATTCCAGGTGAGACGGATACAGCAACTTTAGGGCTGATTGATCTTGAAAATAACAATGCGTTTATCCCAATTGCCAAAACAACGGCCTGGAATTTTCAACAAGGGTGCATGGCTCACTGGCTCGGCACCTCGCCCGATTCCCTCATCATCTATAATGACAGCAGGGATGGTAAATACGTTTCTGTAATTCTAAATGCTCATACGAAAAAGGAAGAGAAAATCATCCAATATCCAATAAGCGCTGTCTCACCGGATGGCACTGAAGCTGTTAGCATTAACTTTTCACGACTGAGTATTACCAGAAGATCATATGGATATGCAGGAGAAGGTCAGGACGCGAAGAAAAACATACAATTGCCAGAGGATGACGGCTTATTCACCATTGATTTAAAAACAGGGAAATCAAAATTGATTGTTTCAATCAGCGAGGTAAAAGACCTTATTCATGGATTCAAAGAAGAGGATATTGTTTATTTTAATCATACCCTGTATAGCCGTGAGGGAAATAAAATCTTTTGGTTGGCCAGGACATCCCCAAACTGGAACACGACATCATTAACGATAAATAAAGATGGAAGTAATATTCAGCGATGCTTTCCTGATGGATGGAGCGGATCTCATTTTGATTGGTTAAATGATGATGAACTCATGATTACGGCAAAATACGATGCGACACAATGGGCACATGTCTTATTCACTGTTGGAGAAAAGAATTATAAAAGGCTGGGCAATGGCCTACTTGACTATGACGGCCATGGCACTTTTTCTCCGGATGGCAAATGGATGATTACAGACACGTATCCATCAAAAAGCAGGGAGCAAAAAATTTACCTGATGGATATGGTAACTGAAGCAGTATTACCTTTAGGAAGATACTATCAACCAAATGAATACAATGGAGGTTGGCGTTGCGATATTCATTGTCGATGGAGCCCCAATGGAAACATGGTTGGTTTTAACTCAACACATTCCGGCAGCAGGCAGGTTTATATAATGACATTTGAGTATTAATAATTCCTATTTCAAACTCACTCTATAAATACATTATCACTGGACCTGATTTGTTGCTCAAAATCCAGCCCTACATCAAAGATCCGGCTGGTTCTTACCGTTGTAAAAGGTTCTTTTAGTAGTGTGAATGTGTTGCCTTCAACCTTAATAGTCATATTGATATTCCAACCTGAATTGAAGAAAAGATCGTTGCTGAAAAATTCATTGTCATGAACATAAGCAGAATATTTACCAGCTTCAGCCGGTCCTTTTGTCATAGCGATTAGCATGATTGCAGTAGCCCAATCACCGGTATCTCCATAATCACCTTTCCAGACATCCTTATAATGTGTAATTCCAATAAAGGTATTATCATAGATTTCATTCATCCCATTCGGATCGTAGCAGGCCAAATTTAATGGAGTAGGAGGTACATATTCCCAAATCATATAAATGGTATATTCTCCCGGGATCAGGTTTTTAAAATCACCGTACAGCGTGGTTGCATTATTGCCTGTTATCTTTGCGGGGGGTAAATTGGGATTGTATTTCACAAAATAATAGCGCCACCTGTCTTTTTCCCAATTCTGCTTTTTATCGACAAGCTGATCCTTTTCAATGGAAGTGGCCGTTGAGCGGATATAAACACCATTATCCATCTTATCTTCGGGGGCACCCACCCCATCGGAATCAACCGGCAAATACTGTGTTATTCTAACAAAATTGTCATAAATCTCACAGTTTTTAGCTGAAGTTCCTTCAAACTTAATCCCGTGCAACTCGATGAGTCTGTGTTTGAACGGGCGTGTCCTGGCAGGATAGTCGCTCAATTGCTGATGCCCTTTTGTATCGATGTAATTATTATAAAACTGAGTTCCCTCACCAGTCAAATGAACCCCTCGTCCAGAGGAAGTTACTTTATTGTGATGAACTATTGCGCCGGCAGATGGTGATAATGCGTAACCGTTTACATATTGTTGGTGGTGCTGAATATCATTATGATCGATTTCAATATTTTTAGCTGACCGGCTTTTTATTCTGATTTTGATCCCCCACTGGCAGCCTTCCGTTAACAGGTTGTCATGAATATGAACATCTCCGCCATAAGTAGTAATCCTCATCAGAGCATTGCCCGGATAGTGGCGGCATTCAATTTCTGTCACCCTGCTGTATATACTATTGTGATGGATGTTGATCGAATTGGCATGGGTCATCATCACAGGAAAAGCATTGGGGAGGTGTACATCTGTACTGATTCCGAATATCTCTGTCGGTACCGGGCGGTCGAGACTGGCCACTGCAGCGCTGTAATCACGGGATCTTTTTCCCTGGGAAATATGCCCATTACATAATTTCGTGTTTCCAGGATCTGCGAAGCGAACACCATAAACCTGCTCAGCAGTGTTGTCTCCAAATGTTACCGTATGACCATCCAGATCTAAAGTGATCCCTTCTGCCGCTATTTCAATTGCCGTTCCTTCAGCCCTTATATCCTTTGTTAATAGATAATAGGCATTTTTCTGATCCAAGATATACGGTTTGACATCAATTATATCATCAGGTACCCGAATTACATTTTTCTTCTTTTTGAGTGTAAAACTGTTGATTTCACTTTCTTGTCTTTCCTGAGTTTCCGGCAAAATATTGACCATCCGGTAATAATAGGTGGTCTCCGGTTCAAGATCTTTTAAGCGGTGAAAATGAGACCATCTTGGTTTCCTGGTAATTTGTGTTTTAATCCCCAGGCTTTTTGTCTTTCCATATTCTACAAAACTCCGGGCAGCCATACTTATATCTTCCAGTTGCCAGTACAATACCCCGGAAGTCTCAGAATAAAACGACCACTGGTTTTTAAATGAATGATTTTGCACAGAGTAATCTTTCTCTCCATCTGCTTCTTGCTTCATTAATACAGCAGATGTGATCACTACAAAAACGGATGCGACTAAAATCGCCAGGGATACGGATAAAAAAATATTCTTCTTGTTAGGCATTTTAGTATTTTTTAAAAGTTAATGAATAATAAATAGTGCCAGCAATAAAACTCCAACTCTTCTGTCATTGCGAGGGACGAAGCAATCTGTAATATCTTGTAGTCATCTGCTTGAGATTGGCGAGCTTCGCTCGCAATGGCGTTTTAATGAGTTTTCTTGCGATAACTAATCATTGGTATCTACTAAAAATTAAATTCAAAGGACATAGTGATTATTGTACATTTTATCATCAATACTATTTTTTTAAACGTGTTTTTGCATAGGGAAACATTAATAATATAGGTAGAATCCAAATGGCGATATAAGAAAAATCTTCATAGGTTTTATCCATATAATATATGTGATTCCCATCTCTTGCATACATCTGCACGATATCATCTGTATGTTTGTGTTTGGTCAAATGAGGTGCATATACATCATCCTGATTTTTGTACGATTCCCGAACCAACTCCGGATTGGCTTGTATGGCCTCCATCCCATAGGGCACCAAATGCCCGTAATCCGGATCAAGTGTATATCTGTTGCCATCGCTAAATTTCGCATCAACCACCACATGACCCTTAATATCCCATAAATCAGCTTCTATCCCCTGATCATTCAACAGGTCTTTCAACGCGATACAAGGCTGAGAACAAATGCCCACTCCCCTTTCTATGGCTTTGTCGTAATTTCGAAATTCATATTTCTTTCTTTTTAGAACAAACTGCTTCAAGGACAAAAGATAGTTTTCCCATATAGGAACCTGCAAATAGTACTTTTTTATACCTTCATCTTTCCAATAATGGGCCATGCTGTTGTTGATAAGCATGGTTACCCTTAAAGCATAATCCTTGTCCGGTTCATTTTCATTCCTATGCCATTGTTTTTTGGCTTCAGAAAACTGGATGGTAATATCATCTTTGTAGGGTGTTACTTCTGAGTACAAGTCTTCATTTCTCAATGATTTAAATTGCCCAAATATATTGATCCCAAGTAATATTACGCCTAATAAAAACAGTGTGATTTTGAATATTCTCATGATATAAATATTATTTGAAAGGAGTTGTTAAATAGCCATCAATATCCAACTACGACCCGGGAATATACTTACTTTTCATTTTCATTTGCTCAATTATATCAGTGCTCAATAAGAATGTATCCTCGCAAATTGAATCATTGCTATGGTTGATAAATACGCTTCCACTATTTTTCATAATATTTATCAATTCCTTTATCCAATATTTCAATTCAAAAAAACAAAATGTAAAAGCACAAAATAAAACCACCGGTTATTGAGATAAGCCCGAAATAGAATCTTTTCCTCTCTGCTTGCCACCAAAGATACCACCCCCCCAAACAAATGATAATAAGTCCAATTGATACAATATCCATTGAAATGCTCCAAATTAATGCCACGGCAGGTTGATGTCTTCCGCCCAATTCCTTTGGAGTTGGATTTCGTAGTTTATGTAATGATCTCATTACCTCCCACTCATCAAGTTTTGTTTCTTTAATCATAATTTTTCCGTCTTTCAGGCCAGCTTGAATCTCATATCTCAAGCCGGGTTTTGAGGCAATAAAATTCAAATGGGCAGAGTCAGTTGAATACTTTAAATTAACAATGCTGCCATTTAGTTTTAGTTTATCTGTGATTTCATGCACAAGTATGTGTTTATCACGCTCTTTACTTATTTCAATAGTTTTGTCATAGCTAGATACCTTTCTCTTCTCCCATGAATTGGAAAACTCCCAATGGTGATTCAATAGTAATCCACTGATTCCAAATAACCATATGAAAAGAAGTAGGAATAAGCCAAGGTATATGTGGATTTTTCGATTCCATTTTATCAAACTTTTCTTTTGCATAGTGATATTTAGTTTTGATTAAACAGTTAGGCCTATGACCAGTGAGACAAAAGAAAGAAACCCGATTACTAGTGAGATTAGTCCTATACGTCTTTCATTTTTGAAATAGTACCAAAGGATAACTCCTGAAATACTTGAGAAAAAAAGACAGATTACAGAGAAATCAACCAGCGAACTCCAATACTTAGTATTGATCCAATTGCCACGGATATTTGCATTGTGTGGCCCGGGCATTTTATGCAGCCAGATCATCTTTTTCCAAAGGTTTGTTTGCTCACTATGGATATATGCTATACCGTTAATCAGATTTGCTTTAATTGAAATTCTATAACCCGGTTTTGTTACTGGAATAATCATATTGAGGGAATCTCCAAATATATTGGAGATCTCTCCTTCTATATTTATTTCCTTCAAAATATCCTTAGCATATTCTAGCTTAGTTTGGTCCGGATCCGGAAGATCAAATTTGACAGTCTGATCGACTTTATCATTAACTGAAAAAGACCATTTCTGCCAATCCTCCTGCCAATCGATAAAATTATGGTTAAGTATCAGAGCACTAATCGAAAAAATTAATATAAATGGGCTGATAAACAGACCTGTATGCAAATGAATTTCCTTTATTAATTTGTAGTACTTCTTCATATACGCTTTGATTCAATCTTACTTGTGCACATTACAACCTGAGGTATTGATTCACTCTACTGATCATAGCTAAATTACTTCCTGTCCACGGTTATCCCCGGCCAATCGTCGGTTCTAAATGGAGGTGCGGGAAGCCAGATTCGCTCCCCGGATTTATTATAAAAGTTACAATCACCCGGATTATTCGCCCATGCATACCGCACTGCAACAGGTCTCCTTTCATCCGCACTCGAAACAATCACCCTGTCTCCCTCAATCACAGCCTGAGCTTTTACAAACTTTTTATCCGTTTCGGCAATAACGAATCCTTCTAATGATCCACCTTCTTTTGTTCCCAATCCATCGCCAACATTTTTAAAACGCAATGTGCATTTATTCCCTTCGACCAGCATGGATTGAAAGACAGGGCCAGAGTAGATCACATTTTCTCCGTAGGCAATTTCCTGTGCTGCCAGAAAAAGTCGCCTTCCAACCTCCTGCTTATTCTTAGGGTGGATATCGCCGGGATTACCAATATCAATTGCCACTGCCATCGCAGTATTCGGAATCGACAATGCCATAGTTTGTGCTTCGCGCAATTCGGGAAAAACCTGGGGTTCAAACTGAAAATTGGCCAACTGCACAAATAGAAACGGAAAATCACCCTGTCCCCATTTCTTTCTCCATTGCTCGATCATCGCTGGGAACAAACTTCGGTATTGATAGGAGCGATATGCATTTGATTCGCCCTGATACCATGTTACACCCCGAATTCCATAAGGAATAACCGGAGCTATGATGCCATTGAAAAGGACCGAGGGTTGATTGAAATACAATGGCTCTTCTGTTCCTTTTTTCTTTGCTTCGTTTACCTCCTTTGTGAATTTTGCGTATTCCTCCTGTAACCAAGCTTCATCGTTGTTGTATTCAGGCCAGTTATTGAGTATTAGACTAAGCTCCTGATCATTCACCAATGTATCATGTGGCGTCCAAGCTTCTGCTGTAGTTCCTCCCCATGATACGCTGATTATTCCTACCGGAATATGTAGCTTCATGTATAAATCCCGTATAAAAAAATATCCGGCGCCGGTAAAGTGCCCCACATTTGAAGGATCTGTGACTTCCCATTTATTCAACCAGGAATCATTGCCTTCAGGTAAGGGGGAAACATCCTCCAATGGTTGAGCCGCTTTGGCTCGCTTGACCTGAAAATGACGAATCATCGGATAGTTAGCTGCAGATATTTCCTGATCGGCATTGAGGCAATTTTTTACCTCCATTGCCATGTTTGACTGTCCTGAACATATCCAAACTTCCCCGACCAAAACATTATTTATAGTTATTATATTTTTGCCGGAAATCTTTAATTCAAATGGACCACCAACATCAAGCGGCCCTATGTTGAGTTTCCATTTCCCATCGGCACCAGTCACCGTTTCTGCATAATGACCACCGAGTTCAGCTGTAACTTTTTCTCCCGGATCTGCCCATCCCCATAAGGGGACTTGCATTTCCCGCTGGAGAATCATATTGTCACTAAAAAGCTTTGGGAGCCGTACATTCGCCAGGACGGTATCCGTAAGTATGAAACAGATGAAAACCAGCATCAGGTGCTGCCATCTTAAAATTCCTTGTTTAGTCATTCCAAAGTTGATTTAAGTATAAAATAAGTTTTTGAAATATAAATGGAAATATAATATTATTTACCCTTATTATAGCCGTATTAATTAATTAATATTAATGAATAAATACAGAATTATTCTTACATTTTATTTTATATTAACTATTCTTTTGATTCGATTGATACATTTTAATAATCACTGATCATGAAACTAGCTTTTATAAACTTTGCATTGCTATTACTCTTTTTCTCAGGACAGACTTATGCCGGGGATGTGACCATCATCGATGCCAGACATTATAGCAATGTCCTGAACGAGATTCGAAATTATAGAATTTTTCTGCCCCCCAATTATTTTGGACAATCCGAAAAACGATATCCAGTAATCTATTACTATCATGGGTGGTCTCAAAGATATTTCGGGGACACTAGCCACGATGCAAATGGCATTGATAAAGGAACAGACAATGATGGAGATAATATTGAGAATTTTGTGCAATCTCATGATGTCATTGTGGTAAAGCCAGATGGTTACAACCGCAATCCTGACGAAGAATATTACCTACGTCCATACAACATCAGTCCTGTGGAAACCTATCGCCAGTTCCCGCTCTATTTTCCGGAATTGGTAAATTACATAGATGCAAATTACAGAACGATTGCCGATAGAAATCACCGGGCAATATCCGGGCTTTCCATGGGAGGATTCATGACTTTTTGGATTGGGGGAAAATATCCACACCTGGTTTCTGCTGCCGGGAATTTTTGCGGTTCAACAGAGTTTTTTGCAGGTCCCAAAAATTTTCCTGTCGAATACAGGCACATTGATATGTACAAAAACTATGAAGGAATGAATGTTCGGCTTCATTATGGGAATCAGGATTTCATCCGGGGCTATCACCAGGATATGAACAGGGTCTGGACACAGGTTCTGGATAATTATGATTATAAGATTTATAATGCTGCACATTCCTCATGCGGGCTTGGTGATATGTATGAATTCTTTTTAAATACCTTTGAACATCCGCCTTCAAAACCTGCCAGGTGGCACCACATTGATATTTATCCCAATTTTTCAGTATGGGACTACAAGGTTCAATCCGATCGAAATATGCCCGGGTTCACTATCTTGGAAAATGTAGATCGCAATGGCTTCAGATGTTCCGTCAGGGAATTTCTTCCAGATGGAGCTTTAATGCCACATGTGAATTTAATAGTCTCCACCTCTCCAATTTATAAAAAAAATAGAGCTTATACCATCTTCGACCTGGACCTTGTAAGAAATATTAAGCGCAGAATGGTACTGTTCAGTGATGATGAAGGCAGTTTGAAAATTCCGTTGAATGGAGGATCGCATGAAATCGGCATCAATGGAGACATTAGTAATCCCAATATTAGCATCGCTTCCATGGTTGTTGAAAATATGCCTTGGGCCACTCGAAAGAAAGACGTCAATATATCCATAAAACTATTCAATAAAGGAAATACAGATGCTACCAGAGTGACAGCGAAATTATCACCTATAGGAACGAGCACATTGGTCAAAAATGGTCAAGCCAGTTTCGGAAACATTCCTGTAAATGAAATTCAAAAAGCTGATCAGTCATTTATATTCAATGTTCAGGAAGATAGTGTTGTTGATATGGTCAGGTTAAAGTTGATCATTACAGATGGGACCAACCGTGAGTGGGTTGAATTTATAGATATTCCAATAAAAACAGATCAACCTGAAATCATGGATTATGAAGTAGCTGACGGCAAGTCATTTACTGTTGCCACTGCCGGCGATGATACTACCACTGTTTTTTTGGGCAAAGGTAATGGTGATGGAGTAGCTAATCCGGGTGAATCGGTTGTTATTCTTGTTAAGGACCAGGGTGTCTATCACAGAACCTTCTTAAATACGTCTGATAAATATGTGAATCCCGATGGGGTAAATTTGAGAGTTTCCGACAATTGGGGCTCTTACGATCATGTAGGTGGATCAGCAAAATATTCCATTCCTGTATTAGCCTCAAATTGTCCTGAAAACCATACAGTAGAGCTCTTCGCTGAATATTGGTTGCCCAACTATCCTTACCATATTATAAAACAGGGTAAAATAAAATTAAGGGTGTCGGGAAAGGATGATACTTCTCCAAAAATATTATGGGTACAGGTTACCGAAGATAATACCCTCCAAACCAGGCTCTATGATGGAGGAAAAATCCAAACGGTGACCGCTACATTAAAAGACAAGGAAAATCCGGATAAAAGTTTTGAGGTAACGCTAAATGACCTTGGTGAAAATGGAGATATTTCCGTGAATGACCAGGTTTTTAGTATAAAAATACCTGAACAATTATTTGGATTGTATGAAGTAGAGATCACCGCCAAAGATTCATTTGGAAATACGATGAGTACAAACTGGCCCGGTAGTTTTGTGTTATATTAAACCTAAATTCAGCGATCCCTATGGCAAATTATTAGGAATTTTAACAATCATAAAAATCTTTTCCTGAAAGGGTTCAAGTTTTATGCGCTTATCAGCCATCACTCGTAAATTACGCAAGTCAGTAATTTCACCCAATGCCCTCTCTCCCTTTAGATCAAACTCTACAGCCTCCTTAGTCAGGTTACTTGCATAGACCAGGTAATCCATTTTACGCTCTACTGCTCGTACCTCTGCTCCTGTCACCAACAATCCGTTCTTTATAACACCGACAATTGGTCGTTTCAAACCTACTTTTTCAGCAAGGGGTGAGAGTAGCAGGTGATAGTCATAACTTTTAAGCGGCGCTGCGAGATAGTAAAGGTCTCCATTGCCGATTTTCGCATGGATAATCGCAGGTTTTCCATCATCAAATGTGGCAAGTACCTGATGCATACCGGGGTCAAGGGATTGCACTATTCCTTCCGATAAAAAAGTCGGTAGAGAGGTACCTCCTTCAAAGATATCTTTACTAAGAACTGTAATCTTTTTTTGTGTATCTCCATAGATAATTTTTTGAGAAAAACTCTGATCGTAATTTTGCACTTTTTCACCCTCTCCAATTATAGATGGGTATATTACGCCGGTTATTGTAATGCCCAGTTCGGATATGATGTCATTGTCACTCGCGTACTGATCGAAGGTAAAGGACTCAGGAATCAATACCGCTGTCCCACCGTTTTTGATGTACATAACGATAGCGGCTGCAACATCTGGAATTATATATTTAGCAGCAGGGATAAGAAGGAGTTTGAATTTTTCAAGCTTACCCTCTGCAACCTGCTTTTCACTCACAAATCCAACCCTGGCCCCGAGACACCGGGAACCCTCCCATACTGAATAGAGCGCTTCAAGATAAGGCGTTTTACCAGCCTTCACCATCTTGGGTGGCATTTGTAGCATATTCGTTTTAGAATAAAAAATCGCTATTTCAGGTTCTGATGCTGTGAACTCAGCAATTTCATTCCCCAGTCGTCTGATGTCGAGACTTATCTTCAAGACTTCGTCTATGTCAGACAATGATATTGTTTTACTATGAGGCAGAGATGATTGGTTCATGTGTAAATATTCGCTGCTCGGAGCGCTTGCCCACCACCACTTAGATATATCAGACTTGCCATGCAGAAATTGAAGTAAAAGTCCATGTGTCCCTCCACCCATTTCAGGGTCCACCATTACTTTTCGCTTCTCGCTGAGACTGAGAAGCAGGTCGGAAAAAATTGGCGAATCGCTGGATTCATTTAAGATTACATCATCTACTTCATTAATAATCATCTCTTCGTCTATGCCGGTCACACTGTTTGATGAATGCAGCATAGACGATGTTCCCCCGGCACAAATGGGTGTGTCGGTGTCATATTTACGCATTTCAGACTTAATCCATTTCATATAGTCTGTAAAACGTCTGGTGTTGAAATTTGCCCAGTCGTACCATGCCGCCCGATTTACATCGTCAACAGGGCGTCCGCCATAAGTTGCGGGAGCTTCAATAGCTGCAAATGATTGATATTGAGTATCCCATATTTGATTAAGTGAAGAAACTGTGATGTATTTTAAATTGAGCCACTCACGAAACATCTGCTGGCTTCTTTCGCAATAACAAATGTATTGCAGTTCATAAGCCATAATGTTGTAGAGTAATTTGGGATTATTTGCCCATTCTTTTTGGTGTTGCTTCATATAACCTAATACTGCTTGCCGAATATCAGGACTTTCAAGGCAGATAACTACATCTTCTTTTTTACCACCCATTGCCCAACGGTCTTTGATGAGGTGACCACACCAACCGTCCCATCCTACGCGATGTGTGCCGGCATACTTATGGAATGCTTCATATACCGGTGAGGTCTCAATATCATATCTGGAGCCACCGCCAACCGTAAAGCTCTCCGTTCTATGGTTAAAAGGAGCAAAATATTCCATCAGCGGTCCCTCATTAACCTGAAGCATTGAAAAAATAAAAACCGGTTCACCAGCCTCATTCCTATAAAACCCATCTTCGATTTTTAATTTTTCAAATGAAGGAAAAGGGGGCACAAAAAATGTTTGTGGTCTTGAATCATCTTCAGGGAAAGGCACATCTCTATCCGTTATACCCGCTGAGAGGAGAACCTCTATTTCATTGACCGCCTTAGTGCATGAAGAAATAACATATTCCAATATCTTTTTTTCCTCTATTTCATTTTGAAACCACACCAATTTACTTCTTATCCCCATCCCAACATTTGCCGTGATAAGAGGAATTCGTTGATACAACATCTGATAACCTTGCATTTCGGCCAATGCAATTTCCTTTTCAAGTTTTCTGACAGTATTTTGTGCCTGATTTCTTAACCGTACGATTTCCGGACTTGGATTTATTGCTTCCACAGGCCCTGCAAGGGTGGGATAAACATGACGATTATCAATGACAACGCGGCAGTCTACCGGTTTGACTTTAGATGCTGTTTTATTACTTTCTTCGCCTGAAACCAAGCGGATATTATCGATATAAATAGGGTGACTCACCAAACCAAATGAAAGGCGAAATTTACGAATTTTATCCAATGCCAGCGGGCGGTCTCCCTCTGATACCATGGCAGTTTGGAGCTTAAACTCGAAATGATTCCAACCTGTGTTCAGGAATACTTTATTCCAATCGTAGCTTTGCCCTTTCAATTCTACTTGTTCATCTGTAGCTAATTCATCTACTATTTGAATTCGACCATAATAAAGTTGGGCAGATGGGTTATAGATATCAAATTTCAAAAGCTCATACGCACTCCAGTCTTTCGGGAGTTTTTCGCTTTCTAGCCAAAGAAGTCCTCCATCAGAAGCACTCAATTTAATGCCGTTTTTTCCATGTGCCGGAAATTCATTGGACAGGGAAATCGGGCCCTCCCAAATTTCGAGAGATGACCGGTTTTCAAAATCACTTAGAATGTTTACTTTACCCGTACTTTTAACAATTTTCAAGTCGGTTTGCTGCCTTTTATTGCAAGCAGATGTTAAAAATAAAAAGGTAGATAATAGGGTGTATAAAAATTTAGTTTTCATATTCTTCTGGTAAATATTCCCTATTTATAATTGTCTATCTGAGTTTGGGAGGAACCTCTATCAAAGACCACATCAGGGCAAAGATTAACAAGCATTTCTTTATTACCAATTGAAAAAATGCCCGCCAGTTCGGGTGTATTCATAACAAGATCTCCCAATGTGCTCGTTTTAATAAAACTCCGCCTGTTCAATAATGTGTTCATCACAAATTTCTTTTTATATCCCATTTACATATTTACCATTCAAATCGATGCTTAAAAGATATTCCGTTATTTTTTGGGCGATCCATAGTAAGGATAACGATCAAAAAGATCATATGCATCATCCAGGAAATATGGATCATTTGTTTCCAGTCGCCAAGCTTCCATTTTCTTTCTCATGTCCAACAGCACTTTATAGTATGCTTTATCAGATATGAGATTAATCATCTGTGTCGAATCTCTTCTAAGGTCATACAATTCTTCCTCAGGCCGTTTATCATAGATCATTTTGAAAGTTCTTCCTGTTTCTTTGTGATCTTTATTAATCATGATATACTCCCGTGTTGGAGACGCCCCAACATATCCTCCGCTAAAATTCTTGCCTCCATCTCCCAGGGGATATAGATGGGGTCTTACATTAAGAATATATAAATAGTCTTTCGTTCGTACAGACCTGGATGGATAACTCAAATTATTTGCTCTCACCAGGCCATCACGTTCTCGCTCGGTAAAAGTAAAGTTCATATTCAAATCGGTCGCTTCATTGCGAAGTAAAAACTCAAGGTTCTTTCCATTCATTTCCCCAGGTATTGGAACTTTGGCCAGACTCAATATAGTGGGGGCCACATCAACGAAGTTCACAAAATTCATATTATCTTCTCTAGCTGGGAAGATAGATGGATAGTAAATGACCAGAGGCACTCTGCATCCAGCATCATAGAGATCTGATTTCGCTCTTGGAAACGGCATTCCATTATCTGATGTCACCAGGATCAATGTATTTTGTTCAAGGTCATATTTCTTTAAAGTAATCAAAAGCTTGTGAATCTCTAGGTCAAACTTCTCCACTTCAGAATAATAATCAAGGATATCCTGTCTTACTTCTGCCACATCGGGTAACCAGTCGGGTACAACGACATCGTCAATCGTCGATCCGTTTTGTAAAGTAGTGGTTGGACTATAAGGGCGATGAGGATTCGTACTACCCCACCAAAAACAAAATGGCTGCTTATCGCTATTTTGAGATAAAAATTCATCAAAACCCACAAAGGACTTGCCAGCAGGATTATGATCATATCCTCCAGCTTCGAAGTTGCCCGGCCCCCAACCTTTTCCGGACATACCCACCAAATATCCACTTTGTTCCAGTAAGGCGGGGTAAACGGGATATTTCTCAGGCAAATAACTGTATAGATTGGCACCTGCCTCCAGATTATGAGGATACCGCCCAGTCAGTAAAGCCGAACGGGCAGGGGTACAAACCGGTGCGGTAGCATATGCCCTTGAGAAAACAACGCCTTCACGAGCGAGTTGATCAAAATTCGGGGTGGAAACAATTTTGTCTCCGTAGTATCCGGCGTGCGGATAGGACCAGTCATCAGCTACAATTACAAGAATATTAGGCCGCTGATCCTCAGTGAATAAACAACCTGCAAGAAGAAAAATAAGCTTTATGCCAAAATAAAGCATTTTAATTTTTTTTAACTATAAATAAAATATGCTGTAGCTCTACAGTTTTTATTTGATTTCAGTCTAATCCAATGAGCGCTAAAAGCAGCGGGAAACTCATAGGGAAGATATCCATCTGCTGTGACTTTAACGGTTTTATAATCCACGAAATCTCCATTCCCAATAAAGTCAACCTGCAAAGTAAATTCGACATCAACCGAACTTAAATTCTGTAAGTGGAGCACCTTCTTATCAAATCCGATCATTAAATAAGGGTCGGAAGCCTCCTCAGCTACCACATCATCGGCAAGCCAGACTCCACCTGATCCGGCCGGTTTACCAAAAGACCACAGGTCATCCGTTTTCCCAAACCACAGTCCTGCCTGCGGTTGACCGGCCAAAGGATTTCTGTCGAATCTATCTTTTGAAAATTGCATCGGAGTCGCTTGATTTCCTCTCAACACCAACATCCCTTTCCATGAACAAAAATCCGGGATCACCCGCAGATGATTGGAAATGGGTCTTATACCCCAAATACCATTTCCATAGGTATGATAAGAAATTTCATAAAAAATACCATGGCAATCCATCAGGGCTCTTTCAGTTTCTACTTCTCTTATTCGCATCCACTCCGTCAGACTTGTTTGATCAAAAGCGTAACTGGATTTAGGCAGTCTATACCTTTTCCATTCTCCATTAATCAGGGCTTTTAAAATCACGGACCGGTTATCCCACCCCGTGGCAAACATCGGTTGGCCAAATCCGGTATTGGCATAAACTTCAGTAAATGCCGTCTTTTCAAGAATCACCCACTCCTTTCCATTCCATTCAGCTAACCTACCCGCCTGCCATTCTCTGTTAAAATCTTTTTCGTTGTAGCTATTATTAGCCACAACCACTCTGCCCTGATGTGTAAATCCGCTTTTAAAATGAGGTTTAGAACCTGCGGGTTCCATCAATTCTTTTTTAAGGTCAAACAGATATTTCGTTTCTAACGTGTTGATATTCACTTCAAAAAAATCCCCCTCCATAGATAAAAAATACACCATGTTTTTAGGGTCAGTTAAATGGAGCATTGTCGCTGCCAACCGATATTCTTTCACGCCATCAATGGTTCTGACATTTCCCAGGGTATCGATGAGGTAAGGCCCGATTATCAATTGGTGTGAGGGTCCGTGGATGAGTCTGTTGGCATAAGTCCCTACAAGACTTTCCTCTCTTCTCCGCAATTTGAATTGGTCATTAATTTCATATAAACCAGTCCCGGCCCCCGTTCCCTTCATGTGTGCCACATAAGTAATTACCCACAGCCGATTCGCCCAGGGCATGAGCGCTCCCGTTCCCGCTTCTGTTCTTGGTGCATGATTAGCGGTCATGGCAAGTTCTGGGAGGACCCCGCTTATATTGAGTTGTTGCTCATAATGTTCCTGAGCAATGGATAGTTGGAAAAAATCAATTAGAAGGATGAATAATGTTACTTTTTTCATTATTAAGTTATTGAGTTTACCCTTTAAATTTAACCAACACAAATAAATGGACCGCTACCAATCACGCCAAAAATGCTTGATATATATCCAGAAAATAATCAGAGAGAAAATACATGATTTGCTGTTTTCTACATTTCTCACTCATCAAACCACTCAGATAGTTTTTGGACCTTCTTAAAACCATCTGATTTTTCTAAATCCCCGTAAAGTTTTTCAGCCCATTTATATGTACCTGGCAGCTCACCGATTGCTACTAACTCATTGGGATACATCAATCCGGCAACCTGGGGTAAATCTGTAATGCGCAAACAGTTAAGCATCTCAATTGCCTCTCCCCTTCCATCTTGTTGACTTGCAACATTCTGTGTCGCGGGTGGATTTTTAAGAATGAGTGACTTTACATTACCGTCAAGGAGGGCTGCATACGGAGCAATTGCTGCCATCTCTCCTTGTGCAGCAATGCTTATATTGTCGGAGTCAACTCCTGGTATCTGTCGCAAAGCTTCAAGACATCTAAGTACATCATAAACTCGCATCGAGGCGACTGTTCGTCCTGTCCATGCGGCTGACCTGCGAATGTGGCTCTGCAAAGAAGGAGCCCAGCCGGTTTCTCCAACTCCCCTTGCTTCAAAAAAGGCAACATTCATTTTATCTCTCACTCCGGAAGTTAATGAAGCAGATGCCCATTGTTCTTCATTGGGGTTTTTTAACACCAACAACAGGGGTTGAGATTTATCCGGCGACTGGCTTCTTTGAAGAAAAAATTTCAGTCTCCAACCCTCTTCAGATACAAAACTATAGGTTTGCCTCCCATATTTTGAAAAATTATCGGTTCGAAATTCTAATCGTATATCCAGCGGAACGGGTTGTTTGGGGAAGGCATGGAATGTTTTTTTCATTAGAAAATCCTCTACCTTTTTTCGATATAAATCCAATTGTTCAACACTATTAATTTTGGGAAGATCAGCTAATTTCACAAATGAATCCTGAATATTAACTGTTCTGTCATCCGGTGGTGGTCCTTTTACATATGCTACAAGCTCTTCATTGGATAATTCCAATGAAATATCAATAGGACCAATAGTTTCCGGTGATATATCTTTTCCCATCAACTCTTTCATGAAAAACGATAATATCTTTGGACGCAATTCTTCATTAGCTCCGTAACTATGTCCCCCGGGTGCATCCGCCATAATTAAGTTTTGCGGCTTTCCATAGTAGGAATAAACCGGCTTTATTTTATCATAAAGGTCATGAACAGCCTCTATTGAATAATAACCGTCTCTCGAAGGTTGGGCAATCATAAACGACCTTGGAGCAATCAGCGCCCCGATAACCGGAAAATCAATGAGGTAAGTATTAATAGGCATCATGCAATCGCAATGTTCATCAATAGTTCGCTGAGATATTTGCCCTTCTAATGATCCGGCGCCTGCTACCGCAGCGGCAGCTTTTATTCGTGCATCTGCCGCAGGTAAGTACCAGCTCTGTGAACCTCCACCCGAGATACCGGTAACCCCTATTCGGTTTTTGTCCACTTCAGGCAGTTGACAAAGCAAGTCTATTCCTCGCATACCATTCCAAACTTCCACACCTCCGGGATTGTAACCACGACTATACCAATTATATAAACCTTGTTGAAGTGTTCCAGGATGCTCCCCTTTCACTTCGCCTCTTTGTATTGTCTCTATGATCAGGCAGACAAAACCATTCTGAACGAAATTTTTAGCGTGTGCCTGGTAGTGATGTTTTTGTGTATGAGAATGTCCACAAACATATAAAATCGCCGGCATTGGTTTCTTAATCCCTTCCGGAATGTAAAGATTTGCCGGCACGTATAATCCAGGTGAAGATTCATAATACAGCTTTTCGATCCTGTAACCATCTTTATTAATTACGCCTGTTCGCGTCACTTTTGGCGGCAATCTCTCACCAGTAATTGACTTGTCCTGTAGCCCCATCATTTCTATAAATTCACTGTAGCGCTGATCACGTACAGCTACCCAATCCTGAAGATTGTTAACATCAGCTAAAGAGTTATTGTCTATATCGCTAGCTGCCTTGCATAAATACTGACGGATATTATTAGACTGGTCAAAATCTGGTGTGACGGAATATTTGAATTGCTGTGAATATGACTGAGTAAAATATGAAATAAACAAACAAGTAATTATTAGTATATTTTTCATTTGACTATTGATTAAAGAGATAACCGTTAGGACGATGTTGATTTTTTATAAGTTATATATCTATATTTTTTCTATTCATGCAAAATAAAATGCCCCTTTATAAAATTTATATTATCGTATTCGGGCCATCCTGACCAACCTAACCAGAAAGTTTTTCCATCCTCGCTTAAATACTTATTTGGAATGATATAGTTGAATTTAACATAATCATCAAGAAAATTTTCTTCATAAATAACAGTGGTCCAAGGCCCCCATGGAGTAGGTGCATCAAATATACCAAAGCTTGAAATTTTAGTTTCAGGTGCGCGAACACTATCTCGCAAATCGCCTTCCGAAAAATGAGGCTTGGTCAACAAGTACCTCTTAAGACCTGGGTTATAATTGACACTTAAATGCCATAAATAAGCATTATTGTCATGAAAAACGACGGCCTTTTTTGACAGGTCATAAGTCCAGGATGCAGAACCGTCGTATTTCGTATAGGCATACCATTCATAGGAAGCCGCATCGAAAATATGATCCTTCTTCACTCTCGCCAAGTAAATATCCGGATGTCGGTTTAATCCAAAATAAATATAGATATAATCATCAGGGGCTCCTTCATAACCTTTGCCAAACTGGCAGATGCCCCGAACACGGAATCCTGCAGGAGCATAATTAAACAACCTCCTATTTCCCAATGTCCATGACTTTCCACTATCTAATGATACAGCTGAATAAGAATCATGGTCATATTTACTATCTCCATTGGTCCAAAACATAAGAATCTTGTCATCAATCGCGATGAGCGCATCGGGTTTTCCGAAATCCCGGCCAGGGCCTGTACCCCAAAGGTCTTCCCCTGAGAAATTTGGCGGCATACCTGTTATTTTGGTCACACCAATGCTTCTTTTAATGTTACCTTTTATATCTCCTCCGGGTTTTATTTCGCCGGTCCAGCCCCAGCCATCACCCCAGGCAGCATATATATTATCGTCTGCGGCCCAGGTCATCGGCCATTGATCACTACCCAGGCCATTTTGTATTTTGGTATCCAATTCCCAATCAATTGATTTAATGAATTCGCTCAATGGATAGGGGGCCTGTTGGGCATATAACTGACCTGTTACTATCAGTATAATTGCTACAAGTATCTTTTTCATTTAGCTCAATCTGGTTTATTTTATAACCACTGAATTTCTTATTCTACTCTAAATCCCTGATGCCACCTGCTCCAATCTGACCACACCCCATTTGAACTTTGCTGGCGAACCTTGCAGTAATAAATTATGCCAGATGAAAGGGCTGGCTTTCCGGCCAGGGAACCAGAAAAAATACCTTTACTTTGATTGATTATTACTTTTTCTTCCGCTCCCAAGGTTTTAGATTTAAATACAACATCATCACCATCAAAATCAGAGGCCAGTTCAACTTCCCAACCCGCTAATTTACCGGGACCGTAATAGGGTGTTTTGAACAAAGCTGGATTAGCCGGACAAACAACCGGACCGATAGGGACTGTAGATATAACAAAATTATCAAACCAGCGCCCCTGGGTTTTTATTGAGCCCTTGTTCCAGTAAGATTCAAGAAAAACCGCGTTAATTCCATGCTTGACATAGTTGCCTCTGAAGTTCAGATTTTTACGCTCTGCCTCCAGTCGTCCGTCAATCCATAGTTGATTTACACCATCGTTTTTCCCGGGAGTATTTAGTTTGGCTCTCGATTCTACCAGAACCCAATAACCCGACTCTTCGGTTGCCGAAATTTTAAAATCGGATGCAGGTTTATTCCCAAGCCAGGACAAGTTTTCAAAGTCGTTGTATTTTGTTGTTTTAATTTGGTCGGTCTGACCCTCAACGCCCCTTGCGGGATCAAGCGTAATAGAATTATCTGCACCTGACCAAACATGGGCGATCATGGCCTGTTGCCAGGTGTTGGAAACAATGCTGGTTGCTCTTGACATTTTTGCAGGGGAACCTTCCCAGCCATGTTCATGTTTGACATAAATTCTCCAGTAGATTTCATCAAATTGTTTGCCTTTCTTTTCAGTAACAGAACTTCCCGGAAAATCCCCAAAAGCAACTTTTCGATTTCCTTTGCCTGTGACATCACCTTTATCGAACCCCATGATAGCTGAACCTCCTTTTGTTCCAAAATATACTTTGGCATCAATCCCACCCTTTGATTCCATATACTCTTTTTTAGTCGAAAAATCATCGTACCAGATAGTCTTTGAACTATTTTCATAAGGTTGTTGTACTGACATTTCCACAAAATCTATTCGTGGAATTTCCATGGATACAATTTTATTTTCTAATTGACCCGCATCATCTACTATATTTGAATTTTCTAAGCGATCTGAAGAACAACTAAATAAGCTCAAACATGTCCAAAAAAGGGTGGTTTCTTTTAGACTAAACATTTTATTCATTGGTTAAAGTATAAATGATAAATCTTGACTTCATTTAATTAAACAGGTTTGTCTCTATTCATCCACATAAGGTAACGATTCAAAATCCGGTATATCAACAAGATATATATTGCAATAACCCGAAATATCTGAAGTATATATCACCTTGTTCCCTTCCGCATTAAAACGAGGATGAGGATGGGAATGCTGGGTTTTCATGCTGGAATTGTGTTCACATAAAATCCGAGGGCCATCATAGGTTCTACCATTCCATTTCCAGAGTTTTATAACACCTCCACCATCGCCTACGATTAGGGTTTTATCATTAGAATGAATATGCCCGGTGTGCTCCGAAAAATTTACCTCCGCCTGATTTGTATTATCATATCTTATATGTCCAAGAAAAGCACTTCCATCTTTTCTAGTACCATGATATCCAATAGTTTCACCATCGGCATACCAGTATTCGTGACCAACTCTTTCTCCTTCATGAGATCTTGGTCGTATTTTCCAGACTTCTTTGGTTTCTACATTCAGTCCCCAGATTCTGTTATCCACTTTTCCCCATGGACCTTCATGACAAAATGTAATTAAATCGCTCCGTTTCGGGGAGGTGTTCACATGGCCAATCCAGTATTTTTCTTCAAATATCACTTCGCTACCTGAACCATCCGTTGCTACCCTGATTATCTTGCTTTGTGGTTTTGCCTCCCAGGTTTCCTCAAATCCAACATATCCCCGCAATACGTCCACCTCAAACAAATCAGATAAATCTTCTGAGGTACTGAAATAGACATATTCACCATCAGCCGAACAGCTTGTCATGGAATTTTTCCATCCCGAATCCAGCTTATATATAGTAGATGCTTCCAGAGTATTCAGATCTAATGAGATAAGATCCATGTTGTACCAGAAGAAAACCTCATCTTTTACCGGATTTTTAAAGGCGCTGAAAAATTCTATTTCATTTGGTAAAGGAAAAGGTTCAAGGTCGGTTAGTTGTTGAATGGTATAATCATTCAGATCAATAGCAAACAAATTGGTCCTGTTATTCCTGTCAGATGAAAATAGTAATTTTTGTCCATTGCCAAACCAGCCTGGGTTGGTGAAATAAAAATGATGGCTGTTCCCTTTGTAATTGGTGAGTTGCCGGATTGAAACGCCCGTCTTTTTATCAGTGATTTCTTTTGATTCAGGTTTAAAAAAATGTTCATCACCACCGGCTTTTTGATTGCAGGATACCCATAAAACAATTAATAAGAAAACTATATGTTTTTTCATAGGTTGGCAGTTTTATATGATCTGAATATTTCAATCAATTTTTTTGGCAATCCCCAAAGTCAAATAATACTATATTTTAAGTTATAATGCATTTCAGTCATGCTAATTTCCTGTAGTTCGAAAAAGTGCTTAATTCCCCATCTTACCCTCTATCCTCAGGAAACATCTTCAACCATTTTCTGGCATTTTTAGAATAAATCTTATCAATCACCTCTCGTGGAAGCTGTAAGCCTTTAAATTCACCGGTTAGAAGTTCACTGGTCATTACATCGTCAGTAGCCAAATATTCCCAGTCCCGAAGCCATATTCTGTGCATTTCACTTTGCAAATCAGCTACATTTCTCTTGCCTCCGTCTGCCATATCTGTAGCATAGAGCACGCGATCCTGATATTTTATAAAAAACTGTCTTACTTTCTCTCTATCTTCCTGTGACTGGTAAAACAGTTGCCCAATTCTGGCTGCCATGTCAACAGACATATTAGGGAATTTATCCAGGCGTTTTGCAAGTTCATCCACACTCCATTCAAGGCTGCCCATGTGAGCTCCGATAAAAATCAACTTTGGGTTCTTCTCCAGCATTCTATCTCTTGCCGCTATCTGATCTTCATAAGATGGTAATTCGGGATGTTTATACATATGGTATTGCGGATGTTCTTCAAAATACTTTTTGTCGTTGTTTGTGGTCATTTCTTCGAGAGGCAACCAACAATTTTTCGGTTCACCAAGATGTCCGATTACCGGAATCTTCTTACTTGTTAACATGCTGAAAATCGTATCCAATTTAGGATCATCGATCATTACCAGCTCCCCATCTTTGTCTCTGAAAACCATGCCTATATTTTTCCAGACTTTCACGGCAACTGCCCCTTCTTCAATACCCTTATTAAGCCAATCCAACGTGTTTTCTGTCCAATCAGGATCATCCCATTTTTCCATTGAAAATGAAGTAGCAAATTCAAAATCATTGGGATGTCTTGTCTTTTGGCCAAGGCAATAATTATATTGCTCTTCAATCCACTCCACGCCTCTTGATACATCAACCACAATATTCAATAGCCTGAAATTATCCTTTTTCGCCTGCTCAACAAAAGCATCCCTATCAGATTCCACATGAATATGAACGTCTATTTTGTCAACTTTTTCATAATCGTCAAGTGAATAGTATTCAGACTCATTTGTACAGGAAAGAAAGATGAATAGTGGTGTGAGTAAGATCAGTTTTTTCATAATGCATTGATTCTAATTTGAGTATTAAGGAAATTTCCAAATAGTGTGAACACTAAATATAAAATTTATTTTTAGTTAACTCCATATATTTGATAGTGATAGCTGATTCTCCATTATTTTTCAATTCCTAATTGAGGTGGATAGAGATAGCCCATGGAGGCATCCGCTGCTCCTAAACGATACTGTCTATTTTGCATTAAACAAACTTTTTTAGCAGGTGTAGGAATATTTGTAGAATAGATTCGTAATTCTCCCGGGATGGTGGTAATTAATTCTTCCCGCCAATCACCGATAATGTCTGCAACCATTAGCACCTTTCCTTCAATTTGGAGCAGCGTATCACCTTTATATTTGAAAAGTTGATTCTTAAAATTTATCTCTTTCAGTTCGTCGGCATCCCACCAGACTGCTCTTGGTGCAAGGCCCCAAAGATTTTTATCAGATAACCGTTCACCATTGGCAGCATACAGAAAAAACTTATCTCCTCCTTTTGCTTCCCCGGCGTAACATTCTATTCCTTCGTGATCAGGATCAATGTCACCTATCATTCCCTGAGAATGCACATGAAATGTCTTTTCGCCGTACCCCCAGATAATTTCGCCCGTTTTGGCATCAACCAGACATGCACCATTTTTTGCTGAACGTGATTCAATTCCATAAAATATTTCCATACCTGGTCTTTCCGGATCTATATCGGCGACATAGCCGACATCATTATGTCCAAGCCCGGTGTGCCAAAGTGGTATGCCATTGTCATCCAGGGCGGCAGTACCGAATACAATTTCATCTTTGCCATCGGCGTCAATGTCTGCGCACATAATGCCATGTTGGCCCTGACCTCGGTATTTTGTATATTTTCCTGAGCTTTCCCAATACCAGATTTTATTTAAATCTTTATCCAGTGCCAGAGTTTTAATAATTGTGTAAGTACCTCGTTGCTGAATCAGAGATGCATTTTTACCATCCAGGTAGGCTACGGTAAGAAAATTCCTGCTCCAATAATTATATGATTCAAACCCTTCTTTTGAAATCCAATCAGTTTTCCTTTCAATATCACCTGTTAGACCGTTTATTTTTATGAGATATTCCGGCCCATCAATAACATGTCCATCTATTTGCCTCGGATCACTCTCCCCTCCTTTGGTATATACTTCAGCCTGTCCATCACCATCGATATCATATACCATATAAGGGGCATACCATGTACCTGTCTCAATAGCCCACCCCATATTATACCTCCACATAAATTTTCCTTTTGAAGAATAAGCATCCAGTTTATAAGGTTCAGGGCTGGTCTTCCAATAACCTGGGCGGTGATATGGATCAACATTGAAATCAGGGTGCTGGAGAACAAAATCATACGCGCCATCTCCGTCCAGATCTCCAATGCCTATTCGCTTTAAGGTTACATTATCATCCAGCTTTATTGAGTACCAGGGCTGGTTTCCACTACGTAAAAAAACATATGCTTCACCTTGTGTATCCTCTTCTTTCCGGTTGATTATTTTCTTGATTGAATAGAGATAAGCTCTACCGGAATGACATGTAGAATCAACATAGTTGGTCGATCCGGTAATAGGTTTTGTATTGACTTTTTCGAGATTATTAATAATAAAGTCTTTTCTGTAAACATTAAAGGCAATATTCTCAGGATCACTTTTAAGTAGCCTCCAACCCACATAAATAGTATTTTCTTTGACTGAAAGAGCAACTACTCCTCGATCCAGTTTTTCATTTAACTGAGCCTTAGCTGAATTACCAATTAGTATTGTGGCTATAATTAAAAAAGCAATTCTTGCTTTCATGATAAGTGTTTTCGTTAATTACTGATGATTCACAATAGATTTAATAATTATTAATAGAAATTTTTATTTGACATCACTACTATATACAGGAGGCATATTAAAATTCTATTTGAAATGCCTTCCTGTACTTCCTCAAATTTTCCAGATAACCTTCCATGTCCAGCAATTGTTCATCATAAATTAAATAGGTCATGTCCTTAGTCCTGTTGGCAAAATGACGCGCACGATCCGGTTTGTAAAAAAACTGCTTTTCTGATGTTGACATGCCTTTGGGAAATCTCGTTTTTTCCCAGGTTGCCACTATTTTGTTATAAACACTATCCCTTCTCTTCAGACTTTTTTCAATTATTTGTTCGGCTTTTTGCAAACTATTATATGCTGCTTGTCTGTTAGAAAAGGCGTTTCTGTGAGCTTCAGTTATGGACCGTTCCAAATTTGACAAGTCCTGATAAGTATGACAGGTATGGTCAATCAATTCTACTATTGTTTGATATAGTTCAAAATCGTATTGATGATCCATAGCCAGTTTTTTATTGGTTTCAATTATTTGAAGCGCCCGTGCCATCTTCTTGCTTTGCATTCCGGATCGAATAACCATGTCTTTATACTCCGCGTTCCAATATGGATCATATTCTATGTTTTGCCCCCTTGGCAAATCAGGCAAATGTGTTTTACCTATTGTCCCATGATGCCAGACATTTCGTTCAAGTGTGGCGGCGAAATAGTAAGCGCCTTCATTCAACAACTGATAAAGTTCTTTCATATCAATTACCTTGTCTCCATAGTAGCTAGCGAAGAAGGAATCCTCAAATTCATCCAAATTAGGGGCTCCTCCATTCCATGAATACTGTGCTGAATTTATAAAACTGAGCATCCACATTTGGTTGTGAAGTCCCGAATCGTCCCATGAAGTGTTGATCATACCATCAAATACTTCGGATTTGGAACCAGCAGAAAGTAGATCATAGGAGTTTTTCAAGCTCCCTGCTACCTTTTTACCTCTGCGAATTCTATAATGATATGGAAGAAATAAAGGTTCTATTCCGGGGTTAGGATCATACATAAATACTTCAAACCCCATCGACTTTGCTTCTTTCACATATCTAAAATCAGGGGTCATAAAACTATAACTCTCTGTGAGTACCAGGTCTGTATCCGGCTTCATACCTTTAATCGGTGATCTGTTTTTCTCCCAACCCATGGGCCTTTCCCATAACATCACTTTCCTGGACTTTTTAATATGTTTGGCCGCTTTGCTGGCAAATGTGTGATACAGGCCACTATTACCAATTTCTTCAGCTTTCGCTCTGCATTTTTCACATTGCCCCAATTCGTAGGTCTCATCAGAACCGATATGAATATATCTTGATCCGGGAGTTGCTTCCATTGCCTCATCCCAAAGATCAAACAGCAGATTATATGAGCTATCTTCCAAGGGGCAAAATTCCCAATCAGAATTTTCAACTTCCCTAAGATCTTTGTATTTCAGCCATTTCAAAATAAAGCTTACATGCCCAAGTCCCTGAACCAACGGCACCAACTCTACATGATATTCTTTTGCATATCTGGTGAATTCCTGCATCTCCTCCATTGTAAAGGCTCCCGGGGCGCCTATCTCAGGATGACTTTTATACGCAAATTTATCTTCCCATTCCCATACCAGCATATTGATTTTGTACCTTGCCAAATCCCTGATAAAGCTCTTCACATAACTTGCCTTATCCTGATGATGTTTGGTATCGTAGTGGGCCGCTCTAATCTCCACATCCGGCCAATCTCTGATTTCCATTCCCGGAATAATTACTTCACCTCTTACTTTCTTTAACAATTGAAAAATGGTTTGAACCCCATAAAACAGGCCGTCTTCTCCTTTCGCACTTATAGTTAAAACATTGGTGTCTGTTGTGAGTTTATACTCCTGATCTCCCATTGATTTAGGGACACCTCTTCTATTCAGAATTACGTTGCTACTCCCCTTGTCTTCTCCAAGCACAGCCTTAATACCCCATTTTTCTCCTAGCTCCTTCTTCAACAAATTCGCAGTTTGTCGATCTACTTCCGTTGAATTCTTGTCCAACACGATATTTACTGGACTTTTAAGTATAAAGTCATTCCCTCCTATTTCAACTTGTTGAGGATAAGGTATAACATGGAGGCCAAGGTTCGTGAGTTCTGAAGCCTCGCACTTGAACGTGACTAATTTACTTATTAGGATTGCAACTACCAGAAGGGTAGTTAGACTTGTCTTTTTCATGTCTTACTTTTTGTGGTTAAATTCATTAAAAATATCATTTGAAAGATTCATCGCCTGCACTAGCGGTCTCAGGTACACCGTTTGGTTTCCATTTCTCATTCTCTCCGCTCTTGTATCAATCGTTTCCTCAGACCATTGACTTTTATAACACTTCATTGCCTTGATTGTATTTTCCCTGTCTCCCTCTTTGTATGAGATTTTTGTGGTCAGGTATGTATCGTCCACTCCTCTCAAGAGTTTTTTATCCGCATCATCAATTAGTGATGAGGGTGTTGCCACATAATACAATGCCTTTGTCTTTTCCCATATCTTGCTCAGGTAAACCTGGGAAATTGAAGCGCCGACTATGCGGTGGTCCATATGGTTAGTGCCACCGTCAGGTCCCCATGTGATGATTACATCCGGTTTTATTTTGGCTACCAGGCTATCCAGTTCCCTCATTAATTTTTGTATGTAAGGGACATGACCGAAATAACCCTCTTTAAGCTTCAATTGATCATGATACCCCAGCCATATAGGCTTCTCGATCCCCAGGTATGAAGCTGCGCAATTGACCTCCTTTTTTCGAAGTTCTACCAACTCCTCTCCTGGTTTTAAGTCAGTTTGCCCGGTTCCGTACCTACCGTCAGTTACGGTAACTAACTGTATTGTCGCCCCTTCCCTGGCATATTTCGCCAATAATGGCCCTACAATCATCTCATCATCGGGATGGGCAAAAACAGCCATTATTACCTTACCTTGTCTAGATACAGCATCTTCTAATTTATTTATTTCTTCCTGCTTTGTAGCTTTCCCCGGTTTACAGGAAATTGAGATACTTCCTATAAATATTACTAAACAACACGAGAAAATCGTACCTGTTAGACGGTAAGTCAAGCTTTTTACATCAAACAAAAAATTTCTATTCAAAAAACAGTTTCGGATCATTGTCATAATGGTTATTACAGAATAATCTTTCATTTTGGTAAATTCTTATACATGTCGAGTACTATTAATCCAATGAGGATAACCGGTCTTTCAAACTATGTGAATCATGATGAAATACCACAAAAGATAAACTCTGAGAAAATAATGAATCTTTCAATTGCAATAATAAAATTCTAGTTGACGAGAAACTATGAACACCTATCTTATTCGTTGATGGCCACTTATTGACAAGATATGATGATAGCTTTAATACTGTTCTTTTCATAATCTGTTTTTAACCAATAAATTTAAAATCTTTCCAGTGAGTATGGCGATATGTCGATATGTGGTTTTTGATTGGTAATAAGCTCGGCAATAAGTTTGCCTGTGGCAGGCGCCATGCTCAATCCAAGCATATTATGGCCACTTGCTAAGAACAGGTTTTTATGTAATGGAGACCTGCCGATAATTGGAATACCATCATTGGTCATAGGTCGCCAACCGTACCATTCTTCTCCATTTTCTTCTGTAAAGGGCTCTTTCAAATAATCTGAAGCGACATTCTTCAGCGTTTGAAGTCTTAACTGGTTAAGTGTGGTACTGTATCCTGAAAACTCCATTGTCCCACCGAGCCTGACGCTGTCTTTCCATGGAGTAGCCACCACTTTTCGCTCTTCAAAAATACAAGGACATTTCGGGCTTAAAGCTGGCTTTTTCAAAGTAATGCTATACCCTTTACCTGGTATAACAGGTATTTTTAAGTCCAATTGCTTTTCGAACTTTGGTGACCAGGCACCGCTTGCCAATACCACATCTTTTGCCTTCACTACTCCCTTATTTGTAATTACTTCTTTAATCTGGCCATTAGTTTTTCGAAATCCTTCAACTTCACATAAGTCTGAAATCTGTACTCCATCTGCGATGAGTTTTTGTCTTAATTCAGTCATTAACTTCCCGGGATTGAGAGAAGCATCCATTTCATAAAACCATGAACCATAAACTCGGTCGCTAAGGGCCGGCTCCTTATCCAATAAAGCATTACCCGTAAAGGGGGTGGCTATCAATCCTATTTCTGACAATTTCTCATTTTTAACCCGGTAGGTTTCAAATGATTTTTCATGCCTGAATACGAAATGAATCCCACTTGGTGACCAATCACAATCCAAGGGCTGCTCGGAGAAAAACTCATCGTACAAAGACCTTGATAGCTGCAATATATTGTTGAGGGCCATCATTCCCCTTTCTACTTTTTTCTTGTTGGCGTTAAGCGCAAAACTTAGCATCCAACTTAAAAACTTAAAGTTGAGCTGGGGTTTAATGTAAAACGGTGAATCTTTTTGAAACAACCATATAGCTGCCTTTATAATGAGTTCCGGACTATTTAATGGTAGGGCATGGCTTGGGCTAACCAACCCACAATTGCCATAGGAACAAGCATCTTTTAAGTCTCCTTTCTCAAGAATGATAACTGATTTACCCTCTTTAGACAAATAGTATGCACAAAATAACCCGATTACGCCTCCACCTATTATGGCTACATCGGCATCTTCTCTATTCATTTATTTATTTCTGTTTAAATTTTTCTTTCAGATGATTTCACTCCTTTTTCCTAATTATAATCTACTCAAAAAATCACTGGGTTTTCAAAAACACAATTATAATTAGAACTTCGGGCCAACGTCCAAATGAAGTTACAAATTATTGAGAAATTTGCTTTTAAAAGGATCATGAATTATTTAAAAAAAGGGTTGTCCATTTTCAGAACAACCCTCGCAACAAACATTGTTTAACTTAATTAATTAATTATTACGAACTATTGAACCCATGGAGTATCCCTGGTGGGTAAAGGATCAGTATTGTTAGGTGGCACATTTGGATTGGCGTCCCACCATACTTTTGAAAGTCTCAAATCACCCCCGGAAATTCTTGATTCAGCTTCATTGTAGCTTTCACTATTGATGGTTTGCTCAGTATTGGGCCAGGGCATCCTCCTTGGGCTTACGCCTTTCAAATCATCATCATCCGGACCGACTTGTACGATTGGATATCCTGTTCTTCTCCATTCTGCCCAATTCTGGTATTCCAGTGGATAAAGCGAAATATTCTTTTGAACAATTATCTGTTCCAGTTGCTCTTCTTGCGTACCTGATAATACTGCCGCCGGAGATCCAAGGAATGTATCAATTTCTCCCTGGGTAAGTTCCTTGTGAGTCAACAATAAATTAATATCATCGTCAGTCCAGTCCGGATACAACATTCCGAGTACCTCTGGTAGTTGCGGTTTGGAATTCAAATTAAAATCTCTTGCCCAATTCAATGCAGCTTCCATGCCTTTTTTGTAATAATCCTGAGCATCACCGCCTCGCAATCCAAACAATGCTGCTTCGGAGAGGGCAAAATAAACTTCAGAAGAACGCAATACGGGTACTTCAATTACGGGTACATAAAAAAGGTCACTAATCCTGGAGGCAGATTCCTGACCCCATGGTAACTTGTACTCAACCGGTACCAATCCGAGTAGTGGAGTACCCCGATATCCAAAGTAATCAAGATTAGGGTCATCTTTCGGAAATTCAGCTTTCGCTGTATCGGCCCATATTTTAATCCTAGGGTCATTTTTATTTATCATATTATTGACAATCTCCTGCCCTATCCCTCTTTTTGTAAGATCCTTACCGTTATTCAATACACTCGAATAAAAACCATTTAAGTTATCTGCATTGTCAGTAGAAGTGTACATTGAGGCATCGTCATCTCTGGTTAAAATCAAATCCGCCTCTTGCAAATCACTCATATTCGCCCTGGCCATCTCCTCATCAGCATACCTGACCCGTAAAGCCAAACGTAATCTGAGAGAATTAGCAAACTTTCTCCATTTATCGACATTGCCACCGTAAACCAGATCTGCAGAGCCATAACTTTCCATGGATGCGTCCAAAGAACTTGCAGCCTCTTTGAGCTCCTTAAAGAAATCCTCATAAATACTTTTTTGCGTATCGTATTTCGGATTACTTACGGCCTCATCAAGTGGTAAACTCGATTGAAAATAGGGTATATCGCCATATGTATCGGTGACTTTAGCAAACGCCCATACTTTCATGATCCTCGCTATTGCTGTTTTATTGATCAATTCCGGATCATCTTTCGTTAACTTGATAATTTCAGAAAGATTATTTGTGAAAGTAGTATAGGCTGAATTCCATATCCCTGGCGAGTCACCTTCGAGGAAAGGACGATTTGCGGAAGAATAAGACATCCCGCTATAATTGCCAATAGTCCCAGTCCCATTTGGTGTACCATTCTTTATCGCTTGTACCTGTACCCGTGTGAATATCAGGTTTACATTGACCAGATCTGCTGTCACCAGGTTTTTTTGCGTATTCAATTCTTCAAAACCATCTGTGCATGAATAACTCATGAGGATAGCTATTGAAAAAACAATGATAAATTTTATGTTCTTATATATTTTCATCTTTTTCGAATTTAAGTTGGTTAAAATGCTAATTAAAAGGTAAGATTAACATTCACGCCAAATGTTCTCGTTGTTGGCATAGAAATCGTCTCTATACCCCTGGCGCCTGCTGCTGTATTTGGCGCTGATTCCGGAGATATACCCATATTCTGCATATGTTCCTCGAAATAAAATAAATTCCTTCCAACCAATGAAATCCGGATTCCTCTGAAAACAGAATTTTTCAGCATGCTGGTTTTAAAGTTATACCCCAGTATCAACTCACGCAACGTAATGTAACTGGCGTCAAGTACAAATTCTTCACCAATACCACTCCATGCCCTGGTAGCCCAATAAGTTTGACCATCCACAGCTTTTGTGTTTTCTTCATATCCGGTAACATTGCCATCACCATCTAAAATTTCAACTACACCATCCAATACACCTACATATGGTAATTGCGCTCCGCTATCATCCGTATCCTGAGGCCGTCTGCCTTCCTCTGTAAAGAGGCCTGTCCCTTTGGCAACCATCTGGTATTTAGTTGAAGAAGAAAGTTCTCCCCCCTGAACAAAATCTACCAGCACATTCAAGAAAAACCCTTTATAAGAAAATGAGTTATTCAAGCCGCCAATCCAGTCCGGTGTAATATTTCCTAGTATAGTCTTTTCTGATTCCCTGGAATAATTACCGCCTGATCCTACAATTCTTCTTCCATCCGGGCTTCGCTTGTATTTATAACCTATTATATTTCCAAAAGCTTCTCCTGGTCTGGCTTCTATATCATTAGGATAATTATCTACCAAAAGATAGGTTTCTATACCCGGAGCGAGCTCAACCACCTCCGAATTGTTCTTAGCATAATTAAAGCTTAAATCCCAGTTGAAACCTCCGCTTGATCGAATGATTCCAGCATTCAATACAGCCTCAAGACCGCTGTTTTTAATTTCCCCTGCATTGATTACTACAGTTCGATAACCACTACTGTTTGATATCTGAACAGGTAAGATTTGGTCTTTTGTACTGCCATCATAGTATGTCATGTCCAGTCCAATCCGGTTTTTAAAAAACCTGAAGTCGAGCCCAAATTCAAGTGACTCAGTAAGTTCATTTTTCAAATCAAACGCCGGTATTCTGCTGCTCATAGAAGCATATCCCTGACCATTATAACTTGTAGTATAAGAATTGTAGCCGCTTTGAGTCAGATAGGGTTCAGAATCGTTACCCACCTGTGCCCAGGAAGCTCTTAGTTTACCAAATGTAAAAAAGTCCGAGTTCATTTCGAATGCATCCGTAAATACCCAACCCAGGCTTACAGATGGATAGAAAAATGAGTAATTGCCCGTACCCAAGGCAGAAGACCAGTCATTCCGACCGGTAATATCCAGGAACAGATAGTTTTTATAAGCCAACTGCCCCATAAAATACAGAGATTGAATTTCTTTTTCCCTTAAGCTATTTGACGGACGAATATCCTGAGCATTACTTACATGAAATACTCCCGGAGCCTTAAAATCGCGGGCATCCCAACCAGTTATGGAGGTATATTGTGTTAATAAATTCCCTCCTACTGTAAATGACCCTGTAAAATTACTGGATAAATCTCCGGCTGCCGTTAAAAGAAAATCTGAGTTCATTTCCTTCGAGTTAATGACTGTTTCAACTAATCTGCCATCCCGGTTGGAACGTCCCCTGGCTCCTACTGGCCAGGTTTTTTGCCTTTCATCCGTGTACCAGTCAAGACCTGATCTGAGAGATAAACTCAACCAATCTGTAAACGCATATCTTAGGGAAACAAAGCCAATGACACGATTTCTTTCATCATTGTTCTTTAATTCATTGACAGTATAATACGGGTTACCCAATCGAACTCCGGGAAAATTGCCCCGGCTTTTAGTCTCTTCATAATGTTCTTTCAAAAAGTCCATTGGTACGTATCTGCCCATTACAGCTAAAGCATAGGTGACATTATCGCCACTTGATCCCAAATTAGGTCGATTGTCAAATTTTGCATTTGTGTAGTTAACCTTGCTATCGAAAGATAATCTATCGGTAAGCTTGCTGTTTACTCTTAGATTTATTGTATTTCTGTTTCCTGAACTATTGGGTATAATTCCTTTATTATACGTATTGCCGATTGATAATCTTGCTGTTGTATTTTCAGTTCCACCGGTAAAAGAAATCATATTGTTTGCAACCAACCCGGTTTCGTAAAAATTTCTGGCATTGTTAGGATCCTGAGGAAGAAGCGTAAACGGTCGGGGATCTTCACCGGGCATAAGAAATGGATCTGAAACAACCCTTCGCCCGTCCAGAGGAGGCCCCCAACTATCACCATGCCATGCAGGCATAGTTTCATAGGACTCTCCATCTATTTCAACAATACTTCCATACAAGTTTGTACCTTCATAACCCGTAGAATATTTATTCTGTCGCTCAGGAACCAGGTTGATCTTTTGAATCGATGTTGTGGAATTGAATTCCACACCGATGCCCTTTCTTGATTTACCGGATTTTGTTGTAATTACTATTACACCATTTGCACCACGCGAACCGTACAGCGCTGAAGCGTTTGGTCCTTTTAATACCGTAATTGATTCTACATCATCCGGATTAATATTACCAATTCCATCGCCATAATCATTATCTCCCCAAAGTCCGGCTCCACTGGAACTGTTCCCCTGGTTTATTATTGGAATGCCATCCACAACATATAAAGGCTGGTTACTTCCGGTCAGCGAACTATTTCCACGAATGGTTACGTTTGTTGATCCACCTGTTCCTGCTGCGGGATTTGATACCTGTACTCCTGCCACTTTACCGGTAAGATAATTGGCCACGTTGATTTCCCTTGCGGATGATAATTCTTCTCCTTCCAGCTCCTGTGCAGAGTACCCCAGGGCTTTCTTCTCTCTTTCTATACCAAAAGCTGTCACTACTACTTCGGATAAACTCTTAATATCTGCGACCATAACGATATCAATGACGGATTGACCGCCAACCAAAATTTCTTCTGTTATAAATCCTACAGAGCTGAAGACCAAAATCGAACTTTCACCGGGAACATCGAGCTTATAATTACCATCGATATCAGTTACTGTTCCTTCAAGCGTTCCTTTTACAATTACATTTACACCAGGTAGTCCGGACTCATCCTCAGAAGATGTGATCCGGCCTGTGACTGTGGTGCCCTGGATAATAATCTCAATGGATTTACTTTCTGACCTGTTTTTAAGGGGGTTTACATTAATGTTGTTGTTAACCTGCTTAAAACGAAGTTTTGCCTGCTTTGAAACCTCCAATAAAATTTCCTCGATACTCTTTTGCTGGCCGGTAATGCTGATTTTCGTTTTATTATTTGAAACAACATTATCATCGTAGGTGAATTGAAATTCTGTTTTCTGTTCCAACTCATTAAATAATTGGATAACTGAAGCATCCTTCACGTCAATACTTATTACAACTTCCTTGACGCTTGAGTATTTCTGAGCTTCAATATTACCTGCTATAAGTAGGTTTAATAGCAGACACTGCAAAAATATACCAATAAAAGATAGTCTCATGGCATAAATTAATAGTCTTAATAATTTTATTTTCATAATTTTGAATGATTATTATAAAACAATAATTAAATGCATTGCCTGGGTTTATCGACTCTTCGGCAATGCCTTGTACTGACCGATAATAATTCCCCAATTATTATCGGTCTTTTTTTACGTCTCTGGTTTACTCATATTTTTCATTTTTAAAGTTTAACAATACTTTATCTGCATTTATTTTAAAATCAAAATTGGCAACAAAACCAATACTATGGAGAACATTTTCCAGATTCTGTCTCTCAAACAATCCTGTATAACTCACTTCTTTAGATGGTTTATTGATTTCAATTTTTACTCCATACCATCGTTCAAGTTTTTTGACAATTTCATTTAATTTTGCATGCTTAAAATATAAAACGCCATCTTTCCAACCCTCTGCTTCTACAACATCGTAAGTTGAAACAGGTGAAAAGATATTCGTGCTTTTTTGGAAGGAAACTTCCTGACCCGGTATTAATTCAATTACAACAGACTCATCATCACCGATCAAGGAGTCAAATTTATTTACGAGGACCTTGCCTGTTGATAAGCTGACTTTCACCGCATCAGCATCAGAATAACCTGAAACATTAAATGATGTGCCTAATGCTTTAATTTTCAAGTTTTGTGAAATAACATAAAATGGTTTAGTGGCATCATGGGCAACCTCAAAAAAAGCTTCTCCTGTGAGCCAAATAATCCTGGCAGTATCAGAAAATATCTCCCGATAGGATATTTCGCTTTCTGAATTTAAAAATACAACGGAACCATCGTTCAGGTGAATTGTTGATTTTCTACCGGCACTATTGGATTTAGAAATTAACCGGTAAATTGATTGCTTGGAAGACTCCTTGTATAATTGAAAATAAATAACAGAAATTGAACCGATAAAGATTAAGAAAACCGCTGCGTACCTCAAAAAAGCAAAAGTACTTTTCCTTTTGGCAGCACCTAAACTAAAAGTCTGCTTTTGATTCGCCTTATTCCAAATTTCTTTTTTTATTTCCTCGCTTTTCAAAATGCTAAATCTCCTATCCCCCGGAGAATTCCAATGATTTACCATGTGTTCAATCAATGATTTATTCTCTTCTTTTTCACTAATCCAGGATTTTAGGTGTTCTTCATCCTCATCAATGGTAGTCTTTGTTAAATAACGGGAAATGACTGCGTAGATATCGTTCTTGTTCATTCCAGGATTTTGATGTACTACAATTATGACACAGTGCCTTATCATTCACGTAATAGAAAATGATATTTTTTTAGAATAGGAAGGAAATAATATTTCTTGGAAAGATTTTTCTTATTCTCGGATGCTGTCTCTGGTTTTCTAATTGCGCTTTCAGATGCTGACACAATTCTTTAACAGCAAGTTCCAGATGTTTTTCGATAGTTCTTATAGATAGGCCCAATAACTCTGCCACTTCTGCAATAAATAGACCTTCCTCCCGGACAAGCCTGTAAACCATTTGGCGTTGAGCAGGTAATTTAGTGACTGTCCTTTCCAAAAGATCGTAGATATCCTGATCCTTATGTATTATTGAAATTGTTGTTGATTCATCAATGATGTAGTCTTCAACCTGTTCTATACTTTCTAAATTGAGGTTTTTCTTTTGATCTCTCAGCCAGGAAAAACTTTTATTTTTAACAGATTGATACAGGTAGGCATTTATTCTTGTAATACTCTTAAGCCTTGATCTGTCTTTCAATAGATTAAATATAACATCCGATACTACCTCCTCTGCACCCGAAGGGAATTTAACAAACTGAATAGAAAATCTGAATAATCTTGGATAAAAATGATCGAAAAAAACATTAAAAGCTTTCTGATCATTTTCTTCAACAATTTTTTGCCAAGTGTCCTGAATATTAATCATGAATTGATCATTATTTAAGCGATTTTGGATTCGTATATCAATTATGAAATGCTAATCATTAGATTTAAATTTTTCTTGTCGGTTAAGGAAATTAATCTTGCGTCCGATAATCAGGTGCTCAGTTATACTTAGACTTAATTTAACAATATATTTCAACATATAAAACAAAACTCATTTCATTTCTTGGCTCCGTTTCTGTTTTTTATTGTTGATCCAGAATAACTCATTTATATTTTTTGATTTAATTTTTCCTATTTATCAATGAAAGGATCTATCCAAATAAGCGAACACTAAAGCTTTCAAAATCTTTCTTTTTTCAGAAATATTCTTGCATTATAGTTTTAATAATTTATATATCAAACACAAATCTTGCATTATGTTATTAATAACAGTAATAATCGAAATTATATTGATAATTAAATGCCTTAATAAAATAGCTAATATTCAGGATTGCATTGTTCAATAAATACCAGATTATTTAACATTCAGGTATTGAATACCCAATAAGTAAAAGGAATCGCTCAGTTTTATTGCGGCCTATTTTAATGTTAATATAAGTATAGAATCCGACCAATTTTTGGGAGGGCTTGCTTCCATACCATTATCTATAATAGCCACTGGAGATTTTTCAGTATAATCTCCAGATTTAGGATCGTACCATTGTGCAAGTATTTTTTCTGCCTTTTTACCATGTACTGATAAATCAATTATTGCATCGCTGTTTTCGGGAAAGTAAATGATATATTCACCAGTACTTTTAGAATACACAGCAACCTTTTGTAATGCCCCTTCTCCCCGGCTGGACTTTATCACATTATTGGCCGGGGTCCAGTCTGGCCAATTGTGCCTAAGACAAAAGGCCTTCACATATTTCATGGAATTTGCCCCTTCCATATCTAACAATTTTTCCCAACCCTTAAAGGGACTGAACAAAGGTCCGTTTCTTTCTTCATCCCGAAACCCTCCATAAGTGAAGCCTGCAGCGCCTCCAAAAATACTCTGATAAGCCTGCCCTCTCATATGAATTCCTTTTATAATTTCTCCATATGGATTTTTATTTCCTTCGTATGCCGGTTCCCCCATAACAGTTGGTTTTACCGGGTTACTTAGCTGATAATCGTGCTGTATTGCCAGATAAACTGAATCGCGCCACTTAAATGTTTCTATCATATTAAAATCCAACCAGGGATCATTGTGAAACCAAAGAGATGAATTTTTTAAAGGTGCGCCATCAGGATGATAGGTCATCAGTGCATAATCCCATAATTCAGAAGGCTCATCCCACTTAATTGCTTCATCGGTAATTCCAGCAATAATCCCCTCAGCCATGGACCTGTAATAGTTCAAAAAATTGCCTCCTGAATCAGCTTGCACATCGCCCCCCAGTACCCAGATGATGTTATCATAAACTTTGAAACGATCCCCCAGAAAATCTCCGTAATCTTTCATCCCGGAAATTGAAAATACTTTCTTAGAAAAACGCTTGTGTATAGCATTCACATATCGTCTTCCCCACACAGGTAATATTGCTACGAACATATTTCTTTCATTAGCAGCCTGGATGATATAATCCACATGATCCCAATAATCATTTGGATTTTGTGGTGTTCCACCTTCATTCAATAATGGTCGTGAAGGATCAGGGCTTCCATCTACTTCGTGAAAGGCCTTAAACCCATAGGCATTGGGTGGATTTACTGTAAAATTGAGAGGATCATCTTCTCTTTTCCCCCAAAACAAACATATCTGAACAAGGTTAAAATCTTTTTCTTTTCGATCATCGAGATAATGATCCACTTGCTCGCGTGTTAACCATTCCGACATTCCCCAGGCAGTTCCACCCAGCCAAAAAAAAGGTTTTCCATCATCGAGTTCCAGGTATCTTTTATCTTCTGATACACTTAATCGCGGTTTCAGCAGATCAGATTTATGTTGGGCATTACTATTTTCAGAATTTCCACTACAACCAACCATTGTAATGAGTAATAGAAGTATTAGATAATTGGAATTGCCGCCCATTTTTTTAATTCTTGTTTAAAATATAAAACCCTCCGGTTTCCCTTAGACTGGTAAGCTCTATTTTCCTGGAGTTTTCGTCAACATCAATTTCCTGATCCTGCCCAGTTCTAATATCAATCCAGTTAATTTTGTATTGATCAGTAGCAGCAGCCAGTTCAACGGTCACTGATCCAGCCAATGGAAAATAAATTACATAGACTTCATCAGCCTTTCTGGCGGCATAGGCTTCATTGTCTGTTCTGTCTCCCAGAATTTCCATGGCAGGTTTCAAATCCCAGAATTTTACCGATTCTTCAATTTTCCGAATGGATCGCAATGAAGCAAGGGCTTTTTCACTGTTCCCATTCCCATAAGGACTCCGGTGGTGTCGGCCGGCCGCAACCCCGAGTAACATTTGTCGTACGAAACGCTCAACCCCATCCTGATTGCTGCCAGATCCCCAACTGGAATTCATGCCTCCATAAGTTTTCACACAATTAACCGGCCTTAAAGGCTGCACCTCATTTCTCGATTCCACTATCCATTTCAGGGAATCCCAATGCATCTGTCCAAAGTTTCTGGAGTTTACCTGAGATACATCCACAAATTGATAAAGCTCCGGATTTTCGACCTCATATTTACATCGCTCGCAGGAATTAGGTGTAAAGTAATGATCAAACATATCTGTCACAAAGACTTTTTTGCCTGCTTCTTCAGATTTGTTGGAAATGTATTTCATCCAATACAATCCCCATTCCTTCGGCGTTGAGGTTTCATTGTTCATACAAAAAAGAACATTTCCATGTTGCGATGTATAATGTAACATTTTGTCAATGTATTTTTCCTGGTATTTCCTTAGCTCATCCAATGACTTTTTATAGAGCGGTAGGCCTGGTATCGTGTGAAAAAAAGGCTGCAAATCTCTTGCAGGGTGTTTTGGATAGGAGGAAGCCATTCCAATCAAAGAATCGTAATTAATATTGTTTTCCGGATTGAATGGATTCAGTTTATAGAAGTCCATAGAAAAGTCAAATCGATCCCACAATTCAATCTGAACAATTATATCCCTTTCATCGGCAGCGTTGAGAAGCTTTTCAAACCTGCTCCAGTATTCAGTATTCCATCCATTCAGATCATATTTCCCGTTATCAATCATTTTAAAAGGCCAAACATTAAGCGAATCGCGACTGCTCATGGTATTGCGGATATAATTTCCCCCATTTTTAGCCAACAAATCAAGTTGTTCTATTACGTCCGGAGATTGGAACAAATTATCATTGTCAGTTGCCCCGAGGAGCAGCACAGGTTGCCCTTTGTATTGCCAGTATTTTGGATTTGAAACATAAGGTTTTAGTGAATTGTCAGCCTCTGGGTTGTGAATATTTTCTTTTTGGGTTGAGCAACTTACTAACAGTATAATTCCTAATAAAAAATAAAAAAATTTAACATTCATGATAGTGGGTTTTAAATGAGTTAATATTAAGTCTCTATTTTTATAATATCTTTTCTGATTTTTATAGATATTCTTCATTTATATTTTAATCCGATAAATTCACAATTTTCCCTACCCCGCTGTCAATATCAATAAATTAAGCAATTTTCTTGGTCATAGCGCCTCGGTCTGTGCTTGCCTTTGCCAGTAGGCAGATCCTCTCAGACCGAAATATATGGTTTGTGAGGACACAAACCATGGCGAACAGATCATTGAAACTTAACATATTGACATAAGCCTCGCCGGTTATGGAAACACATTCACAATGACTCGCTGATACCTCGTCAGGCTTGGCACTCCATTGTCGGTCACTTCGAGTATAAAGTGTATTGTCTTTGCTTTATCCGTTTTAGGTGCGATGAATGTCATTGCCATTTGGTCTGAATTTTCCATTTTCAACCTATAATCATTTAATGTTCCAACTTCCTGATAATGAATCCAATGATATTTCAGTTCATCATTATCAGGGTCTAAAGAACCCTTTGCACTGAGTTGAACCGTAGCTCCAGACTTCACGGTGATTTCATTTGCATGATCAAGTTTAGCTATCGGTGGGTGGTTGGCCATGTTGTAATCTGCTGTATTGCTCCAATCAATTCTTGCAGCAAAATCATGCTGATAGGCTTCTCTCCACCGCCATATGGTGGCATGGTTGCTGGTATGATGGCGTTTGGTAATTTCGCTATAAACCTCATCCTGGGTATCAGTCCAGATTGGCCGGGTTTCCGGCCCATACATATATTTTTTAGTTGGTGGAATATACAATTCATACCTGCCTCCCCAACCACCATAGTTGGGATGCTCGGGATTATTCAAGCCATTATTAACCAACCCAAGAAATGAAGGGGTGTCTCCCTCCATTAAATATTTTGTATGAGGATGTTCTGCTCCCAACGGTCCATGATTTTTTCGAATGTTTTCATCGAGCCAGGGATTGTCAACAAGTGAGAAATCCGGGCCATCAAATCGTCCGTGAAATTTATCACCAGAAATACCTGGCCATGTCGCAAAGTGATATTGACCTCCTCCATTTTCTCCATATCCCGGACTTACCACATAAAACAATTTTGGGAAATTTTTCCTTATCCATGGACCTGAATCATCCTGATCCGAAATGGTGTAAACCCGTATTTTTTTTACGATTGCCTCCAATTCTGATTTCGTTCTTGTACGTTCCATGTTCCACAAGGCCTGGGCCAGTACATTAACACCTCCCCAAGCCTGGACATAAACGGGCCTTTCATCATCCTTTTCGAGACATTTGATCAACCAATCAGATCCTTCTGAGTCTTGATCTTCTCCAACGCCTTCCATTCCAAATTTCGGAATTCCCGATTTAATAATGCTTTTCATATATTCATATGATGGATATCCTTGTTCATGTTTTTCGAGGTTATCGCGGACTTTACCATAGGAATCAACTATTTGGTGAATTCTCCATGCTGCTGTTTTGTCTCGCTGCCAGCAGGAGGTCGTAGCCACAATTCCTTCAACATCCCAATGATTTGTGTAGGTCATGAATCGAACCAGCGATTGGGCGTCATCCGGTTCATTTTCAATATCGGTCAAAACAAAGACCCTGGGTTTAACCTTAAAATATTGACCATAACCCGCGTTCATATTGAAAATGGCTATGAGCGTTGCAATCAAAAGTTTCTTAATTTTCATTATATGTGCTTAACAGTGATAGTGTCAATACTCAGGGCAATCGGGTTTAAAGCAAAAATAATTTAAAAAGCCATGGACTGTGGCTCACAGACCATTAAACTATTCAGGTTTTCTGTCTGTGAGCCACAGACCGAGGTGTAGGATATAAAATTTTTCTAAACTTGATTACCCTATGCCAATACCTTTTCAAATGGAAAAGAATATTGATGATTTAAACTAATTTCTATTTCTAAAATTTAAGTTCTACGTTATAATCCTCAAGGTTCAATTTATTATCAAATCAATTTTCGCTACATTGGAATCATTCTTGCCATCATTCACTTTCCACGAAAATTGATCCTTTCCCGAATAATCCTGATCCGGCATATAAAACCTGTCATTTCCCACTCCCGACAAAGTTCCATGCTCAGGAAACTCAGTAATGGTTATTGTGTATGGCCCTGGGCCTCCATCCGCATCTTTATAGATCAGTTGAATATATCTGTTTGAATTCTTCTTTACCCGAATGGTTTCACCGGTAACAACAGGCGGGGTATTTGTTGTTTTATTGCTAATATCAATGTCTCTAGTTGTGGTGGGGATCATCCTTGTCTCCGGTCTCCGGTCTTTTCTATGAAGATATAATGCGACTTCATTGCCAAATTTTGAAGGTTTATTCCATTTTTGATCTCCTGAAGCTATTGCTATATCTTTTTGAACTCTTTCTTCGCCACTTGAGCAGTCCAGCCACATTAGGGTATAATTCCCTTGATCCAGATTCTTCAAACCCAGATTACCGTTCGCTGTGGAGGAATAAATAATATAATCATATGGTTCATTTGCCAATACATAATCTGTTTCTCCATAAGCTAACAAATCATTTGGAATCATCTGATTAAAATTAGTCCCTTCAAAAAAAGTTTGCAAAGTTCGACAATCAGCTAACCATGACTCTGCGGAATTTGCGATATCCATGCCAAAAATCATTACATAGGAGCCCGCCATGGCTGCCGCCCAACTTCTTTTCCTGATATCTTCTCTATCATTATTGGGAATTGAAATGTTACCATGCACATAATCCTCCGCCATATTCAGCTGATACCTCCCGTTGGAATTTTTCCAGGCTTGTAGCATCCATTCGTGCAAATCGGAGATACTTTCAACAGCATCTTTATCAGTTTGGATTGCAAACTGAGTAATATTAGGATCATTTTCATGGTAAAAAATATTGCCACCCAGTTGATGCGAAGCAATGATGTGATTGTGGTTGTCAGCTTCCCGGATCGCCTCCGCAATCTTTGAAATATGCAACTGCCACTCCTGACCAATTTCCTGGCCTTCCTCCATTACACACCAAATCAGACGTTTGTGATGTTTAAATCTTTGCACCAAAGCTTGAATAAACTTTTTTTCATTTTTGTCTAACTCCCCTCCGCTATCAAGAGACCACCCAAACTGTTCCGCGACATTTATTGCATCATCATAAATGATAAAATAAATGGTAATATCATGTTCATCCATTAATTCAAACCAACCTTCCCATTGATCCAGAATTGCTTCATTCAAACCGTTTTCAGGATTTTGCCCGATCCATGGATTATGCATATCATCCGGATAGGTAGCCGGATCATCTCTATTACTTTTCCAGGCATCGCCGCCATTGGTGCGAACCGCCATTAAATAAATGCTATTGCCTCCATGCCGGATCATTTTATTAATTATATCTGCTTGATCCCCATCCCTGGTTCCATCAGAATTCCGTTTTCCCCGATACAAGAAACCTTCCGGATCTCCCGGTCCACAAAGGAAAAAAGGATCCCGTTGCCCGTCCTGATCATCATCCTTATTCAGAACTAATTTATCCGGGTGATTCGGGTCTGGCATTATCTGTCCCTGTAAAACATCTGAGAATTTATCTTCTTCCACAATCGAACTGATGACCACCTCCAATGTTTTGGCATAAACATCTCCCTTAAATACCGGCCCATCAGTAACAGGCTGATTGGGGTTTGGCAATGGTTCCGGCTCAGGAAGCCCAGTGTCATTTACACCAGACTGACCATCGCGGCCACCCATTTTCCAGACGATCAAATCAAGAGATGGAACAATATATAAACAATGTCCACCCGAACCGATTTTCCAATAAGCATCTGTGGGCAATGTGCTTATTTCTTCATGCGAATTGACATTAAACTGCAAGCTATAAGGATAATGTGGGTTATAGGATGAAGCATTTGAAGCTGCAAGAATGTATTCCTCAGGAACAATTTGCTGCCCGTTCCATCGCCCTCCATGCAAAAGCATGTAGCAAAAACGCAACATATCTGTGCTCCGCAAAGCAATGCCCCCTCCGCCAGGAGTATGATTAACCTTTGAGGCGTATTTATATCCATAACCCCAGCGCCCCCACTCTAAAGGCTTGGCAAGATGTATTGCTATGTAATCCTCCAACTCCATTTGGGCAATATGACGCACCATAACAGATGCATCGTGGATGGATGCTGTCGCGTAGGAATAACCACCACCTGGTCTGCACCAGAGGGTTTTGGCGCTAAATGGAACATCATTCATTTTGCCTTCTTCCAGCCCTAAAGCATATCCGTCAGTCATACCATACCACCCATCCGGACCAACAGGGTTGATTTTTGACTGCACACCATTGATATAAACAGGGTTATTGCCCCTGATGCCTGCTGAAAAGCTCAAAAGCTGGCCAAGCTTTATATCTGCCATATTCGGATCGGGCAACGGAAAAGCCTTTGCAGGAAAATAAGTCGGCGTGAAGATTTTTTGATCCAACCCGTTGGGAAACAGTTCGGGATGCTCCTCCATCAAAATGCCAACCGCGATACTTGTAAACGATTTACCACAGGATCCCAGATTTGGCGTTGCCTCACGTTGTCCCTTCCCAAAATAATCTTCATAAACAAGATATCCATTCCTGACAACAAGTAGCCCCCCGCTTTTTGTTGTTGTTCTGACAAACTCGAAAGCATCGTCCAGTTTACTTTTCCTCATACCGGCAACCTGAAGTATTTCTTCATCTGTTGTTGCCGTTCTCCATCCACCTAGTAAATCTGAAGGAGGAAAGTATATTTCTTCTTCTTTTACTGATGGAATGGTTTCTTGGGAACATAGCCAACCATATGAAAAAACCATTAGAAGAATCCCAAAAACGATCAATAATCTCTTTGAACTCATAATTTGAAATGGTAAAAACTTTGCCTCCGGAATTAATTGATTTTTTCCACAGCTATATATTGAATCTAAATTTAATGCACTTTATTTTCTACACAAATTTTAACTTATTTTTTCTTTCTAATTTATTTCTTAACATTATTATAGTTTAATTATAATTATATAATTTTAATTAGAAAATGAAATGAAAATTAATAATATCATGCCCACCTACCGCCCATATCGTTTTTATTCATTAGCCATATCCATTTTTCTTTTTATCGCAGCTTGCAGTAGTGAAAATAAGACAATAGTCCAGGAGGCAAGCTCAAATACATCAATCCCCTGGAAAGTAATTGGCCCTGGGGGTGGCGGTGGAGTACTTTTACCGACCATCAGTCCGTTTGACGAAAATCTGATCCTCACCCATTGCGATATGACAGGAGCGTATATTTCAAAGAATGGCGGTGATAGTTGGCGCATGTTTAACCTGTGGACAGTTCCGGATGATTTTGAATTCGATCCTGTAAATTCTAATACAATTTACACCGCCACACGGGGTTACCGCCACAGCGAAGATCGTGGTTCAGGTTTAAGTATGCTCTACCGGTCAGAGGATCAAGGAAAACGTTGGCGTATCATTTACCCTGATATCAGCAAAGCTAAAAAAATTAAAAATCTACAAAATACAGATCTTCTTCCTTCGGAATTCATCGAAGGAGCGATTGATGGTTGTATAGATAAGGTGGAAGTAGATCCTACGGATAATCATCGAATATTCTTAGGGCTCTCGCCATTGAAATCCTATATGGGCAGCCAGGGCGTAGATGATTTAACTACGATGCTGGTCATGTCAACCGATTATGGAGAAAACTGGGAACTTGTCAGTAAAGTTCCAGGTCAAAATGTAAAGGCCATATTCCCGGGTAGTATCCACGGACAGCCAAATGAGGTAACAGTTTTTACTGAAAGTGCTTGTGTCCGGATTAATTTAATCTCCGGAAAGGTTCAACAATTTCCACTCCCTGTAAAGAAAATGATTGCTGTAAAAGGTGGTACGGATGACTCGGGAACGTCGATTTATATTCAATCTTCTTTTAGTCGTGCTAACGGAAAGATTCTTGGAGGTATGTATGTAAGTGAAGATTTGGGTAAAAGCTGGAAGCAAATAAATAATGGATTGTTTGATCGTGTTGCCCCGGATAAATTACCATCTTTCAGAAGAGGTCTTGCCGTATGTGAGTCCAATCCGAGTGTAGCCTATATTTCCGTTAATATACCAACATCAACGGAAGATGGCACCTCCGAAATGCAATTTACCATCCTTAAAACTGAAAACGGAGGAGACAACTGGAAACCAGTATTGCGATCGTCCTCTCCCAGGGGTTATATCACAGATAATTTTGAAGGTTCCTGGATGGAGCAAAGTTTTGATCCGGGTTGGGGAGGGAGTCCAATTGACCTTTCCGTAGCTCCCGGAAACCCAAATATCTGTATGGCCGGAGACAATGGCCGTGGTTATAAAACCATCGATGGCGGAAAAACATGGGAACAATTATACAGCCACAATCAGCCGGACGGATCCTTTGCCAGCGGAGGTCTTGATGTCACTACTTGTTATGGTGTTCATTTCGATCCTTTCAATAAGGATCACTTCTTCATCAGTTACACCGACATGGGACTTTTCCATACATTCAATGGAGGAAAGAGTTGGTTCCATGCACTGAATAACATCCCAAGGTCCTGGCAAAACACTTGCTACTGGATTGAATTTGATCCTAAAATCAAGGGGCGTGTATGGTCGGTATGGGCAAATGCTCATGATTTACCGAGAGATAAAATGTTTGGCAATAGAGGCTTTGAACGATTTAAAGGTGGAGTAGCCAGATCTGATGACAGTGGTAAAAGTTGGCAAAAAAGCAATAAGGGTATCCCTGAAAATTCAGTTTGTACAAACATATTAATAGACCCCGATTCACCATTGGATGCCAGAATCATGTATGTAAGCGTGTTTGATAAAGGTGTTTACAAATCGACTGATGGTGGTCTCTCCTGGAATGAGTCAAATACCGGGCTAGGTGACAATCGATATGCATGGCAACTTCGGAGAAATGCCAATGGCAGATTATTTGTTTTAATGACCAGGGGCAAACCCGGAAATAAAATAATTGCCGGTGCATTGTATTTTAGTGATGATGATGCGAAAAGCTGGATACCTGTTCAGCTCCCAACCGGTGTAAATGCACCCCACGATTTACTCATTGATCCAAATAATTCTAAAAACATGTATTTAAGTTGCTGGCCACGGACAATGGATGGTAAAGATGTTCATGGTGGAGTTTTAAAAACAACTGATGGTGGCTTGACATGGAATCAGTGCTTTCAAGAAAATTATCGCGTAAATGCCGCCGGAATGGATCCTAAAAAACCAAACGAAATATTTATCAATACTTTTCAAAATGCAGCATTCCGTAGCGATGATTATGGTAATAGCTGGAAAAGAATTGAAGGTTATCGATTTAAATGGGGTCAGCGAGCCATACCAGATATCAACAATCCGGGGATGTTGTTCCTTACTACCTATGGAGGTAGTGTTTTTTATGGACCTGCCGGAGGAGTGAACAATGCATTTGAAGATATCGAAAACATGCCCGAAGGGTGGTGGTGATACGATTTGTTTTAGTTATTCTTGAAGTAAAAATCAAGTCAAAACGCTCATTTCTTACCATGCACCATTCCCGCACGGTTTCAAAAATGAAATCATTAAAAGAGGTTAAATATGCCGGATCTTTTATCAGATTGTCAGTGAATGGCTCCTGCTACGGTTTCCATCCAAGGATAAAGACACGACAATGAGAATCATCCAGGCGACAACTGTCCACCCGAACAACAGGTTGAACCAGAAAACAATTTGCTGTCCATTTACACGCCTGTACCTGGCAATATAGAACGGCACGAAATATGCAATTGCGGCTAACAAATACAATATTACTTCCTGTACTTCCATTTTTCATTGATCTTGGTAGTAATCAAATCAAACACTGGCAATCCGGTATAATTCCAAATAAAGCTTATCACGGACAATAACAGCTTTTGTGCTGTAAATAAATTGGCGGGCAATCGATCAGAATAATTTAAAATCTCCATTTCTTTATAGTTTTAATTATCCCAATTCACTATAAAAACAAATATTATAAGCTAAGAGTTCAACTTGCAGAGATCATTTAATAATATCTTTATCTACGGCTATTGAAGTTAAATGGCTTTTTTTACACTTTTAAGCATGCGCGGAACCTTTTGGTAAGGATCGCCCGCACCCAGGGTTTCCAAAGGAAGGTATCCCCGGTAACCACTTTTCTTTATTATCTCAAATAACTTTACAAAATCCGTAGGTACCTCCTTATCATCAATCCATACATTTTCTTTGATTTGCCAGGTAACGGCAAAATTTATATTTTGCTCTATTTCCTCATAGGGATCTTTTTGGCGATAACTGCCAATGTCAAGATTTAATCCCAACCATTCCGAATCGACCATCTCAAAAATACGATCTACATCATCGGCTGTTTTTAGAAAATCATTATGATTTTGAATGGCAATTATTACACCATGTTCCTTCCCGAATTCACAGCATTTTTTAATATCTCTGGCCATCCATTCAAAAACCTGATCGCGGGAATTTCCCTCATGATTAGATTTCCCGGAAAAAATACGGACATTGGGAATCCCCAGTTTAGCCGCAGCTACAATCCATTGTTTAATCATTTCAACATCCGCACTACGGCTTGCCGCATCGGGAATTGAAAAATCATTGCGAACGCCTGTACCACTTATATCGAGCCCCAGAATATATGCCGCTCTTTTAAACTTATTTATATACGCATCCGTTGGAACTTCAGGATATCCCGGGAAATAATAACCTGTCGGATCAATGGCATCGAAATTGTATTCTGCACAGAAATCCAACACATCAAAAAGATCAATCTTCCCTTCGCGAAGAAGTGTATTAAAAGAATAAACATTCAGACTGATTTTAAATTTGTGTCCGAACTTAGTGTTGACCAGATCATTACTTGAATACAGGTGTGAATGACTGGATGCAAGTATAGGAGTTAACAAGATCGATTTTAAAAAATTTCTTCTGGAAGCTGAACTCATTTGATTTTTTTATAGGGTGTTAAATAGCTTATGTCAATGTAAGTTACAAAAATAATTGTCAGACTAAACATACAATGCTATACAAATTTTTCGCTGTGACATGTGAATAAACCGGTTTGTATTTATACAAAATATAATTGAATGTCGTTTAGTTAAGCACCTATTATCCCTCTCTCGAGAGGGTGAAGGGAGAGGTGATACAATAATTATCTTAACTAAACGACATTGAAATACAATTATAAAAAGTAGGCGTTTTTCATAATTAGAATAAAGTAGTTAACACTTTTTTATGTGCTTCTTTTGTTTTCTTGGAGTCTCTCTGTGTCTTCTTTGAGCAACTTTGTGAAATAGCTGTTACACAAAGCTCCACAGAGAAGTCACAAAGTTCCACAGAGTAAAGAGTGCTCCAACATAGAAATTATAAAACATGAAATTTGTAAACTGTTAAATGAAAAATGCCAAAAATTAAGAAGATTTTCAAGAAAATTGAAAGGACGTTAAAAGCAGAACCAATCAAAGTTTTTCAATAATAATTGTAACATTTTAATTATCTCCTTTAAAATATTGAGGCCAATCTGTTCCTTGTGCTGGTCGTGGAACAGGTTGGATATCTGTATATAAAATAGTATCTGCATCAGCTCCATACGGACCTTTTACAGCAATTTCACCCTTGGGATCAATGACCAAAGAGCAACCGATTCCTTTCCAACCTTTCCATGGTCCGGCAGTCATTTTACCCACATTACTACTGCTGGCAATCCAAACATCAAAATCCTTTGCTATGGGAATATAGGCATTTTCCCATGTGCTTCCGTAGGGATCTTTTTTATTGTCATGATCCCCCGGCATGGCCCAACTGCTTGGCGACAAAATCACATCTGCTCCCATATATGCTAATGAACGGGTTAAGACATGGTCATTTGCAGTTGCATCTGCACATATTAAAAGTCCAATTGTTCCAAATGGAGTCTCGCAAACATTCAGTTTATTGCCAAGTGCATAATACGGATGACCGATATCCAATTCATTAATTTTCCGGTGGGTCAGAATTATTTCCCCATATGGATTGACGATTATTGCAGAATTATACACTTTATCTCCATCCTGCTCAATCAAACCTGAACAAATGAAAACTTCGTGTTTTTTAGCCAAACTTATCAACAACTGGCTTGTCTCTCCGTCCGGAATTGGTTGAGCCTCTGTTAGAGCGGAAGGATCTGTCCAGCCAAGGTCCATGGCCTCGGGAAGTAATATAAAATCTGCATTATTTTTAGCTGCTTCGTCAATCATTTCCCTTGCATGCGCCAAATTCGCTGCCCTGTCTCCGCCAACAACTTTCATCTGAACAATTGCAAGTTTAAACTTTTTTGGAGAATCCTGCGCATGAAGAGATTCGTTGTTAAGTGTCATGATCAACAAGATTATAAGTGTGAATTGTCGCATTTTATTATTCATTTGCCCCGACAGTAGATCAGGAAAAAAAAATTACAACTGCTTTATTTTTATATTTCGATACCAAACTTCATGTCCATGGTCCTGAAGTACAATTTTTCCTTTTTTATAGGTTGCGAAATCAGGCCAGAAAGTAAATTTTGTTTTGGCTATAAGGGCTCTCCAGTTTTCATCCCACATGGTAGTGGAATATAAACTTCTTCCGTTCATAATCACTTCCAGCGAAGCGTTATTCACAATGATCTCCAATTGATTCCAATCTTTAGAAATCTCGAGATCTCTCGGGCCAGCGACTAAACTATATAAATCACCCACACAATTGATTTCTTCATTACATTCTCTTTGCTCCATGATTTGTACTTCCGGTCCGGTCTGCCATGGATAATCATGTTCCGGCAGCTCTTTCACAAATATCATGACCCCACTATTGCTTGGGGAACCGACTTTCCAATCCAATTTGAGATGGAAATTTTCGTATTCCTGATCTGTGGCCAAATCACCACCACCGACAGCTTGTGTCAAATCTCCTGCACCGGGTACGGGAGTTACCATTATTTCCTTGGGATTTAAATGCAAAACACCATCCTGAACTTCCCAGGCGTAGCCCTCACTTTTATTATTATAAATATGCCAACCATTTTTAGTTTTACCATCAAACAAAAACTGCCATCCCTGATCTTTTTCTTCCGTGGCACTCTTTACGTCACTTTCAGCGCTTGATTCACTTTTTTTCTGGTTGCCCTGGCATCCAAAAAGCAGTACTATGGAAAGAATATAAATTACTGAGTTTCTCATAATTAAATATTGAAATAGATTGAAAATATGTTTCAGTTTCAAGTTTGGAAATATTTATTCAAAATGCAATCACAGTTATAAACATAACCTGAGAAGAAGTTAAATTTTATCGAAGATCCTATTTTATCTGCGTTTTTCTGAAAGAAGAATTAATAATGCAAATCATCACCTTTTATCATGACATTCATAAAAAAAAGCTATATTTTTCCCATCTCACTTTTCCTGATATTAAATATCATATTATTCATATAAAATGCGGAAATTTTTAATAATATCTCTTTCAATATTAGGCATCATCCTGCTGGCATCTGGACTATTCATTGCGGGAATATGGTTGAAATATCGCAGTATTGTCGATTTAAAAACACAGCAAGTTCCGGAAATTATCACCTCTAAATTTCCACTCTCAGCCCAGGTTAATCCTTTCATTGGAACCGGCGGAATTCCATGGACCTGTGCAAACAATTTTCCTGGCGTCTCATTACCATTTGGCGTAATGCGTTTAAGCCCGGAGACATCTTCCTTTCTTACTTATGATAAGGTGCTAAATACTTCTGGATACTTTTATGGAGACAACAAAATCATCGGTTTCTCACACACGAGGTTGGTTGGAACGGGTGCAACAGATGGTGGTCATTTCCTCGTGATGCCGGTTGATGGCAATATATTAGAGAAAGAATCAATCAAAGATTTGTCATATCAATATTCCCATAAAAATGAATTGGCCTATCCGGGATATTATTCAGTAAATCTGCCAGATCAGGGGATCAAAGTTGAGCTTACCGGAACCGAAAGGGTTGGAATTCATAAATATACATTTGATGACGAAACCAGTCCGGAAATAATCCTGAATGTAACCCATGCTTTAGGCGATAGACCCGGGAAGGAGGGTTATATAAAAATTAACCCCGGGACTCATGAAATTGAAGGACATGTTCGGACTTTTGGAACCTTCGCAGGACGGTATGGAGGTATTAAGGTTTATTTCGCCGCCAGGTTCTCTGCTCCTTTCAAAGATTATGTCACCTGGGAAAATGGCAATTATTCCATAAATTCAACGTCAGCAACCGGGGATCAAATCGGAGCCGGATTTACATTTGATAAAAATAAATCTCAAAATTCCATAGAGCTAAAACTGGCCATTTCTCATGTGAGCATTGAAAATGCCTGGGAGAATTTAGAAGCTGAGACTGGAAATAAGCAGTTTGCAGAAATTGCCGATGAGGCACTTCGCATTTGGGAAAATCAGCTATCTGCCATTAAGATCTCCGGTGGTACCGAAAAACAGAAAATTAGCTTTTATACTGCCCTCTACCGTTGCTTCCAAATGCCCACAGTCTTTAGTGATGTAAATGGTCAATATTTCGGCTTTGATAAAAAGATCCACCAAGCGAATGGTTTCAGATATTTTACGGATATGTCCATTTGGGATACCTTTCGTACTGTCCATCCACTATTTAACATGATTGCTCCCGATGATCAACGCGATATGATTGTTTCACTTATTCAGATGGCCAAAGAGGGTGGTTGGCTTCCGCGATGGCCTTCCGGTAACGGATATACCGGCTCCATGTTGGGATCCGCATCGGACATCGTGATCTCAGAAGCCTGGCAAAAAGGAATCCGGGATTATGATGTAGAGTTTGCTTACCAAAACATGAAAATGATTGCATTGGCATCCACACCTCCAGGGTCTGCGTATTCAGGAAGAAGAGGCAATGACGATTGTGTAAAATATGGATATTGTCCGGCGGATTCCATGGATCAGGCTGTGTCAAGAACCCTGGAATATGCATGGCGGATTATTCCATTGGCCTGTTGGCAAAGGAGCTTGGTCATGAAGAAGACGCTAAGTTTTTCCATGACATTTCCATGAATTATAAAAATGTATGGAATCCTGAATCGCAATATTTTCATCCACGGAATGCCGATGGAACATTTGTAGAAGAATTTGATCCACTCCTGTTAACCTATCTTAGTGGTGATGACTCATTCACAAATGACTACGTGGAAGGCAGTGCCCTGCAATGGAGATGGGCTCCTTTCTTTGATGCTCCCGGACTCATCAATCTTTTTAAAAACAAAGAATATTTCGTGAACGAGCTTAATGACTTTTTTTTAAAATCAGAGGCTGTAATTGGCAATTGGAATCCGGGATCATATTATTGGCATGGAAATGAGCCGGATATTCATGCCCCATATTTATTCAATTATGCCGGAAGACCTGATCTCACCCAAAAATGGGTTCGATGGATTCTGGATAGTAAATATTTAAATCGCTATGATGGGCTGGATGGAAATGACGATGCGGGAACGCTCTCGTCGTGGTATATCTTCAGCTCGCTCGGTTTTTATCCGGTAGCCGGAACGGATATATATCAACTTGGAGCACCATTGTTTAAACAGGCTGAGATAAAGCTTGGTAATGCCAAATTAAAAGTCATTGCTGAAAATTATGCACCTGACAATATTTATGTAAAAAATATCTGGCTTAATGATTCATTACTGGATCGTACATGGTTTACACATGATGAAATTAAGAATGGTGGTACACTCAGGTTTGAAATGAGCAGAACACCTGGTGAGAATGAATAGCTGGGGCCATGGATAAGCCATGAGTTATGAGCTATGAGCTAATAGGTGAAAGGCGAAAGTCATTGTTCCAAATTATCATTTGAAATCTCAGTGGGCTTTTTGAAAAAATCTAATTCCATTCGGAATTGAAGTCATTACGTGGGAAGTCAACTGAAGCTGATTAAGAATTAATTAAGAACATTTGAACATTTGAATCAGGAATGTAGAAATAAAATAAATAGATATTAAAACCAATTGAGAGAGAGTTATAAGTTTTCCATGATTTCGCTATTCTACTGTTCACTTGTTCTTTTGTTCTTCAATAGGGCATAATTACAACTACTTAATTATCGTTAACATGTTAATGTTATTTGCTTTTTAAGAGCCTAAGTAGGATGAAAAATAAAAAATGGTGATACACTCAGCGTCCAATGAGCAAAGAACCTATACTGAACGAAACTGAATAAATAATGATTAATAGCATGAAAAAAATATTTCCTTTTTGCAGCATCATCGCACTTCTTTTTTTAACCAATTGCAACACCAATACTACAGACATCAATCGCCCATTCAAAGCACCTTCTGGTTACATGAATGAAACATTTGTGAAAATCTCCTACGGGCTTGGTATGCTCGATCTCATCGATACTGAACCCGCAGTTCCCAATGATATCCTGGAAATTAAAAATATTGAATATAAAAATGTGGACTCGATTTCACTTCAGCTTGATTTATATAAATTAAAAAACCTCCAAAACCCTGCCCCTGTAATGATCTTCATCCATGGCGGTGCATGGAGAACTGGTAAAAGATCTGATTATTTACCTTATCTGATTGACTATGCAAAAAAAGGATATATAACCATTACTGTTTCTTACCGATTGATCAAAGCTGCAATTTTCCCGGCAGCCGTACAGGATGTCAATTGTGCTGTTCGCTGGATCAGAGATCATGCAGAGGAATATGGAATTGATCCGGATAGAATGGCCTTAATTGGAGGATCAGCTGGCGGTCATCTTGCCATGATGGTAGGATATGCCGGAGATGAACCAATGTTTAACAAAAATTGTCAGGATGAAAAATCGAGTAAGGTGAAAGCGATCATCAATTTATATGGCCCGACAGATCTTACAACACCATATTCCATAAGTACTTACCAGGCCAAAGATTTTATCGGCTCCTCATACGATGAGCATCCAGAATTATATAACCTGGCATCGCCAAAAACATTTATTACGCCTGACGATCCACCAACTTTAACTTTCCATGGAACAATCGATTCACTTGTTCCTGTAAGCCAGGCTGACTCCTTGGATATCTGGCTTTCCAGGGTTGGTGTGCCCCATGATTATCACCGGTTAAAAGGGTGGCCACATGCCATGGATGTTTCTGCAAAAGTCAATGAATACTGTCAGTTTTATATTGATGCTTTCCTGGAAAAATATTTGTGATTTGAATCCTCGCACAATCGCTCGGCTCTAGCCGAGCGATCTATATACTCACACTTTTCTATTTAACATAATTGTCACTCGGTAGAACCGAGCGCCTGAGAAATTATTTGAGATTATTTGAAGATTGAGTTTCAGAAACTTTATCTATCATCTCTCCAAGCATATAATTAATAAAGGGATTATATCCGGGGCCAAACCAGTTCATTAGCCTCGATTCATAAGCGTCCAGATGGTAATATTTGCATGGAATGATATAACCGGTATATGCGCCATTGAAGCTGGTTACCATGGCTTTGTAACCTCTTTTATACATAGCATTTTTGTAAACCAATGTAGTCTCCCCACTGAAATCGCTGGGCGCTGTAGCCCAAATAAGACTATCAATTCTTGCTGTCTGTAGAAAAACCTCTCCAACATCCGGAAATAGTTTTTTTGAAATGTATGGATTTAAACGTAGCCCATCAGTAACCCTTATGTGAAAATCAGGGATTTCTACTTTTAAGGTCATCGAAGAAAGATCGATACTATCCTTCATTATTATCTTTTGGCTGTATTTCACAACGCTATCTGCCAAAGCCTCACCAATGTATTTTGATTTATCAAAACGATCACCTTTACTTTGGTATGTATGACTCCCAACACTTCCTGCAAAAAAGACAGCCATATCAAATCCATTCTCCTCCAATTTTCGCTGCCAGTATCCGGGATAATCAGCGCTGGTTTCCATATTCCATGTACCCAGTGTGGTAGCATGAGCATCAAAAGATCCCAAAACAGCTTTTTCTCCATCATCCTGACTGGCCATCATGATCATGAAATCAGTATTTACACGACCATCTTCTCCGACCAACCGGTTATTCACGAAATCCCTTGCATGGAAATTTCCAATACCAATCTGACCAGGCTTAACATTTTTCAACGCCATTTCTATAGCTTTTGAAACCTGCCCGGAGAGCCATTCAATTACATTTGGATTATAAACTCCTCCAAACAGCTCGCCTACTTTTCCCGCTGAAAAGGCGCCTACACTAGAATGCGTGTGAGTTGCTGAGTAAAATATATCCCCTCTGCCCAGGGCATATTTCTTTGAAATATATTCACTACTCATAGCACTCACTTCCGGAGGCATAATCAATAAATCCGAGCCCACAAATACGATGATTTTTTCATTCACTTTTATCGCGACACATTTCACAAACAGGCTGTCATGAATTCCTGTAGCAGGTGCGCCTTCTCTTCCTCCAAATCCAGCGAGTGGTATTTCTACAAATTTTCCTGATGAAGGATCATCTGTATCACCATTTAGTGTAGGGGTGATACTTTGCTTCCCAAATCCAACGAAAACTTTCCCCCTTGAACCGTTCAGGCTGGAAGCAAGACTATCAAATCTCGAATTAGTGATTTTATAATACTCACTCTCAAAGTAGGGTGTATAATCTAATCCCTGCAGAGCCCAGAATAGAAATACAAAAACTAATCCAATAAAAATGGCGATAATCTTAAGAATTTTACGAAGCATGATTGAATGAATTATTTAACATCTAATGTGAAATATATTTCTGGTTATAGAGCGTCTCGCACCTCACTACCTCATGTTTTGCGTAGCTAACTTGTGGCGTTTTAAAACGCAAATTGCTCTTCATCTGGTTTAGCATCTCTCTGAGAACCCGGAAGAACTTATTGAGAGCAAGACTAACAAGGGTTAAATGAATTAAAAATGATAAGGCTAATATTTCATTAAACAATCTATCGATGCGATTCATTGTATATTAATTTTTAGGAATATACTTCTCAAAAAATTGCTCCATATAGTATTGACAATATTCATTTACTTTAATACTCATATCCATAGTATGAGGCCAACCTTTAAGTTTGTGATACTCTACCGGAACATTTTTTTCTTTTAATTTTTCGTTGAGCATGTCAGCTTGGATTATAGGGACAAGCTCATCTATGGTTCCCTGAAATATTAAGGTTGGAGGATCATCTTTTGTTATATAAGATATGGGAGAGGCATTGGCAAACATTTCAGGCGCCTCAGAATAGCTTTTGCTAAAACCAATTTTAATATATGGATGCTCTCTGGCATATTCTGTTGTTAGATCTGTTGGCCCATACAACTCAACTACTGCTTGTACTCTTGAAGAAAATAAGGTGGTATCTTTATCATTTTTAAAATCTGGCTCATCAGAAGAATAGCCAATCATCATTGCAAGGTGAGCACCTGCTGAACCACCAATAACTGCTATTTTGTCCTTGTCAATATAGTATTCTACTGCGTGTTTTTTCAACCAAATTACTGCAGATTTTACATCCAAAATCGGGCCCGGCATTTTCACTTTATTTACAAATCTATATTGAATGGTTGCAGTTATATAGCCTTTTTTTGCGAAATCGATCAGATAACCCCTGTAATCTTGCTTATCACCTTTTACCCAACCTCCTCCATGGATAAAAATTAATAATGGAGCGGACTCAGTAATATTTTTAGAATGATAAATATCCAATTTTAACTCTGTGGAATCGATAGTTTTATAAATAATATCCTTGTGCTCAATAACATCTTCCGGGAGAGGGGGATTAATATCCATTAGTTTTACTCTACCGAAGAAATAGGCAATTTTTAATGTTGTCATATTCCAATACCCACGAGGAGCTTCGGGAGGTCCATCTTTTTTAGCTATTGTACAATTTGTCAAGAAAAGCGCTATAAAAATAAGTGGTAAAAATGTTGCTGTTTTTATAGCGCTATTTTTTTTGATTTTTAAGTATGTATTTAGCTCCATCTCTTAGTGATTATTTGATTTTTGCGGTATAATCATTCTGCAAACATTATTAAATTAGGTCTTCCAAACGCAAAAGAATAATTGTACTAACGCTGACCTGGTATTTATTAATCAGAGAAGGCCTCTTATGAGGTGAAGCGCCTTTTCCTTTTAATTTAAATAAGTGTTCACCTGAGATAAGCTTAAAATTGCCAAAATTATGCTCCATAAAATCACCTCCCTTACTAACCATATCCAAAACCGGACCGGCAGGCTGATCATCGACAAATGGTTGGTACATACCACCAAAAGGTCCATCAGCAAGAATTGCAGATATTTTATAGGTTCCGGATTCTGTTACTTCAAATTTAAATTCAATTTCTCCATCCGGGGTTTCTGGCGCAAAATGAACAGCCACCAACTCCTTTTTTACTTTATTTGGTAAAGCCTTCATTTCTAAAGTTGACGCAATCAATATATGATATGGCGCAACTCTTTTATTGGCCGAAGGCAATTCAGTATCGGAAAATGTTATTGGCGTTTGATACCAAAATGCAACAGAGCTTATCCAGTCTGCTCGTTCAGATGAACTTGAAATTTGATCTCCGCGCTCATCAAATTTACTTCCACGATGTTCTATCGTAAATTTTAAAGACTCCTGAAATCGTATTGGATCAGGAATGTGCCAACGATAAGCAGTAACGCGATCTCCCGCTAAAACCCCTTCATATAATGAAACCCCCTGGAATTGTCCTGAAAATTCTCTAAATCCCCAGGCATCTCCAAAATAGTCTTCGGTTCCTGTTCCTTGAATTGATGGAACATTTTCACCATCAATATAGAACCGATCGTCACCCTCTCCAAACCATCCCGTTTGTACCTGTTGTGCGGAGTAAACAGTCCCTACATAATTTCCT